>NZ_CP187527.1:2411983-2713481 GCF_049852175.1 Xylanimonas sp. McL0601
GCGGACGCGGACCGCGTCGTCGTCCCCGGCGACTCCCCCGAGCGGCATGTGCACGAGCATGACCAGACGAAGCCGGCCCGCGTGGGGCAGCACGGCATCGGGCCGGCCGGACCCGACCAGGCCGTCGATGACGACGACCTCTCCGTCCGGGACGCCGGCCAGCACGTTCGCGAGCGCGCGCTCCGCGCCGTCGCCGCTGCCGGGCCACGGGCCGGGCACCCGGAGCACCCGGACCGACCGGCCGAGGCGAGCCAGCTCCTCGCACAGCCGGCGGTCGTAGACGTTGCCGCCGCTGGGGCGCTGCGGGTCGTCGAACGCGTCCGGGACGACGACGTGGACGGTGGTCACAGCTCGCGCTCGTAGCTCGCCCAGGCGACGTGCGACTCGTGCAGAGTCACGACGAGCCTGGTCAGGTCCCGGGCCCCGGCGCCCAGCTCGCCGGCCTCGATCCTGGTGGCCAGCCGGTCGGCGATCACCTGCGCCAACGCCTCCGTCGTCGTGTTCATGCCCGCCAGGGCCGCCTCGTCGTCGAGGTTGCGATAGGAGAGCTCCGCCAGGACGGCCTTCAGAGCGTCGCCCGCCCGCCCGATGTCGACCACGACGTCGTCCGCGTCGAGCACGGCGCGGCAGAACGTCGCGTCGACGACGAACGTCGCCCCGTGCAGCCGCTGCGCGGGCCCGAAGACCTCCCCGCGAAAGCTGTGCGCGATCATCATGTGGTCGCGAACGGTCACGGTGAACATGCCTCACCCCTCGTAGGCGATCGTGTGGCAGAGCCCGGGAAGCCGGCCCGTGGCGAGCCGGGCCATGACGTCGGGCAGCTCTTCGAACTCCGACTCCCCGGTGATCAGCGCGTCGAAGGCGGTGTCGCGCAGGAGCTCCAGGGCGAGCGCGAGCCGGTCCCGCGTCGACCGTTTGTCACGGCGTGAACGGGCGACGGCTCCGACCTGGCTCGCCCGGATCGTCAGCCGGCGGGAGTGGAACGCACCCCCGAGCGCGAGCCGGACGGCGGCGTCGCCGTACCAGCTCAGGTCGACGACCGTTCCGTCGGAGGTGAGCAGGTCGAGCGCCAGCTGCAGCCCTTCGGAGGTCGCGCTCGTGTGCAGCACCAGGTCGCGCGCACCGCGCGCGCCCTCAGGCAGCGAGAACCCGACGCCGATGGCTGCGGCGACCTTGGCCTTGTCCTCGTCGACGTCGACCAGCTCGATCTCCGCCCCGGGGATCCCGGCGAGCAGCCGGGCCACGGAGCACCCCACCATGCCTGCCCCGACGACGGTCACGCGGTCCCCGACAAGAGGCGCCGCGTCCCACAGCGCGTTGACCGCGGTCTCGACCGTGCCGGCCAGGACGGCCCGGGACGCGGGCACGTCGTCGGGCACGACGACGACGGATGCGGCCGGGACGACGTACCGGGTCTGGTGCGGGAAGAGGCAGAAGACGGTGCGACCGCGGAGACCCGACGGCCCCTCCTCGACGACCCCGACGTTCAGGTAGCCGTACTTGACCGGTCCTGGGAGCTCGCCCTCCTGGAAAGGGGCACGCATGGCGGTGTACTGGTCCGGTGGTACGTCCCCGCGGAACACGAGGGACTCGGTGCCGCGGCTCACGCCAGACCGGACGGTGCGGACGACCACATCGTCCGCACCGCGCGCCGGCAGCGACACCCGTCTGATCTCGCCATGGCCGGGACTGCTCAGCCAGAACGCCAGCGCCTCATCCGCCACAGGTCCTACCATCACCGGTCCGCCTGAACCTCGCCATCGCGCCGTCCGTCGACCTTGCGGCGAAGCAGCCATCGTCACCCGAGTCGGGTGATGCGTTCTCCCGCCGTCTCCTGCCACCGTTTCCCTGGCACCCCGGCGTCACGTGGAGGAGCACGATGTCGACCAGCTCATCAGCTCCTGACGGCTCCCCCACGTCAGCCGAAGCCCGGAAGGGCGGCCGAGCCAGGTGGTGGGAACCGCTCGCGCCGCTGCGTCCGGGCTGGGTCCTCGTCGACGGCCTGCCGATGTTCCACCGCTACTGCGTCGACGCCGGCGACGACGCGCCCGCGATGGTCCACGTCCATGGCTTCGCCATCTCGGGGCGCTACCTGGAGCCGACGGCGGCACTGCTCGCACGGCGCTACCGGACGTTCGTGCCCGACCTGCCGGGCATGGGGAGGAGCATCCGGCCCGACCCCGGCCCCGACATCCGCGGGCTGGCCCGGGCGCTCATCGGCTACTTCGACGTCATGGGGATCGAGAAGGCGACGCTCGTCGGCAACTCGCTGGGCTGCCCGGTCATCATCGAGGTGGCCACCGCGTTCCCGGAGCGGATCGAGCGGGCCGTGCTGGTCTCGCCCGCGGGCGGGCCGAACAACCAGCCGCTGGCCCGGGCGATCCGGCAGATGGCGGCGGACGGGTACCGTGAGCCGCCGTCGATGCTGCCGATCGCGGCTCGCGACTACCTCCGGTTCGGAGCCCTGCGCAGCCTCTCGTTGTTCGCGGCGATGACCCGGTACCCGACGCTCGAGAGCCTCCCCCACCTCGTCGTTCCCACGCTGGTCGTCGCCGGTCGGCACGACCCGCTGGTGCGCATCGCCAACGCACCCGTGCTCGCCGTGCTCCCCCACGTGGACATCGTCACCGTCCCCGGCGCGCACGCGCTCAACTTCAGCTCTCCCGAGCTCATCGCCGACCTGGTCGAGGCCCACATGCACGGCGACCCACTCGTCGCGAGCGGTCCGCGGTCGGTCGTCCAGCAGATCACCGTCGACGTGCTCTGAGGCCGTTCTACGGCAGGCCGACCGCCCCGGCGCGCATCTTGGCGATCGAGTACTTCTCGAACGCGATCTTCGCCCAGTGGTTCTGCGGGCCGGGGATCATGACCGCGGCCTTGCGGGGCGGCAGCATCGCGTCCGCGACCATCGCGACCCCGTTGTTGCCGGCGTCCATGATGCACAGTGCGGGGATCCTGCCGAACGGCTTCTCGTGCGTCGGCTCCTGCCCGCGCACCTGCGCCACGATGTTGTTCGCCGCGACGTGCGCCTGCTGCTCGCTCGGGAAGCCCGTCTTCGGGATGCCGACCGGCACCTGCGTCACCCACGGCGCAGGCACCGCAGCCGCGATGCCGACGGCGTAGACGTCGTCGTACTCCAGCGACTGGTAGGTGGACCGCACCGGCACGTAGTTGCCGGCGTCGACCAGCTTCGGTGTCTCGGCGAGGAAGTCCTGGCCGCGGAACGGTGGCACCACCATCGCGAACTTGTAGGGCAGCTCGCCGCCCCCCTCGAGGACGATCCGGTCGGGAACGATCTCTTTCATCGCCTGCCCGGTGACGACCCGGATGCCCTCCATCTTCGCGAACATGCCCATCATCGTCTTCGCGCCGGGCATGCCGTCGATCCCGAAGTGCCCGGCGTACGGCTCGGCGGTCACGTACGTGAGCGTGACCTTCTTGTGCAGACCCACCTTGCGCAGCTGGTGGGAGGTGTTGAACAGGAACTCGTACGCCGCGCCGAAGCACGAGGCGCGCTGCGTCGCGCCGATGACGACGTCGCCCGGGTCCTGAAGGAACTCGGTCCAGGCCTTCGCAGTCCGCTCGGCGGCAGGCAGGCTCGTGATGGTGTGCGTGTCGCGCATGCCGGGCACGACGTCGAGGTCGTTGCGGTACCCGGTCGCGACGACGAGGTAGTCGTAGTCGAACGTTCCCTCCGTCGTCTCGACCTGGTGCCCGTCGGGGTCGATCGCCGTCGCGGCCGCATGGACGAACCGCACGCCGCGGCGCGCGAACGTCGGTGCGAGCGCGAACGAGATCCCGGCGCGCGCACGGTCACCGAACGGCAGCCAGATGAGGGACGGGTTGAAGACGAACAGCTCCCGGTCGGCGACGACCGTCACCTCCGCCTCGTCGCCGAGCTGGTTCTTGATCGACACGGCAGCGGTCATCCCGGCGAAGCTCCCACCGAGGACAAGAACTCGTGCAGACATGTGCGACTCCTTCGTCCACGGGCCGTCGCGGACACTGTCGACCGCAGGCCTTTCGCCGAGTATGCGCACGACGGCGCGGCCATCCGTAGGGACCACCGGCCCCTCGCCCCGGGCGCTCGGTCACCTGAGCAGTACGCGGCAGGGCGGCGGGCTGCGGCTCAGCGCGCCGGGGTCGCGGACCCGGACGGCGCGGGCACGGGCGACGCGGTCGCCGACGGCGCGGGCTCCGGCTGCTTCGCCTGGGCGATCGCGGCCTCGAACGCTGCGACCGTCGCGGCGTCGACGACACCGGTCGGCGGGACGCCGAGGTCGGTCTGGAACTTCTTCAGCGCCTGCGTGAGCGCGTCGGACTCCTTCCCGTCCACCGGCCCGTCCCAGTACCCGAGCAGATGAAGGGTCTGCTGGAGGGCGGCCGTCGTCGCGACCGCCGACTGCGCCGCCGCCTCACCCTTCGCCGCGAGGTCCGTGCGCAGCGCCTCCTCGGTCGCGGCGTCGACCACACCGGTCACGGGTAGCTCGTGCGCCTCTTGGAGAGCCTCGACCGCGGCCACCGTGTCGGGTCCGTAGACGCCGTCGGCCTTGCCGGCGTAGTACCCGGCGTCGGCGAGGGACTGTTGGAGCGCGGTGGTGTAGGCGAGAACGGCCTTCTGCCCCTGGACGAGCTGCTCGTCCGAGACACACCCGGCGTCGGCAACGAGCCGGAGCCACGACACCTCCAGCGCAACCGCCGCCGCGTTGAACTTCTCGGACGCCTCATCAAGCGGGGTGTCGTCCGTGATCTCCTGCTGCGCGGTCGTGAAGTCGGCATCGGCCTGCTTCACCCTGGCGACGGACTCGGCCGGGGCCACCGGCACGGGCGTCGCGACGGAGGGCGACGGCGTGGAGGAGGGCTCCGTCGACCCGCTCGCCGACGCCTGCAGGTTCGCCAGGGTCGCGTTCGCCTCCGCAAGAGCGTTCTCCGCGTCGGCAACCGTCTTGCGCGCCTCCTGTGCGGCCTGCCCGTCCGCGAGCACGTCCTGCCGGGGCTCGAGCAGGTCGGCGCCCGCGGTCGAGACGTCGCCGACCGTCGGCCCCTCGGCGGTGAGCACGTCCCCGTAGCGGTCGAGCGCGGTCACATAGCCGGCGGCGCTGGTGCAGAACGCGTCGGTCGTCTCGGTGGCCGCGGCCTGCGCGTCCGCCAGCGCCTTCTCCTTCTCGGCGACCTGGGCCTCGGCCCGGTCGAGCGCGGACTCCGGGTTACCGGACGTGCACCCTCCGAGCAGGACGGCCGCACTCACCAGAGCCACGCCCGCAGCCCATCGTCCCGCACGCCTTCGACTCACTGCGACCTCCCTCGGCCGAGCACTGGGAGTCGCGCCCCGAGGGCGGCGGCCCGCGCCGAACCGGCGTGATCCGATGGTGGCGCAGGTCAGGTGCCGTGGAATCGCCCGCCGCGGGTGAGCCGGCGCCGTTCGCCCCAGGTGCGCACGACGTCAACCCCGGAGCCCTCACGGCCGATGGCGACCGCCGTTGGGCGAGGCGCCACCAGGGCACGTGTGGCCGTTCGACGGTTCCACAGCCAGAGCACGTCCCGGCCGAACGACTCGGCCAGCAGTGCGAGCGCGACGAGCAGCGCGGCGTCCGTCACGACAACCGGCCCGACACCCGCCGCGGCCGCGGCAAGCGCAATCCCCACGGTCGCCGTCACCACCTTGCGCCAGTAACGCGGCGGAAGCGGGGCCCGCAGCCAGGGCAGGCCTCGCCCAGCCAGCCCGAAGGCGTACCGGACGCCGCCCATCGCGAGCACCCAGACGCCCACCGACCGGGCGACGGTCACGCTGAGCACCAGGATCAGGAAGGCGTCGACCTCCCCGTCGAACCACGCACCGAACGGCGATGCCGTGCGCGTCCGCCGCGCTACCTGCCCGTCCACCGCGTCGAGCGCGAGAGCGGGAACCGTGAGGGTCACGAGCGCCCCGACCGCCGGCGTCCGGAGGAACGATTCCGCGACCAGGGCCGCCACACTGCAGGCCAGCACCGCCCGGGTCAGCGTGACCATGTCGGCCGCCCCCCGCTTGTGGGCGTAGCGGGACAGGGCACGGCCCTCCACGACAGCCCCCACCGCGCCGCACGCCAGCCCGACGGCCCAGCCGATCGGGCTCAGGCCTGTGGCCGCCCCGAGCGCGGCGAGCAGCGCCACGAGCGCCGCCGGTCCGACCATCCACCCGCTCCGATCAGCGAGCACGACACCTCCTCTATCCGTCACGTCAGCGTGGCGAGCGTTGGTACCGTCCGGTTCATCGACGGAGAGGTGAGCGACCCATGGGAGTCCCGGTGCTGCCGTTCCACGGCTGGCTGAAGCTGCGCGAGCCCGCCGACGCGGCAGCTCGCTCCGAAGAGCTCGTCGCGCAGGTCCGGGCGTCCATGGCTCCCGGCCGCCTCGTCGTCCACGACCTGGGCTGCGGGACCGGCTCGATGGCCCGGTGGCTCGCCCCTCGTCTGGCCGCTCCGCAGCACTGGGTCCTGTACGACCGGGACGACGAGCTGCTCCAGCTCGCCGCCGCGAACCCGCTGGGGAGCTCCCCCGGCGGCGATCCGATCACCGTCGAGACCCGGTGGAGCGAGATCACGCGGCTGAAGCGCGACGCGCTCGCAGGCGCAGATCTGGTCACCGCCTCGGCGCTGCTCGACGTGTTCACGGCGGACGAGCTCGAGCGGTTCGTCACGACCTGCGTTGAAGCGGGTTGCCCCACGCTCGTCGCACTCACCGTCACCGGCAGGGTCGAGCTCTGGCCGAGCGACCCGCTCGACGCGCCCGTCACCGACGCGTTCAACGCGCACCAGCAGCGCAGGACCGACAGGGGCGACCTGATCGGCCCGGCGGCGGTCAGCGCCGCCGACGCGGCCTTCAGGAAGGCCGGCGCAGACGTGACCATGCGTCCGAGCCCGTGGCGGCTCGGGCAGGCTGACGCCACCCTGGTGACGGAATGGTTCACGGGCTGGGTGGGGGCTGCAGTGGAGCAGCGACCGGAGCTCGCCGTACAGGCCAAACCATACGCGGAGCGACGACTGGCCGAGATCGCAGCCGGCCGGCTGTCGGTCACCGTGCACCACAAGGACCTGTTGGCGCGACCTCGCTGACAGGGAGTGCGGGCCCCGAGCATGTGTCCTCCTCTCCTGGTAGACGGATGAGTCCCGGCATCGGTTCACCCCGACGCGATCCCGCCGCGAGGAACGCGGTCCCGAGGAACAGGTCGGTCCAGGAGGGATCGGCCAGCTCGGTCCAGATGGCGGCGCGGATCGTCTCCCACGGGCGGTGCGCGAGCCAGGCGTCGATCGACGCGAAGCGCCGCACCGCCACGGCGCCGACCTGCGCCAGCCACCGAGGCGCGCCGTCGGGAACCTTGAGGTCGAGGACGACCAGTCGGCCGCCTCCGCGCAGCGCGGCGGCGCCGTGACCGACGACCGCCGCGCACTCGGGGACCTGCGACAGCGCATATGTCGACAGGACCGCGTCCACCCCGGCCGGGAAGCCGAAGTCGGCGGCGTCGGCCTGGACGAGGCTGACGTTGCTCCAGCCGTTCAGCTCGATCCGGTCCTGCGCCCGGGCGAGCATCGCGTCGGTCAGGTCGACCCCGACGATCCGCCCGTCGGGGCCGATCGCCTCCTCGATCAGAGGGAAGTTCAGACCCGTGCCGCACGCGACGTCGACCACGGTGTCTCCCGAGCGAAGGCCGAGCGCCTGGACGGCCCGGAGGCGTTGTGACCTCTGGGGGTAGAAGGGCACGGGATAGAGCCGGGAGGTCACGTCGTAGTGCTTCGCCTTCCTTCGGTAGATCCCCACGAGGCGCTCCCGCGTCCGGTCGCTCTCGCTCACCCGTGGGCTCCTCGGTCACGGTCGTTTGCCGGCAGCACGGCGCGTCGCCCGCTCAGGAACCCGCGCCCTGCCGGGCGGCGGACTCCACGGCGGTCTTGATCGCCGCCATCTCGCGATCGCTGACGCGCTGGAGACTGCCCTTGATCGGGCCGGAGACCGCGCGCATGAGGCCGGCGAGATCGACCTCGATCCACATCAGGGCGTCGGTCTGCCGCCCGCCCGCCGGCTCGAGCTCCATGGCCCACCGCGAGCCGGATCCCGCCATCGACCCGGCGAACTCCATGTGACGCGGCGCCTCGACCGCGGTCACCTCCTCGCTGCGGTGGTGAGTCCACCCCAGGTCCTTGGCCCGCTGCTCGACCCATGAGCCCGGCTGGAGCGGCTCCCCGCCGCGAACCCAGCACTCGAGCACGGTTGGCGCCCACTCCGGCCAGCGTCCGACGTCGCACAGGTACGTCCACACCTCGTCGACGCTGCCGGCGATGGTCGTGCGGCTCTCGGTCCTGATCGTCATTGCCGGCCTCCGGTGTGGCCGATCGAACCGAGACGATCGGCGTCCGCCCAGTATGGGCATTGGTAGACGCACGTCGCGAGCGCCACCGCCTGCGACGACGGTGAAGTGCCCTCACGATGTAGACGAGCGCATCAGGGGCGAACTTCAGCACCGGACCGCGGGCGGTCTGAACCCCACCGCCCTGGCGTCCGTTGAACAGTCGTACCCCCTGGAGACGGAGGCACGGTGCGACGGGATCACCCTGCACAGGCCGACGGCGAGGCACCCGCGACGCCCGTGGCGGGCGAGCCGGCGCACGAGGACAGCCCGGCGCGGCCACCGACGACGCGGCCGCGGTCCGCGCGGTCCATCGCCGTGGGCGTCCTTGCGGCCCTTGCGGTCTGGGGCGCGCTCGTAGCGCCGGGCGTGGTGCGCCCGGTGTCGCCGGCGCTGTTCGCCCGCCTGCCGCTCGAGGGCCTCCTCTTCGCCGCGCTCGTCCTCGTCCTTCGCCCGCGATGGCGACCCTGGGCCGCCGCTCTCTTCGGAGTGGCGCTCGCCCTGCTGCTCGTGGCGTCGGCGCTCGACGACGGGTTCGAGACGTTCCTCAGCAGGCCATTCGACCCCGTCAACGACTGGCGGTACCTCGTCCCGGCCGTGGGCGTCCTCGGCGACGCCGCGGGGTGGCCGACGGCGGTCGCAGCCGCCGCCGGCGCGTGCGTCGCCGCGCTGGCCGCGATCGTCCTGCTTCCGCTGGCGGTCGTGCGTCTGACCGGTCTGGCGTCGCGCCACCGCACGACGACAGCCTGGGCGGTCGGCGCGGCCGGGGCCGTGTGGGTGGTCCTGGCGGCCACCGGCGTCGAGGTCGCCCCTGGCGCGCCGATCGCCGCGGTCAGCGCCGCGACGACGGCGTACGACCAGGTGAGCCGTGTCCGTGCGGACATCGTCGACACCCATCGCTTCGCGCGCGACCTCGCCACGGACCGCTTCGCCGACGTCCCCGGCGGCCAGCTTCTGAGAGGGTTGCGCGGCAAGGACGTCCTGATCGTGTTTGTCGAGAGCTACGGGCGCGTCGCGGTGGAGGGACCGGACCTCTCGCCGGGGGTCGATACGGTGCTCGACTCGGGCACCGGGGTGCTGCGCGCGGCGGGCTTCGCGTCCGAGAGCGCCTGGCTGAGGTCGCCGACCTTCGGCGGCGTGAGCTGGCTGGCGCACTCCACGCTCCAGTCCGGGGTCTGGGTCGACAGCGCACGCCGGTACCAGCAGCTCCTGGGCAGCGACCGCCTCACACTGACCCGTGCCTTCGGACGAGCGGGGTGGCGGACCGTCACCGACATCCCGTCGAGCAGTCGCAACTGGCCCCAGGGCGAGCAGTTCTACGGCTTCGACCAGCTCTACGACTCACGGAACGTGGGCTATCGCGGTCCCCAGTTCAGCTACGCGACCATGCCGGACCAGTACGTGCTCGAGGCGTTCCGCAGGCTCGAGCTCGCGCACACCGACCGGCGCCCCGTGATGGCAGAGATCGACCTGGTGTCCAGCCACACCCCGTGGACCCCGCTGCCCCGCATGGTGCCGTGGGACAAGGTCGGTGACGGGTCGGTCTTCGACTCCATGCCCGCCGAAGGCAAGGGCCTTGCCCTCGTCACCGGCGACGAGGTGCAGCGGAGACTGTACGGCCAGTCGGTCGAGTACTCGCTGAGCGCACTCGTCTCGTTCGTCGAGACCTACCCCGACCCCCACCTCGTCGTCGTCGTGCTCGGGGATCACCAGCCCCACCATCCGGTCACGGCCGGGTCCAACCATGATGTGCCGATCACGGTGATCGCCCACGACCCGGCGGTGATGCACCGGATCGCCGGCTGGGGCTGGGCGGCCGGGATGCGCCCGACGTCGGCGGCTCCGGTCTGGCCGATGGACGCCTTCCGCGACCGCTTCCTCACTGCCTTCGGCTCGAGTACCGGGCGCGCTTCCTAGTCGCGGACCCGCCAAGCACTACATGCCCACCACCGAACACCCGGCCCGGGCTCACTCGGCGAGATTTGCGCGGGAGAACCGCACCTCCTCGATGTCCAGGGCTGCCTGGACGCGGCGCAGCACGATGTCGTCGATCCGCTGCTCGTCGCGCAGCTCGAGGAGGGCTTCGCGTCGGCGGGCGAGGAGCGCGAGCGACAGGCTCGTGTACTGGTCGTCGTGCTGCACCACCGGGTCGCCCGCGGCCCCGGCAGCGGCCACGAGCCTGCGCTGCTTGTCCAGCTCGCGACGGACCCGATCGACCACCGTCCCACCGATGCCCAGCTCGGCGGCGGTGGCGTCGACGGCCTCGATCGCCGCGTCGACGGTGAAAGCCTCGGCGAACTGAAGCTCCTCGGCGACCGAGTCGTCGGCAGGCAGCCGCGCGAACCGCACCACCGACGGGAGCAGCAGCGCCTGCAGAAGCGTCAGCACGATGACGCCGCAGGCGATCAGCACGATCAGGTCCCGGTCGGGAAACGGTGCGCCGGAGCTCAGCGTGTGCGGTACCGCGAGCACCGCGGCGAGCGAGACCGCTCCGCGGAAGCCAGCCATCGCGCTCACGGTGCGCTGCCGCGCGCCGACCCGGCGCAGCCGCTGGGCGGGGCGGCGGTCGACGAGACGGATCAGGTACGGCGTGGTGTAGCTCCAGGCCCACCGCACGCCGATCACGACCACGGTCACCAGGACGGTGTCGACGACCGCGTGCATGAGGGAGGTGCTGGTGAGGCCGCGAAACGCCGACTGCGCCGAGATGCCGACCAGGACGAACAGGGCGCTGCTCAGCACCGTCGTGGAGAGCGCCCAAAACGGGACCATGAGCTGCCTGGTGGCCGCACCGGTGATCCGCGGCGTCACCTGGCTCATGAACAGCCCGCAGCAGACGACGGCCAGGACACCGGAGGCATGGATGGCGTCGGCCAGCAGGAACGCCGCGAACGGGGTGACCAGCATCGCGATGCCCTCGAGCATCGGGTCGTCCATCCGGCGGCGCACCTGCCAGCTGAGCAGCCCGACCAGACCACCCGCCAGCACCCCGCCCACGTAGGCGAGCACCAGGAGCCAGGTGACGTGCAAGCCGGTCAGCTGCTGCTCCCCGACGGTGACGCCGACCGCCAGCCCGTAGACGACCAGCGCGGTCCCGTCGTTGACGAGGCTCTCGGCGCGCAGGACCGTCACGGTGCGGCGGGGCAGGGCGCGCGCCAGGACCCCGACCGCCGTGGCGTCGGTCGGGGCGAGCGCCGCGCCGAGCACCCACGCGGGACCCCACTGCATGCCCAGCGCGTGGGCGGTCGCCGCGACCGCGGCGGCGGTGGCCACGACCAGCACCGTGCTGGTGAGGAGGACCACGCGCAGGTTCTTGCGGATCTCCCGAAGCGAGGTCGTCAGACTCTCCCAGTAGAGCAGCGCGGGCAGGAACAGGAGGAGCACAACCTCTGGCGGGAGCTGGGCCTGGCGCAGGTGTGGCACAAACCCCACCAGCACGCCGACGAGGACCAGCAGGAGGGCGGGCGCAATCGGATAGCGGCGCGCGAGCGCGCCGCACGCCACGAGAGCCACGCCGAGCAGGACGACCATCTCGAGTCCGAACATCCGGCAATCCTCGCGATAGTCAGCTGACTCGACCACCTCGGACCGCCCGCAGTAACCGCTTCGTCAGCACTTCCTTTCGATCGTCGTCGACAACCTCGGCATGATCACGGCTCCCCAGCAGGTCTCCGCGGTGATCGAGCAGGCCACGCCGGCGACCAGCTGACGGTCGAGGCGGGCGGACTTTCACCTGATACGCGGCAGCAGGACTCGCGACTGCGCGGGTCCTCCGGCGTGCGTATGAACGGCAAGTGCTACCCGACAGTGAAGATGGGAAGGCAGAGGACGACGCCGAGGATCGAGCCCAAAATGAGGGGGCGTGCGAGGGCGCGTCGCGTGACCTTCTCCGAGACCGTGGTCCGGGCGATCGGCGTGGTGGCGTGGCCCAGCTCTCGGAGCATCGTGGGAGCTGCAGTGGTCGTCGTCATGGGGGGTCGTCCTCCTTGGGTTCGAGACGACCCTCCGGTTCAGATCCGCCACACCTCCGAGCACCAGCAGCCACCTGAGTGGGCGACGACGTCACAGTGAGTACGGCGGCGAGAGAACGGGGTGCGTTGCGCGCCGGGGCGACGCAGGGCTCCGAGCCCGCGGAGCCACTCCTCGCGGGTGAGGCCGCTCACTCGTCCTCGTGGCACCGTCGACGCCAGACCGGGACGTGGTAGGCCGACCGCGGTTCGCGACGCGTGCGGCGCGCCGCGCGTCCATGCCGACTGGCTCAACCGAGCCTTGCAACCCTTTGGCGACCCGAACAAGGAGGTGCTGTGAGCCTGTCAGGTCAGATAGTCGTCGCAAGCGGCGGGAGCGCCGGCATCGGTCTCGAGACGGCGCGACTGGCACGGACGGAGGGTGCCGACGTCATCTTGGTCGCCCGGAACCCCGACCGTCTGGAGCGGGCGGCGGCCGACATCGGTGCCCTGCGCACGGCCGCCTTCGAGGCCACCGACGCGGCCGCCCTCGCCCGATTCTTCGAGGGTCTCCCCGCTCCGATCGGCCACGTGATGGTCACCGCCGGCCGCCCGTACTACGGCACGCTGGCTGCGCGACACCCTGCCGATCCGCCGGGTGGTCAGTTCGGCCGACGTGGCGGCGCTTGCAGTGCCCATCATGACCAACACCGCGCTCACAGGAGCGACCTTCGACATCGACGGCGGCCAGCAGCTGCTCCCCTGACCTCTTCGGTCTAGGTAGTCGAGTGACGACCGGATCGCCCGGCGGTCAAAGACCGACTCGATGCCTGATCAGGAGCCGGACGAGCGTGTCGTCGTCGAGGTTCGGGACGCCTAGGACAGAGCGATCAGGGCCTCGGGGTCGGTCATGGCGAGGAGAATTCCCCAGTGGCGGAGCAACGCTCCCCACTGTGCCCGCCGGCTCGCCACCGGAGCCTCGGCGGCGCCGTGGTGACCGCGGCGCGCTGGCTCCCGATCTCGTCCTGCTGGATGACGTCGATGGCCATCAGTGACCTCCTGTTTCTCGTGAATGGCTTCCACGAGAAACGTCGCGCTGAGGCGCAGGCGTCGCACCAGTGTGCGGCACTGGTGCGATCACGGGGGGACACTCGGTCCGGCTCAGCCTCACCCTTGACAGCGATCACCGCCGAGGTCTTTGGTCGCGAGTAGCGCAGACCCAGAAGAGGAGATCCATGAGGACGATCGAGTGCGATGTCGTGGTCGTCGGCCTGGGGCCGGGTGGCGAGCACGTCGCCGGCAGCCTGGCCAAGGCGGGGCTCCGCGTCGTCGGCGTGGACGAGCGACTGGTGGGCGGCGAGTGCCCGTACTTCGGCTGCATCCCGACCAAGATGATGGTGCACGCCGCGCAGACCCTCCGGGAGGGCCGCCTGGTCGACGGACGAGCCGGCACCGCGACGGTCTCTCCGTCCTGGAAGCCGGTCGCGGATCGAATCCGGACCGAGGCCACCGACGACTGGAACGACCAGGTCGCGGTCGACCGGCTGGTCGACGCAGGCGCGACCTTCGCCCGCGGCCGCGGCCGCATCACCGGCCCCGGCGAGGTCACAGTGACCGGCCCCGACGGCCGGGACACGACGTACGCCGCCACGAAGGGCATCGTGCTCAACACCGGCACCACGCCCGCCGCGCCACCTATCCCTGGACTCGCGGATACGCCGTACTGGACCAACCGGGACGCCGTCCCGGCCACCGAGCTGCCCACGTCGCTCGCCGTTCTCGGCGGCGGTGCGATCGGCTGCGAGCTGGCACAGGTCTTTGCCGCGTTCGGGGTGAAGGTCACTGTCGTCGAGGCGTTCGACCGCCTCCTCGCGCCGGAGGAGCCGGAAGCCTCCGAGGCGGTGCAGCGCGCGTTCGATGCCGCGGGGATCACCGTCCTGACCGGGGCGCGCGCCGAGCGGGTCTCCCACGACGCCCACGGGGTCAGGATCGACCTCGGCGACCGGACCGTCGCTGCCGATCGGCTGCTGGTCGCCGCCGGGCGTCGCAACAACCTGTCCGACGTCGGCCTGGAGCACGTGGGCCTCGACCCGAACGCCAGGGTCCTCGATCCCGACGAGCGGATGCGCGTCGCCGACGGCGTCTGGGCGATCGGCGACATCACCGGAAAGGGCGCCTTCACCCACGTGTCCATGTATCAGGCCGACGTCGTGATCCGTGACCTCACCGGCGTCGACGGCCCGTGGGCGGACTACCGCGCCGTCAGCCGTGTCACCTTCACCGCCCCGGAGGTCGGATCGGTCGGTCTCACGGAGAAGGCGGCCCGGGACCAGGGCCTCGACGTCCGCACGGCGACCGGCGACCTGGGCACACGCGGGTGGATCGCCGAGGACCCCGGCCTGATCAAGCTGGTCGCCGACGCCGACCGCGGCGTCCTGGTCGGCGGCACCGCCATCGGCGCGATGGGCGGCGAGGTGCTGTCACTGATCGTGACGGCCGTCCACGCCGAGATCCCGATCAAGGTGCTGGCGGACATGCACTTCGCCTACCCGACGTTCCATCGCGGCCTTCAACCCGTGCTGCGTGCGCTCTTGTAGGGACAAGGCGTCCGGCGTCAACGGCTGGCTGTACTCGGCCAGCGCCCGGTCAGCCCGCAGCGACGGTTCGGCCTTCAGCGCGACCGAGCGGTGCCACGGGGCCCCGCGGTTCATGCGCACGGGTTGCCGCCCTCACGGGGCGCCTTGCCCTCCCGTGGCTGTCCTCGACCGAGACGCTCAGGTCTCGGTCGACGCCGTCCGCGCCAGCATCTCGGCCCGCCTCTCCGCGCGCTCCTCTGCCTGGTTGATCGCCCATGCGGCGTTGACGAGCCCGATGTGGCTGAACGCCTGGGGGAAGTTGCCGAGGAGCTCCCCGGACTGGGGGTCGACCTCCTCCGCGAGGAGGCCGAGGTCGTTCGCGTAGCCGGCTGCTCGCTCGAACACCGCACGAGCCCGGCCGACGCGGTCTGCCAGCGCGAGTGCGTGAGCCAGCCAGAACGTGCAGAGCAGGAAGGTGCCTTCGCTCCCCTCGAGGCCGTCGACGCCGGTCTCGGTCCGGTACCGATAGACCAGCCCGCGCTCGTCGGTGAGCCGCTCCTCGATGGCGTCGATGGTGGCGAGCACTCGGGGGTCGGTCGCCGGAAGAAGGCCGACGATAGGCACCATCAGGGTCGAGGCGTCGAGCGCGTCGCCGCCGATGTACTGCGTGAACGCATCGGCCGAGTCGCTCCATCCGTCCTGGGTCACCATCTGCTCGATCTCGGCTCGCGCCTGCTTCCATTCCCGTACGGGTGCCGCTCGCCCGATGACGTGGGCCATTTGAATGGCTCGGTCCAGGGCCACCCAGCACATCACCTTCGAGTGGAGGAAGTGCCGCGGGGTACCACGGATCTCCCAGATGCCGTTGTCGGGCTCTCGCCAGCGCACTGCGGCGGTGTTCGCGAGGGACCCCAGGAACGCGCGCGTGTCGTCGTCGAGGTCGGTGAGCTGGTGCTGCAGCCGATGTGCCGCGCCGAGCAGCTCGCCGTACACGTCGACCTGGTTCTGGTTCCACGCGCCGTTGCCGACCCGCACGGGGCTGCTTCCGCGCCACCCGGCCAGGCGGGGCAGGGTTCGCTCGGCGAGGTCGTGCTCGCCCCCGACGCCGAACATGATCTGGAGTGCGTGGTTGGCGGCGACACCGCCTTCCGCGGCGGCGGCGATGAAGGCGAAGAAGTCGACCGCCTCGTCGGGGCACGCCGCCACCCAGAGGGCCTCCATGGTGAGGCTCGCGTCCCGGATCCAGCAGTAGCGGTAGTCCCAGTTGCGGGCACCGCCCGCCACCTCCGGCAAGGACGTCGTCGGAGCAGCCACCACTGCGCCGGAGGGCTGGAACGTCAGCGCCTTCAGCACCCGCCCGCTGGTGTGCACCAGGTCGCGCCAGGGCCCTTGGTATCGCTGGTGCAGAGCCGACCACGACCGCCACGCCGCTACCGTCCGATCAAGCAGCATCCGGATCTCGTCGGCAGCCCACACGCGGGCCGGCAGCTCGTTCCAGGTCGACCGGTGCAGCGCGAACTGCAGCGTCTCACCGGCGGAGAGCCGGCGGCGCCCCACCACCGCTCCGGCCGCCAGTGCGGCCAGCTCCACGGGCGTGGTCAGCACCAGGCGTTCCGCGCCACCCCGTGCCGCCACTCCACCTTGGACCGTCGACAAGACTGGTACGACGACCCCGTACTCGGGCCGGGGCGCGTAGGAGACCTCGACCTCCGCGTTCCCCGCCACGCACGTCAAGGAGCGCACCAGCACGTGCGGTACGTCGCGCCCCAGCGCGTGCCCCTCGTTCTCCGGCCCCATCGCCAGGGCGTCGCTCAGCACCACCGTGCCCGTGGAGGTCCGGAACGTCGTCTCCAGCACCATCGTCCCGTCCAGGTAGCGACGCGCCGAGGAGAACTCCGCTGTCGGACGGATGGACCAGTGGCCGGCGCCGTCGTCGAGCAGCCGAGCCATGACGGACGGGCTGTCGAAGCGGGGAAACGTCAGCCACTCGACAGACCCAGAGGTGTCGACGAGCGCGGTCGAGTGGCAGTCCGACAGCAGGGCGTGGTCGCCGATGGGTGTGCCGCTCATGCGGCCTCACCTCCGATCGTCGACCGGTGATGGAGATCGAGCGTCGGCGCGGCGTGTGTCGACCTTGCGAGTCTGGCACATCTCGTCCAGACGCTCCTGGGGCCCGCAACCGCCGAGAGCCCGCACGCAGCCAGCCGGCCCGCGGCACGCGTCCGCGGGGCTGACGCCCGTGGCCAGACCAGTGACCCACACGGGTTCGAGCCCGTCGCTGCAGAGCGAAGTTCGGGGTGCTTCACATCCCCACGAACCAGGAGCTCACCGTGCAGACGAATCGCATTCGAATGGCATTCGCAGTGCTGGCCGCACTCGCGCCCAGCTTCAGCGGAGCGATCACGCTCGACTCGGAACGAGCCGAAGCCGCACCAACCCGGCAGTCCCCGACCGTCACCATCGCGGACCAACATCCGGAAGTTCGGCGGCGACCCCGACCGGGTCGCCATCGCCGGGCAGTCCTCAGGTGGCATGAACGAACTCGAGCACCTCGTCTCCGCCGGCTCACGCGGCCTCTTCGAGCATCGTGCAGAGCGGCTGGGACCTGCCAGCAGGCTCTGTGCACGGTGGAGCGCGGCCGCCGCGACGCCATGATCTCTGGTGTCACCCGCTCGCACGGGTGACACATGTCCGGCCTGGTCGTACTGTCAGCACGCAACCGTCGGCGCCTGGGAAGGGAACTGATGTCGTTCATCACTCGCGGGTTCTCGGGGCACCGGCGCGAGCCGGACCCGCAGCTGCCGCCCGGCCAGACTCTTGTCCACGACTGGCCCGTGCTGTCCGCAGGGCCCACACCGCACGTGGACACCTCGAGCTGGGAGCTCGTCATCCGGGACGAGACGGGCACCGACCATCGGTGGGACTGGGACGGCCTGATGGCGCTCGGGGTCGAGGACGTCACGGTCGACATCCACTGCGTCACGCACTGGTCCCGGCTGTCGATGGAGTGGCGAGGCGTCAGCGTCGACAAGCTGTTCGAGTCGGTCGAGTCGGAGCACGAGTTCGTCATGGCCCACTCCTACGGCGGGTACACGACCAACATCCCGCTGGAGGACCTCCTCGACGGCAAGGCGTGGATCGCCGTCGAGGCCGACGGTGAGCCGCTCACCCCCGAGCACGGCGGCCCCGCCCGGCTGCTCGTGCCGCACCTGTACTTCTGGAAGAGCGCCAAGTGGGTCCGCGGCCTGGTCATGATGCCCGACGACGAGCCCGGGTTCTGGGAGCAGAACGGCTACCACCTCCACGGCGACCCCTGGCGCGAGGAACGGTACTGGTGACTCCTGGCGCCCTGACGGACGAGGCGACGGGCGGCAGCGAGGCCCGTCCCGTCCGGCCCCGACGCCGGGCCGCGTGGCACGTCGCGACCGTCACGGAGGTCCGGCCCGAGACCCCGACCGCCGTCCGCCTCGTCCTCGACGTCCCGACGTGGCCCGGGAACGACGCCGGGGCCCACGTGGACGTCCGGCTCACGGCGCCCGACGGCTACCAGGCGACCCGCTCGTACTCGGTCGCCTCCGCCGGCGACGGCACGCGGGTGGTCCTTGCGGTCGACGAGGTGCCCGACGGCGAGGTGTCGCCGTTCCTGGTGCACGACCTGCGGCCCGGCGACCAGGTGGAGCTGCACGGACCGCTCGGGGCCTTTTTCGTGTGGCGGCCCGGCCGTGACGACCGGCCCGTACAGCTCGTCGCGGGCGGCTCCGGCGTGGTGCCGCTGTACGCCATGGCGTCGCTGCACGGCGCCGCGAGCGACCCGACGGCATTCCGGCTGCTCTACTCGGTCCGCACGCCGCAGGACGTGTTCTTCGCGGACGAGCTCGCCTCGTTGAGCGACGCGGCCACGCAAGCCGCCTCGACCCTCGACCTCGAACTGGTCTGGACGCGCCGCGCGCCCGACGGCTCGTCCGGCTCCGTCGGCCGGCTCACCCGCGAGACGCTCGCGGCCCGCACGATCCCGGCCGCCGACCGGCCCCTGGTGTACGTGTGCGGCCCGACGGGGTTCGTCGAGGCGGTCGCCGGCTGGCTCCAGGAGGCCGGGCACGCTGCGGAGGACATCCGCACCGAACGATTCGGAGGCACGCCATGACCCACCTGGACTGCAACGCGCTCGCCGGCGCCCTCGCCGAGGTCTTCGCCGTCGACCTCACGGACGCCCGCGCACGCTGCACCGGCTGCGGCGCCGTCGGGCCGCTGGCGGAGGCAATGCTCTACACCGACGCGCCGGGCCTCGTCGCCCGCTGCGCCAGCTGCGACCACGTCCTCGCCACGGTCGTCGACTCCGGCGACCGGCTCTGGCTCAGCCTCACGGGGCTGAGCGCCATCGAGGTGCGGCGCTGAGGCCTGTCGGTGGCGCTCAACCCGTGGTCGGCGCGGGTTTGCGTCTACACGCTCGGCGTCGTCGAGGAGCTCGCCCGACATCGACCACCTTCGTGCTGCCCGCGCCCGTGACGCTGATGTTCGCCTTCGCGGTTCTGGACGAGCACCTGGGGACCTTTCCGGCGCGGTGAACGCCAACGGGCGGGACCTCGCTCGCGCGAGGCCCCGCCCGTCGTGCCCTGCGACCTACCGGACCTTGACGACCAGCGGGTGGGACCGCGTCGTCTGCCCGGCGGAGTCGGTCACCACGGCCTCCAGCCGGACGGCCTTCCCGCGCTGCGCGGCCGTCGGCGTCCACGGGACCGCGTACGGGGCGGACCCCGTAGTGCCGACCGCCTTGCCGTCGACGAGCAGCGTCACCGACCGCACGGCGACGTCGTCGGTCGCGCGGACCAGCGGGTGGACGGTGGACCCCGCCGAGACGACCGCCTGCATTGCCGGGTCGATCAGCTCCGCCGTCGGGGCCGCGTCGCGGACGACGCCGATCCCGGTCGGGACGTCGTGCAGGTCGACGTTCGACGGCTTGCCGACGACGACCGACGCGGCGCCGGCCGCGTCGGGCCCGGACACGACGCCGCCCGGCACGTAGCTGCCCGTGAGCGTGAACGGCGCCCCGAGCCGCACCCCCGTCCCGGCGGCGTCGGCGTTGCTGACGGCGACCCCGTTGCCGGTGAGGACGTCCCGGTCGCCCCAGACGCCGCCCGCGCCCTCGGTGCGGGCGTCGGTGAGCAGGATTCCGGTGCCGGCGTTGCCGGTGATACGGCTCGTGCGGACGAACCCGTCCGTGCCGTTCGCGTACCGCACCCCGGTCTGGGCGACGAGCGCGCCAGGCGTCCCGGTCACGACCGTGCCGGTGACGTACCCGTGCTGCTCGACGCCCGTCCGCAGGGCGTTGTCGGGGCTGCCGTCGGGGCCGCGGCCGCCGTCGAACAGGATGCCGCCGGCCTGGTAGCCGGTGACGACGCTGTCCGCGACGGTGACCTCGTTCTCGACGGTGCCGGGGCCGGACCCGAGGATCATGCCCGACTTGACGACGCCCCAGCCGTGCGGGTGCGCGGCGGCCTCCTCGGCGTTCGTCGCCGTGCGCAGCGGCCCGACGACGGAGCCCGACACCCGGCCAGAGGCCCCGAAGAAGGCGATGCCGGCCTCCGCCCAAGTGCTGCCCGAGGTGACCGTCACGCCGGAGATATCGACGAACATCTCGGTCGTGTCCGTCGACCCGAGCGACTGGCGGGAGACGGTGATGACGTTGCCGCCACCGTCGCGCAGGTACGGGGTCGCGCCGGCGAGCGACGTCACCGACTGGACCGGCTCGATCGTCACCTTGTCGGCACCGGCGCCCTTGATCTTCAGGGGCTTGGTGATGGTCAGCCCGTTCGTCGCGCCGGCGGCGACGGGGTTGGAGGCGTGGTTCACGGGCGTCGACGACTCCTGGTAGGTGCCGTCGCAGACGACGATCGTGTCCCACGGCGCCGCGGTGTCGACGGCGTCCTGGATCGAGGTGAACCCGGCGTCCGGGCACTGGGCGCGGTCGTCGTCGACGACCCACGTCGTGCCGCCCGTCGTCGCGCCCACGGTGTCCAGGAGCGTGAGGTTGCCGGGACCGTGGGCGGCCGACGCGCGCTCCGCGGCCGGGTCCGGACCCTGGCGCACGGGCCCGGAGCCGGCGCCCTGGTTCGGCGCAGTGCCGTCCGACAGGATCAGCGATCTGCCGTCGACCGACTCCTGGAACCGGACGTCGGCCACCTGGATCGACCCCGATGCCGGCGCGCCGGCATCGCCGAACCGCAGCGAGACGCTCGCGACCGACCGCAGGTCGACGCCCTGGGCGGAGAACTCGCTGAGCGGCACCCGGATCTGCTCGAGCACGATGTGCGTGTTGGGCGTGTTGGTGCCCGTCGACATGTGCAGGGCGTTGCCCCAGCGCGGGTCGCCCGCGTGCACGGCGCCCTCGTGGCCGGCGGCGTCCTTGACCACGACGAGGAAGTCCTGCGTCGACGCCTCCGGGTCGTAGGACTGCGGCCGCTCGTTCGGCCAGGTCGTGACCCCACCCAAGGTCACCTTGGTGCTGTCACCACGGTTGTCGGCGCCAGGGTTGCGCGGGTCGAAGAAGTTGACGTCGGCGTCCAGGGCGAGCGCCTTGAGCCCGCTGACGTCCGACGACGCGGCCGGGACCTGCGCGGTGAGCTGTGCCGTCTGGCCCGCCTCCCACGCCAGGGCGAGCTGGCGGCCGTAGGAGTGGTTGACGGGCGAGTTCTCGCGAGTGCCGTTCTGGCCACCGAGCGCCGCCTTTCCGGGCAGCGGGCACGGCTTGGACGCGGTCGGCAGCGTCGACTTGCCGAGCTGCGACGGCGCGAAGTCGTCGGGCTCGGGGTTGCACCAGTCGTACCCGCCGGCGGTGCGCGGGGGCAGCACCGTGCCGCCGTTGCCGAGGTACGGGTAGGCGAAGCCGCTGCCGGTGAGCGAGCCACCCAGCGCGTCGAGCGTCAGCGGGTCGGTCGCCTCCGGGCGGATGACGTCGACGCGCTCGGCGGGGGCGGCGAAGTACGTCGTCGAGACCCGGTCGGAGCACGGGATGCGCGCGCCGGACTCGCTCGTGGGGCACGCGGACGCCGGGATCTGCAGGTGGGAGTCCGTCGCCGACAGCTCGCCGGTCATGTACGGCTCGAACGCTCCCTCACCACCGACGTACCGGCGGAAGAAGGCCGCCATCGTGGCCAGGCCCAGCTTCTCCTGATCGCCCATGCGGGCGGGGTCGCCCGAGATCTTCGTGTTGACGAGCGGGTTGAACGTGTCGGCGTTGTCGACCTTGTAGTCCAGCGCGTCGTCGCCGTAGCCGGCCGCCCCTGACAGCCGCAAGTTGTTCGGGTGGATGTTGGTCGCGGCGAACGGTGCGGAGTTGCCGCAGGCGGCGTCGTTGTTGCTCTGGCCGTCGGCCCCGCCGTCGGCGTACCAGACCGTGTTGTACCAGTTGTGGATCGCGCCGAGCTGGGACACCTGGATGCGCGGGAACGGGTCGCTCGGGTCGACGTACTGGCTGCGCTCGAAGAACCGGGCACCTTGGAGGTTGGAGACGTCGCCGTCGCAGAACGGCAGGATCGTCATATACGGCATCCCGTAGGGCGCCTTGCGCTCGTAGTCGACGGGCGCGAGCGAGATGACGCCGCGCAGCGGGTAGCGCGGCCCGTCCGTGCGGGTGCGGTTGTAGTCGATGAAGCTCGTGACTGCGTCGCCGCCGCGCGAGTGGCCCATGAGCCCGATCCGGGTCATGTCCAGACGGCCCGCGAGCGTGGCGCCGATCGTCGTGTGGTCGTCGACGGGCAGGCCGCCGGGCTGGCTCGCCGCGGACAGCGCGTCGAGCGCGGCCGCGATGAGCAGGCGGCGGTCGTGCATGCCCTTGCCCTTGTTGTTGTCCTGCCGCATCATCAGCTGGTCCTGCGACAGGGAGAACGTGGTGTAGCCCCAGGTCGCGAGGTTCTCCCCGAGGTAGGCGTAACCGGCCTCGTTGCGCTTGAACTCCGCACAGCTCGCGGTGGACGAGTCCTGCCCCGAGTCACACGACCCGTGGTTGCCATGCACGAGGACGATCAGCGGGGACGGCTGCGTGCGGTCTGCCGGGTAGTACAGGGAGCCGCGGATCTCGAGCTTCTCCGGAGCCTGGGCGGTGCCCGGCGTCGGCGCCGCCCCGGACGAGTTCGGCTCCTGGATGTCCGCCAGGCCGAGCTTCGTCTCCTGGACCGTCACCGGCGTGTACGAGCCGCGGGCGGTCGGGTCGGGGAGGGCGGACGCGGCCGCCGGCGGGGCAGCCGCGGCCGACGCGGGCGCGGTCGCCGCGGCGGGCGGTGCGAGGAGTCCGGCGACGGGGACGAACGCTGCGAGCAACGCGACCGGTAACGCGAGGCGTGACCTGAAGATCGACGGTGTAGACACATGCACTCCTGCTCTGGAGAAGGGCGTCTGGCCAGGTCAGGTTAGAAATATGATGTTTCGCACACGTGACCCTCACGTTGCCTGGCAGCGCCCTTGGAGCCCCTCTGATGTCAGCCCCGTGTCGGCCAAGTCGCGGTGTCGTAAAGGCCCCCGCGCGTCGACCGGCCCGGCTCAGGGCCTAGACGGCAGCCGGCCCATGCTCACCGTGGCGCGGTGCAGCCCGCACCGGCAGATAACGGTGGTTGCGCAACTCCCCAACCCACACGCAGCGATCAGCCGAGTTCCACACACACCTCGTCCCGCTTCGACGCCATTCCGGAGACCATTTGTGGGAGGCGCCTGACCTGCGGCTACACCGGATCCGATGCGCATGGGAGGTCGACGCGCTCCGTAGGCTGGGATGTAGTGCATCGTCGCGATCGCAGTAGACGTGTGGCCGAGGAGCTCGGCAGCCAGATCGGTGCCCCCTGCGCGGCCGACCTCGGTCGCCACGGTGCGACGGAACGTGTGCGGCGTGGCGACATCGATCCCGCCCGCAAGCGCCGACGGATGTTCGCCGTCAGCAGTGGCGTGCCGTTGCGGCTGAAATACACGTGGTGCTTGGGTGGCAAAGGCCCGGTCTTCCTCAGCCGCTCGGTAGAGCGTCGGCGGTGAACGACGGCACGACGACGGTGCGCACAGCCTTGGCTGTCTTCGGGTGGTCCTGGCGGAAGGTCGGAGCGCCCTTGGGCGAGACGACGTCCGGGGGATCGCCACGACGGGGACGCCGACGTACTCCGCCAGCGTCTCGATGCTCAGCAGCGGCACGAGGCCGCTCGGCTGCGGGCTCGTGCCACCGTCGGCACCTGCGCCCCTCAGGCGCGCCTGCGCGGGTTACGCGGGGTTTTCGTGGGGACTGACATCTCCCAGAGACTCCTCAGGCCTGGTGAGACACGGTCTCACCAGGCCTGATACGTCGGGCTGACAGGATTTGAACCTGCGACCCCTTGACCCCCAGTCAAGTGCGCTACCAAGCTGCGCCACAGCCCGAGGAGCTCTCGCGAGCTCCTGGCCCCGCAGGGCCGACGAAATACTATCCCACCCGAACCCCGTACCCGACCATCAGGGCCGCCGTCGCGCCTCGTGCTCGGACGCGAGCAGCGCATACACCACCTCGCTGGCCCACACGCCGTCGGCGGGCCGCAGGTCGTTCTCCACCAGCCGGGCCTCGAGCCGCATCCCGAGGCGCTGCGCGACCCGCACGGACGCCAGGTTCTCGGCGTCGATCCGCGCGAACGCCCGGTGGAACCCGTACTGCTCGAACGCCACGCCGAGCAGCACTCGCCCGGCCTCGGTCGCGTATCCGAGCCCTGCGACGTCGGGGTGGAACGCGTACCCGATCTCGACCTGCCCCTCCCCCGGCGCCCACTTGAGCAGCGCCTCGCCCACGACGCCGCCGGGCCCCTCGACGGCGAGCATGAGCACGTCGCCGGGCGCCGCGAAGGCCCCGGCGGCCCACGTCGCGATCCGCTCCCGTGCGACCTCCGGCGTCCACGGCTCGAGGTAGAGGTACTTCATGACCTCGGGCCGCGAGCGCCACGCCAGGAACGCCTCGGCGTCGACGGGCCGCACGCGCCGCAGCGTGAGCCGGTCGGTTCGCACGACGACGTCGTCACCGTTCGTGGTGATGCCCACGTCCATGCCCGCAGCCTCCCTGCAGGAACCGCTCAGGTCAAGCCCAGAGCTTCCGCCCTTTCGGCGTAGTTGGTGCCGGCGTTCCGGCCGTGGGAACGCCAGCAGTTACTACGCCGAATGGGGGTAGGAAGATGCCTCCCCCGCCCGCGCGGAAGATCCCCCGGTGGGGGGAGGGAACGCCGTCGTCCCCGGGCGAGCGTGGGACGCACGACGAGAGAGGATCACCATGGACACGACCACACGCCCGCGCACCACCGCCGACCGGCAGACGAGCGCACGCCGCGCCCTGGCCGCCGCAGCAGCCCTCAGCGGGGTCGCTGCCCTGGCCGGGATCGCCTGGCTCACCGGCGTGCTCCCGGGGTACTACCCAGAGTCCCAGCCCGCGCTGGGCCACCTGCTCGACCTGCACACCATCACTGTCATCCACACGATCACCGCGCTGACAGGCACCGCGACCGGGATCCTCGGCGCCGTCGGGGCCCTGAGTCGCCGCACGCTGGTCGCTGTCGGCATCGCCGAGGTGCTCGTCTTCGGGTTCGCACTGCAGTCGATGGGCACGCTGTCCACCGCCGGGTACCTGCTCGCTCTGGCGATGCCGGTCCTCGTCGTCGTGCTGCTGGTTCAGGTGGTCCGCCGCTACCGCGTGGCCCGGTGGCTGGTGGGCGTGCCCGGGCTTGGCGCACTCGCCGTGGGTGCGGCCGTGGGTCGAGAGGCGCTCGCCACCGAGGCCGGGTACCTCTTCCCCGCGCTCGCCGCCCAGTGGGCGACGATCGCCACCACGCTGCTGCTCGTCGCCGTCGGCGCGCTCTGGGCGCTCGCGCTCGTCCGCGCGTTTGCGGGCACCGACGCGGCACGTCGCGCGGAAGACTGGATCCTGCGCCATCGGCGCGCGATCACGATCGTCGCCGCGACCGGTCCGCTGCCGTACGCGCTGATGCGGTTGACCTGGCTGACCCCGTGGCCCCAGCTCGGCGGCGCCGGGGTCGACCTGTCCACGCGGATCTGGGGGCTCACGCTCTCGAGCGGCGCCTGGCTCGGCTTCGCGCTCACGCTCGGCCTGATCCGCCCCTGGGGCGAGACCTTTCCTCGCTGGGTTCCCGGCCGCGGCGGCCGGTCCGTGCCCGTCGCGGCCGTCGCCGCGCCGGGCGGCATCGTCGCCGCGGTGCTCACCTTCTCCGCCGTCCCCGTCCTGGTCGGGCTCGCCGAGCACGGCGCGTTCTGGCTCGCCCTCGTCGCCTTCCCCTGCTGGTACTGGGGGCCGGCGCTCGCGCTCGCCGTGTGGGGCTACGTGGCGCACCGGGGCAGGATGGTCGCGTGACCACCGTGGTGCGCCGGTTCGCCTGGCACATGCTCGGCGCTGCGATCGGCCTGGCCCTGGCCATGCTGGTCGTCGCGCTGACACGGTCCGTGGTGCCCGCGCCGTCGCCGTGGGCCGAGGCCGCGCTGACCGTCGTCGGCGCGGCCGCCCTCGGCCTGGTCCCCGGCGCCCGCGAGCTGGAGGTCACGGCCGCCCGCACGATGCTGGGGACCACCGCCGAGCTCGTGGTGCCGGCGCACCAGCGCCCGGCGCACCGCGCTCGCACCGCCGTCTGGGTCGTCGTCCACCTGGCCACCGGCTTGCTCGTGGCCGTCGCGCTGTTCGCGCTGGTGCCCCTCGCAGGGCTCGTCGCCGCGGAGTCGGTCGTGGGGCGGCACCTCGGCTCGAGTCTCCCGGTGCCCGACGGCGCCGCCGCACGCATCCTCACCGTGGTCGCGGCGGTCGCCGTCGCGCTGGTGTGTGTGGGTCTTACCTGGCCGGCGGGGGTCGCAGCCCGCGCGCTCGCCGGGAAGGTGCTGGGCCCGACGCCGTCCGACCGAGCCGACGTGGCGCTCGCCCGCGCCCGACGCGAGGCCGAGCACACCCGGCTCGCCCGCGAGCTGCACGACGGAATCGGGCACGCCCTGACCATCATCTCCATCCAGGCTGCGGCAGGCCGCCGCGTCGCCGCCACGGACCCGGACGCGGCGACCGCGGCTCTCACCGCGGTCGAGGACACCGCCCGCGGCGCGCTGGCGGAGCTCGACGCGCTGCTCGGGGCCCTCCGCGACGACTCCGCCGGCGCGCGCACCACCGGCCTCGACGACGTCGTCGACGCCCACCGTCGCGCCGGGATGGACCTGCACGCCGAGGTCTCCCTGACCGATGACCTGCCGGGCCTTCTGCGCCGGTCGGTGGAGCGCATCGCCACCGAGGCGCTGACCAACGCCCACCGGCACGGCGGTCCCGGGCCCGTGCACCTGCGCGTGGCAGCCACGCCGTCAGCGGTGGACATCGAGCTGAGCAACCCCCTGCCATCCGAAGGGGCCGTTCGCCGCCGCGACGGCCGGGGTCTGCCTGGCATGCGGGAACGGGTCGCTCTGTTCGGCGGCCGTCTTACTACCGGACCAGACGGCGACCGCTGGCTGCTGCTCGCCACCCTCCCCCTGGACAGGCGGCCATGACGCCAGTGCGCGTGCTGCTCGCCGACGACGAGCCGCTGGTCCGCAGCGGCCTGCGCCTCATCCTCGACGCCGAGCCGGACCTCGAGGTGGTCGGCGAGGCCGGCGACGGTGGCGAGGCCGTGGCCCTCGCCCGAAAGCTGCGCCCCGACGTCGTGTGCATGGACGTGCGCATGCCCGGCGTGGACGGCATCCGGGCCACCGAGCTGGTGCTACGGCTTCCGGACGCGCCGAAGGTGCTCGTGGTGACGACGTTCGAGCACGACGGGTACGTGCTCGACGCTCTGACCGCCGGCGCGTCCGGATTCCTGCTCAAGCGCGCCCGTGCGGAGGAGATGGTCCAGGCCGTGCGCACGGTCGCCGTCGGGCAGCACCTGCTCTATCCGCAGGCGCTGCGGGACCTGGTGCGCACCCGCCCGCGCACGGCCGACGCCGAGCCGTCGCTCACGCCGCGCGAGCGCGAGGTGCTCGCCCTGGTGGCAGAGGGCCTCACGAACGCGCAGATCGCCGCCGCTCTGCAGGTCGGCGTGGAGACCGTGCGCAGCCACGTGGCCGCGACCCTTGCGAAGCTCGGCGCGCGCGACCGCACGCAGGCGGTCGTACTCGGCTACCGCGCCGGCCTGGTGGACCTATGAGCGGGTAGACAGGCTCGACCACCCGGACCGCTGGCCCGATGGCCCGATGGCCCGATGGCCCGATGGCCCGATGGTCGAGCCTGTCGACACCGCGGGCCTCAGCGCTTCCGCTTCTCCCGCACCCGCACGCTGACCTCGATGGGCGTGCCCTCGAACCCGAACGTCTCGCGCAGGCGGCGCTCGATGAACCGCCGATACCCCGGCTCGAGGAACCCGGTCGCGAAGATCACGAACCGCGGTGGGCGGGTCCGGGCCTGCGTGGCGAACAGGATGCGCGGCTGCTTGCCGCCCCGCAGCGGGTGCGGGTGCGCGGCCACCAGCTCGCCGAGGAACGCGTTGAGCTTCCCGGTCGGGATGCGCGTCTCCCACGACTCGAGGGCGGTTTCGATCGCCACCGTGAGGCGCTCCGTGTGCCAGCCGGTGCGGGCCGAGACGTTGACGCGCGGCGCCCACGTGAGCTGCACGAGCTCCTTCTCGATCTCGCGCTCGAGGAACGGCCGCCGGTCCTCGTCCATGAGGTCCCACTTGTTGTAGGCGACGACGAGCGCGCGCCCGGAGTCGACCACCTGCTGCAGCACGCGCGTGTCCTGCTCCGTCAGCGGCTGCGAGGCGTCGAGCAGCACGACGGCGACCTCGGCCTTCTCGATCGCCGCCGCTGTGCGCAGCGACGCGTAGAAGTCGGCGCCGCTCGTCTGGTGCACCCGCCGGCGGATGCCGGCGGTGTCGACGAACCAGTAGGGCACGCCCTTGATGAGCACCAGCTCGTCGACGGGGTCGCGCGTGGTGCCGGCGACCTCGTCGACGACGACGCGCTCCGCGCCCGCGATCTTGTTGAGCAGCGACGACTTGCCGACGTTCGGGCGGCCCACGAGCGCCACGCGGCGCGGGCCGCTCGGGCGCAGCTCGCCGTGCTCGGACACCGCGGGCAGCACCGCCAGGGCGGCGTCGAGCAGGTCGCCCACGCCGCGCCCGTGCAGCGCCGAGATGGGGAACGGCTCGCCCAGCCCCAGGCTCCACAGGTAAGCGGCGTCGGCCTCGGCAGAGGGCCCGTCGACCTTGTTGGCCGCGAGCACCACGGGCTTGCCCGAGCGGCGCAGCAGCTCGACCACGCGCTCGTCCGTCGCCGTCGCGCCGACTGTCGCGTCGACGACGAACATGACGGCGTCGGCCAGCGCGATCGCGACCTCGGCCTGCTCGGCGACCTTGGACTCGATGCCCGCGACGTCGACTTCCCAGCCGCCGGTGTCGACGACGTGGAAGTCGCGCCCGGCCCACTCGGCCGGGTAGGTGACGCGGTCACGCGTGACGCCCGGCTTGTCCTCGACCACGGCCTCACGGCGGCCGATCACGCGGTTGACCAGCGTCGACTTGCCGACGTTCGGGCGGCCGATGATCGCCAGCACCGGCAGCGGGCCGTCGGCCGCCACGAAGTCCTCGTCGCCCCACTCGCCGTCCAGCAGCGCGACGTCGTCGGCGTCGAGCTCGAACTCCTCGAGGCCCGCGCGCAGGGCGCGCTCGCGCGCCTCGTCGTCGTCGGACTCCGTGAAGAGCCCGTCGTCCTCGGCGTCGTCGTCGTCGACGTCCGCCTGCCCCTCCGTCACCTGCTCGACGACGGCGAGCAGCGCCTCGACGGTCTGCTCGAAGTCGAGGTCGGAGGAGTCCACGGTGACGACGCCGTCGGCCGCGACCTGGAACTCCATGACCGTCGAGTCGTCGCGGTCGCGGCGCAGCACCTGGTCGCGCGTCGCCTCGACGGAGTCGGAGTCGGCGACGCCGTGCACGTCGAGCGAACGACGACGCAGGCGGGCCTCCTCGGACGCGGTGAGCAGCACGCGCACGTCCGCGTCGGGTGCGACGACCGTGGTGATGTCGCGGCCCTCGGCCACCACACCCGCGCCCTCGACGCCCGCGATGATCTCGCGCTGACGGCGACGCAGCTCGTCGCGCACCGCGAGGTTGGTCGCGACCTTGGAGACCTCGGTCGAGACCTCGGTGGTGCGGATGGTCTCGCCGACGTCGGCGCCGTCCAGGTGGACGGTCGGCGCGTCGGGGTCGAGACCCATCTCGAGCGGCATGGCGCGCACGGCCTCGGCCACCCGCGGCTGGTCGGTCAGGTCGCCCACGGACTCCTGCGCCCAGAGCGTCGCCGCGCGGTACATCGCGCCCGTGTCGAGGTACGCGAGGCCGAGGCGGCGCGCCACCTCCTTCGAGACGCTGGACTTGCCGGAGCCGGACGGCCCGTCGACTGCGATGACAACCACGTTGACGTTCTCCTTGGGGTTCACAGGTCGACCGCGGCCATCAGGGTGCCGAGCTCGGTCCGGCCCAGCACCCGCGTGGTGCCGGGGCGCTGGTCGCCCAGCGCGATCGGGCCGACGCGCGTGCGCACCAGCCGCTCGACGGGGCGGTCCAGGGCGTCGAACATGCGGCGGACGATGCGGTTGCGGCCCTCGTGGAGGACCACCTCGACCATCGTCAGGTTGCCGAGCGCCTGGACGATCTTGACCTTGTCCATGCGCGCGGGGCCGTCCTCGAGCTCGATGCCGTCGAGCAGCGCCTTGACGACGCGCGGGTACACCTCGCCGCCGGACACGGTGACCAGGTACGTCTTGGGCACCTCGTACTTGGGGTGCGCGAGGCGGTTCGCGAGCTCGCCGTCGTTGGTGAGCAGGATCAGGCCCTCGGAGTCGACGTCGAGCCGGCCCACGTGGAAGAGGCGCTCCTCGCGGTTGCGCACCAGGTCGGCGAGCGTCGGACGGCCCTGCGCGTCCTCCATCGCGGACAGCATGCCGAGCGGCTTGTTGGCGGCGAGCGTGATCTTGGAGGTGTCGAGGATCACGCGCATGCCGTCGACGTGGATCGCGTTCTTCTCCGGGTCCACGCGCACGCCGAGCTCGACGACGATCTGCCCGTCGACGCTCACACGGCCGTCGGCGATGAGCTCCTCGGCCTTGCGGCGCGAGCCGTAGCCGGCCTGGGCCAGCACCTTCTGCAGGCGGACGCCGTCGGGAACGTGGACGTCGCGCGGGGGCTCGGCGGGTCGCTGCGGGCGGCGTCGGGGCGCGCCTGCGCCGGCGCCGCGGCGCGGAGGGGTGGGGCTCATGGGCCTATTCTCTCAGGCGTTGTCGTCGTTCGGATTCGTGGCGCGGTCATGCACGCCCAAAGTCGTCCAGGGCGTCGATGCCTGGCAGGTGTGGTGCGGTCGCCGGCAGCTCGTCGAGCGACTGCCAGCCCATGCGGTCGAGGAACTCGCCGGTCGTGGCGAACAGCACCGCCCCGCTGAGCGGGTCCTGCCCCACCTCCGCGACCAGTCCGCGGGCCAGCAGGGTGCGCACCACGCCGTCGACGTTCACGCCGCGCACCGCCGAGACCTGTCCGCGCGTGACCGGCTGACGGTACGCGATGACGGCCAGCGTCTCCAAGGCGGCCTGGCTCAGCCGCGCCGACTGCCCCTCCAGCACGAGCCGCGCGACGACGTCGGCGTGCGCGGGCGCGGAGTAGACGCGCCAGCCCTGCGCTCCCTCGCGCAGCTCGAACCCGCGCGGTCGTCCGCCGCGCTCGCCGCGGTACTCCGCGGCGAGCTCGTGCAGCACACCGACGACGTCGCCGACCGGCAGCGCGACGATCGCGGCGAGCCGCTCGACGCTCACGGGCGCGTCGGCGACCATGAGCACCGCCTCGAGCGCAGCCTCGGCACCGCCGGGCAGGCTCGCGACGTCGACCTCGGGGCTGCCAGCCTCAGCGCGCGCTCCGGCGCCCTCTGCCCCTGACAGGTCGGGCTCCCAGGTCGCGCTGTCAGGGGCAGGGTGCGCTCCGGCGCCTCGTGCTCCTGACAAGCCTGGGGTGGGGGTGCTCATGCCTGCGCCTCCTGCGGCTCGCCGTCGAACTCCTCGAAGCCCTCACCCACGTCGCCCGCGTCGGCATCCGCGCCCGTCCAACGGACGGTGAGCTCGCCCAGCGCCGCCGCCTGCTCGAACGCGACCTGCCCGCTCCGGAACAGCTCCAGCAGCGCGAGGAACCGCGCGACCACCACGAGCCGGTCCTCTCCCGCCGCGAGCGACCGGAACGTCATCGCGTGCTCCCGCCGCAGCCGCCCGACGACGATTGCGGCCTGCTCCCGCACGCTCACCGCGGGCGCGTGCAGGTGCGTGAGGGAGACGACAGGTGGCGCCTTCGGGGTCAGCGCACGGGCCGCGATCTCGGCCAGCCGCTCGGGCGTCAGCGTCCACACGAGCTCGGGCAGCAGCGCCGCCTGCTCGGGCTCGAGCGGCACCGACCGGGGCACGCGCCGCCCCTCGGTGGCCAGGCGCTCCGCCAACAGCACAGAGATCTCCTTGTACGCGCGGTACTGCAGCAGCCTTGCGAACAGCAGGTCGCGCGCCTCCAGCAGCTCGAGGTCATCGAGGTCCTCCTCGACGATCCCGGGCAGCAGCCGCGCGGCCTTGAGATCCAGCAGGGTCGCGGCGACGAGCAGGAACTCCGAGGCGGTCCCGAGGTCCCACCCGGGGTGCGCCCGGATGTACGCGACGAACTCGTCGGTGACGACGGCGAGCGCCACCTCGGTGACGTCGAGCTCGTGCTTGGCGATGAGGCTCAGCAGCAGGTCGAACGGTCCGGTGAAGTTGTCGAGGTGGACCTCGAAGGGGTTAGGCGGCATCCCCACGCGCCACGAGCTCTCGGGCCAGCTGCCGGTAGGCGATGGCGCCCGGGTGGTTCGGGGCGTACGCGGTGATGGGCTCGGCCGCGACGGACGCGTCCGGGAACTTCACGGTGCGCCCGATGACGGTGTGCAGCAGCGTGCTGCCGAAAGCCTCGTGCACGCGAGCCACGACCTCGCGGGAGTGCAGCGTCCGCGAGTCGAACATCGTCGGGAGGATGCCGTCGATCTCCAGGCCCGGGTTCAGACGGTCGCGCACCTTCTCGATGGTCTCCACCAGCAGCGCGACGCCGCGCAGCGCGAAGAACTCGCACTCGAGCGGGATCAGCACGCCGTGCGCAGCGGTCAGCGCGTTGACGGTGAGCAGGCCGAGCGACGGCTGGCAGTCCACCAGGATGACGTCGTACTGGTCGAGCACCGGCCGCAGCCCCCGCGCCAGCACGGACTCACGGGCCACCTCGCCCACGAGCTGCACCTCCGCCGCGGACAGGTCGATGTTGGCCGGCAGCACGTCGAGGTTCTCGATCGCCGTCGGCAGGATCACGTCCGTCGCCTGGACCGTGCGATCCATGAGCAGGTTGTAGACGCTCAGCTCGAGCTCGTGCGGGTTGACGCCGACGCCCACGGACGCGGCGCCCTGCGGGTCGAAGTCGACCAGCAGCACGCGCCGCCCGTACTCGGCCATCGCGGCGCCGAGGTTGATCGTGGTCGTCGTCTTGCCGACGCCGCCCTTCTGGTTGCACATCGCGATGATGCGGGCAGGCCCGTGGTGCAGCGGCGGCTCGGGATCAGGAAAGTCCGGCAGCTCGCGCCCCACGGCGTCGAGCCGCTCCGGGCCGACCTCGGTGGCGGCGGGTGCGAACAACGTGTCGTTCCCCAGTGCATCGCTCACGCGCGCCACGCTACCTCAGCCCCTTCCCGCGACCCGGAGACCCGCCCGGCGTGCCGCTTAGAGCGCCCGGGGGTGTGTCGCCGCGTAGACCTCGCGCAGCGCGTCGGGCGTGACCATCGTGTAGATCTGCGTCGTCGTCACCGACGCGTGCCCCAGCAGCTCCTGCACCACGCGGACGTCGGCGCCGCCCTGCAGCAGGTGCGTGGCGAACGAGTGCCGCATCGTGTGCGGCGAGACGTGCTCGAGACCGGCCCGCTCCGACGCCGCCTGGAGCACCGCCCAGGCGGACTGCCGCGACAGCGGCCGCCCTCGCGTGTTGAGGAACAGCGCGGGCGTCCCGGTGCCCGCCGTCGCGAGCACGGGCCGGGCCCGGACCAGGTAGGCGTCGAGCGCCGCGCGCGCGTACGACCCGACGGGGACGATGCGCTGCTTGTCCCCCTTGCCGTGCAGCCGCACGACGGCGTCCCGCCCGGGGTCGGCGTCCGGCGCCGCGGCCTCGAGCCAGCCCAGGGCGTCGACGTCGAGCCCCACCACCTCGCTGATGCGCCCGCCGGTCGAGTAGAGGAGCTCGAGCAGCGCGCGGTCGCGCAGCTCGACGGGCCCGTCGCCCTGGCCGGCGGCGTCGAGCAGGCGCGTGACCGCATCGACGCTGAGCGCGTGCGGCAGCCGGCGCAGCTGCGTGGGCGCGCGGACCGCGGCCGCCGGGTCCTGCGTGGAGAGCCCCTCGGCGTGCGCGAACCGGTGCCAGCCACGCACCGCGGCCAGGGCGCGCGCGGTGGACGACGGCGACAGCGGCGCACCGCCGTCGCCGCCCTGGCGCACGGCGGTGACGAAGCCGGCGACGTCGTCCTCCCCCACGGCCCCGAGGGACGTGCGCCCGAGCGCCTCGAGGTGGCGCAGGTAGCGGGCGAGGTCGCGCCGGTAGGCGGCAGTCGTGTTGACGGAGAGCCCACGCTCGACGCGCAGGTGTGCGAGGTAGTCGTCCAGTGCCGCCTCGAGCGGCCCGCTGACGACGACGCCGGCGCCCAGGGTCCCCGCAGCGGAGCGAGGAGACCCGTGGGGTAGGGCGACGCTGCTGCTCACGCGGTCATGATGCCGTCGGCCCCGCTCGCTGGTCACAAAGCCACGCCGTCGGCGCTGTCTTCAGGCAGCGGGTGACTGCACGCGGGACGGAGCCATGCCATGGACGAGGTCGAGTTCGAGATCTGGTCGCCTGGCGGGCGCCCTCGGACGACGAGCCCCCGCTACCCGCGGAGCTCGCGCCGCGGGAACCACGCACGCGTGTCCACCACGTCATGACGGCGGCGCTCGTCGCCGGTGCGCTCGCCGCCGGGGCGGCGGTCGGGGCGGCAGTCACCCAAAGCCACGCGACGGCCGCGGAGCGGGCAGCAGCCGCACCGCGGAGCGCCACCCGGCAGCCGAGCAAGCCCTGGCCGCGCGTGGTGCTGATCTCGGGGGCGATCGCCGTGCTGGAGATGCCCGACGGCAGGTGGCTCGTCTACGTGCGCCCCCGTGCCGCGCTGGCAGCCGACGATGCGGCGATCAGAACGGCAGGAACACGTCCACTGCCACGGCGACGAACAGGACCGTCAGGTACGTGATCGACGCGTGGAAGACCTTCATGGCGATCTTCGCGGTCTTGGCGCGGCCGCGGCGGGCGTTGTCGAGCATGAGCCACGTCTGCCAGCCGAACCAGACCCCGAGCGCGGCCGCGACCGTCGTGTAGACCCAGGTCATGCCGGCGAGCGGCACTAGCGCGAACGAGCAGGCGATCATCGCGAAGGTGTAGACCACCATCTCGACGGCCACGCGGCGGTCCGAGGCGACCACGGGCAGCATGGGCACGCCGGCCGCCGCGTAGTCCTTCTTGAACTTCACGGAGAGCGGCCAGTAGTGCGGCGGCGTCCAGAAGAAGATGACGCCGAACAGGGCGACCGGCGCCCAGCTGAGGCTCCCGGTGACGGCCGCCCAGCCGATGAACACGGGCATGCACCCGGCGACGCCGCCCCACACGATGTTCTGCGACGTCCGCCGCTTGAGGATCATCGTGTAGAAGACGACATACAGGGCGATGGCGGCGAAGGTGAGCCAGGCTGCGAACGGGTTGACCAGCAGCGCGAACCACACGAGCGAGACGACGCCGAGCGCGGTGGCGAAGATCAGGGCGTTCCGCGGGGTGATCTCGCCGGTCACCAGCGGGCGGCGCTTGGTACGGCTCATCACCGCGTCGATGTCGCGGTCGTAGTAGCAGTTGAAGGCGTTGGCCGAGCCGGCGGCGAGGGCGCCGCCCACGAGGGTGGCGATCACGAGCCAGAGGTCCGGCAGGCCGCGCTCGGCCAGGATCATCGTCGGGATCGTCGTGACCAGGAGCAGCTCGATGATGCGCGGCTTGGTCAGCGCGACGTAAGCACCGACGCGGCTGCGCAGGCGACCGGGGGCGGTCTGGCTGGTGGTCACGCGCGCGCTGGTCCGTTCTCGTGGTCCGGGGGTTCCGCCACATCTTACGGCCGCCCCATCGAGGCGGGCACCGCCCGGGCTGTGACACTGGCCCGCAGGGGCGACCATGCGGAACAATTCGGGGCGGACGACGGTTTGTGACGTCCGTCGACCTGCTGCCGGACATCATCGCCGCCGCCAGAGGGGTGCGATATAGGCTGGAAGGGCAACTGGCCGCCGCCGAGGCCGAGACCCCCCTGGCACACCGTCTCGCCAGGGATGCCGCGTGTCGGCACTCGGAGAGGCAACCCGTACATGTTCCCGGGGCCGCGATGCCCTGGACAGGAAAGAGGCATTCGTGAGCACGTTCGACCCCGCCCTGACGCCGCTCGAGTGGACTGAGCTTGACGACCGCGCGGTGAAGGCGATCAAGGCGATGGCCGCCGACGCCGTGGAGAAGGTCGGCAACGGCCACCCCGGCACCGCCATCTCGCTCGCCCCCGCGGCGTACCTCCTGTTCCAGAAGGCCATGCGCCACGACCCCTCCGACCCGCAGTGGGCCGGCCGCGACCGCTTCGTGCTGTCGGCGGGCCACTCGTCGCTCACGATCTACCTCCAGCTCTTCCTCGCGGGCTACGGCCTCGAGGTCGAGGACATCGAGGCGCTGCGCACCTGGGGCTCGAAGACCCCTGGTCACCCCGAGTTCCGCCACACCAAGGGCGTCGAGATCACCACCGGCCCGCTGGGCCAGGGCCTGGCCTCCGCCGTCGGCATGGCGTTCGCGTCCCGCCGCGAGCGCGGTCTGCTCGACCCGGCCACCGGCGCCGGCGAGTCGCCGTTCGACCACCACGTGTACGTCATCGCCTCCGACGGCGACCTCCAGGAGGGCGTGACCTCCGAGGCCGGCTCGCTCGCGGGCCACCAGCAGCTCGGCAACCTCATCGTGATCTGGGACGACAACAAGATCTCGATCGAGGACGACACCGACATCGCATTCTCCGAGGACGTCCTGGCCCGCTACGCGGCTTACGGCTGGCACACGCAGCGCGTCGACTGGACGCAGGGCGGCACCGGCTACGCCGAGGACGTGGACGCACTGGCCGCGGCCCTCGCCGCCGCCAAGGCCGAGACGGGCAAGCCGTCGATCATCGGGCTGCGCACCCTCATCGGCTGGCCGTCGCCCACCAAGCAGAACACGGGCGGCATCCACGGCTCGGCCATGGGCGCCGACGAGATCAAGGGCCTCAAGGAGATCCTGGGCCTCGACCCCGAGCAGCACTTCCAGATCGACGACGAGGTGCTCACCTACACCCGCAGCGTCGCCGCCCGCCAGGCCGACGAGCGCAAGGCGTGGGACACCGCCTTCGGCGCGTGGCAGACCGCCAACCCGGAGGCCGCCGCCCTCCTCGAGCGCCTCTCGGCGCGCGAGCTCCCCGAGGGCTGGACCGAGTCCCTGCCCGTGTTCGAGGCCTCGGAGAAGGGCGTCGCCACCCGCGCCGCCTCGGGCAAGGTCCTCACGGCGCTCAAGGACGTGCTGCCCGAGCTGTGGGGCGGCTCCGCCGACCTCGCGGGCTCGAACAACACCACCATGGACGGCGAGCCGTCGTTCATCCCGACCGTGCACGCCACCAAGAAGTTCCCGGGGCACGAGTACGGCCGCACGCTGCACTTCGGCATCCGTGAGCACAGCATGGGCTCGATCCTCAACGGCATCGTGCTGCACGGCCTGACCCGCCCGTACGGCGGCACGTTCCTGCAGTTCTCCGACTACATGCGCGCCGCCGTCCGCCTGGCAGCGCTCATGGAGATCCCGACGACGTTCGTGTGGACGCACGACTCGATCGGCCTCGGCGAGGACGGCCCGACGCACCAGCCGGTCGAGCACCTCGCCGCGCTGCGCGCGATCCCGCACCTCGACATCGTCCGCCCCGCGGACGCCAACGAGACCGCGTGGGCGTGGCGGGGCATCCTCGAGAACACGAAGAACCCGGCCGGTCTCATCCTCAGCCGCCAGAACCTGCCGACGTTCCCGCGCGGCGAGCAGGGCTTTGCGCCGGCCGAGGGCGTGCTGAAGGGCGCCTACACGCTGCTCGACACCGAGGGCACCCCCGACGTGATCCTCATCGGCACCGGCTCCGAGGTGCAGCTCGCCGTCAAGGCGCGCGAGCTCCTCGCCGCCGAGGGCGTGCAGGCCCGCGTCGTCTCGGCCCCGTCGCTCGAGTGGTTCGCCCGTCAGGACGAGGCATACCGCGAGTCGGTGCTCCCGGCCGGCGTGAAGGCTCGCGTCTCGGTCGAGGCCGGCGTGAAGCTGAGCTGGCGTGACCTGGTCGGCGACGCCGGCCGCTCGGTCTCGCTCGAGCACTACGGCGCGTCCGCCGACGCCGAGACCCTGTACCGCGAGTTCGGCATCACGGCCGAGGCCGTCGCCGCCGCGGCGCACGACTCGATCGCGGCCACGCAGGCGTGACATGACGGCAGGGCCGGCCCACCACGGGGCCGGCCCTCGCCGCCAACCCGGACACACCCAGCCGGCCGCCGCCGCCACGACGGGGACCGGCATCACAGACAGGAAGGTCCGACCCGCATGTCAACTCCCATCGGCCCCATCCACCGGCTCTCCGAATCCGGTGTGTCCATCTGGCTCGACGACCTGTCCCGCGAGCGCCTGACCACGGGCAACCTCGCACAGCTCGTCGCCGAGAAGGACGTGGTGGGCGTCACCACCAACCCCACGATCTTCGCGTCCGCCCTGAGCAAGGGCCACGCCTACGACTCGGCGCTGGCCGAGCTGGCCGGCGCGGACGTCGAGGCCGCCGTCGAGCGCATCACCACGGACGACGTCCGTGCGGCCGCCGACGTGCTGCGCCCCGCCTTCGACGCCACGAACGCCGTCGACGGCCGCGTATCGATCGAGGTCGACCCGCGTCTGGCCCGGGACACCGAGGCCTCCGTCGCCACGGCCGAGCGCCTGTGGGCGACCGTCGACCGCCCCAACGTCATGATCAAGATCCCCGCGACTGTCGAGGGCCTGCCGGCCATCACGCGCACGCTCGCCCAGGGCATCTCGGTCAACGTGACCCTCATCTTCTCGATCGAGCGCTACCGCGCCGTCATGGACGCGTGGCTCGCCGGCCTCGAGCAGGCGAAGGCCAACGGCCACGACCTGGCCCCGATCGGCTCGGTCGCCTCGTTCTTCGTCTCGCGCGTCGACACCGCGGTGGACACCGCGCTCGACAAGGTGGGCACGGACGAGGCGCTCGCGCTGCGCGGCAAGGCCGCGATCGCCAACGCGCGCCTCGCCTTCGCGGCCTACCAGGACGTCGTCGCGACGGACCGCTGGAAGGCTCTGGCCGCCGCCGGCGCCCAGCCGCAGCGCCCCCTGTGGGCCTCGACGGGCGTCAAGAACCCCGAGTACCGGGACACGATGTATGTCGACGAGCTCGTCGCGGCCGGGGTCGTGAACACCATGCCGGAGGCCACGCTCGACGCGTTCGCCGACCACGGCATCGTCCTCGGCGACACCGTCTCCGGCACGGCCGACGACGCCGCCGCGGTGATCGCCGCCGTCGAGGAGCAGGGAATCTCCATGGCCGCCGTCACCGCTCAGCTCGAGGACGAGGGCGTGGAGAAGTTCGAGGTGAGCTGGTCGCAGCTGCTCGAGACGACGCAGGCGGGCCTGGACACTGCCGGCGCGGCGGGCGGTGACCGGTGAGACCGGCCAAGATCTCCGCCGAGCACAACCCGCTCCGCGACCCGCGCGACCTGCGCCTGCCCCGCATCGCGGGGCCGAGCGGCCTCGTGATCTTCGGCGTGACGGGTGACCTGGCGCGCAAGAAGCTCATGCCCGCCGTGTACGACCTCGCCAACCGCGGGCTGCTGCCCCCGGGCTTCGCCCTGACGGGCTTCGCCCGCCGCGAGTGGGCCGACGAGGACTTCGCCAAGGTGGTCCACGACGCCGTGCGCGACCACGCACGGACGCCGTTCCGGGAGGCCACCTGGCGGCAGCTCGCCGAGGGCATCCGGTTCGTCCAGGGCTCGTTCGACGACGACGACGCGTTCGCCAACCTGCGCAAGACGGTCGAGGCCCTCGACGCCGAGCGCGGCACCGGCGGCAACCACGCGTTCTACCTGTCGATCCCGCCCAGCGCGTTCCCGACGGTCGTGAGCCAGCTCCAGGAGCACGGCCTCTCGACGCCGCAGCCCGGCGCCTGGCGCCGCGTCGTCATCGAGAAGCCGTTCGGCCACGACCTGGCCAGCGCGCGCGAGCTCGACGCCGTGGTGTCCGAGGTGTTCGACCAGGACTCGGTGTTCCGCATCGACCACTACCTGGGCAAGGAGACGGTCCAGAACCTGCTGGCGCTGCGCTTCGCCAACCAGATGTTCGAGCCGATCTGGAACGCCAACTACGTCGACCACGTGCAGATCACGATGGCCGAGGACATCGGCATCGGCGGCCGCGCGGGCTACTACGACGGCATCGGCGCGGCGCGCGACGTCATCCAGAACCACCTGCTCCAGCTCCTGGCGCTCGTGGCGATGGAGGAGCCGGTGAACTTCGAGGCGGGCGCGCTGCGTGCCGAGAAGATCAAGGCGCTCTCGTCGGTGCGCCTCCCCCGCGACCTGGGCCGGCACACCGCGCGTGGCCAGTACACGGCCGCGTGGCAGGGTGGCGAGAAGGTCGTCGGCTTCCTCGAGGAGGAGGGGTTCAACCCGAGCTCCACCACCGAGACCTACGCCGCCGTCCGCCTCGACATCGACAACCGCCGCTGGGCGGGCGTGCCGTTCTACCTGCGCACGGGCAAGCGCCTGGGCCGCCGCGTCACCGAGGTGGCCGTCGTGTTCAAGAAGGCGCCGCACCTGCCGTTCGAGTCCTCGCTCACCTCCGACCTCGGCAACAACGCCCTGGTCATCCGGGTCCAGCCGGACGAGGGCGTCACCCTGCGGTTCGGCGCCAAGGTGCCGGGCACCGCCATGGAGGTGCGCGACGTGACCATGGACTTCGGTTACGGCCACGCGTTCACCGAGTCGTCGCCCGAGGCGTACGAGCGCCTCATCCTCGACGTGCTGCTGGGCGACCCGCCGCTCTTCCCCACGCGCGAGGAGGTCGAGCTCTCCTGGAAGATCCTCGACCCGATCGAGGCGTACTGGGCCCGCCAGGGCAAGCCCGAGCAGTACCCCGCCGGCACCTGGGGCCCCGCCTCGGCCGACGCGATGATGGCCCGTGACGGCCGCGCCTGGAGGAGGCCGTAATGATCATCGACATGCCCGAGACCACCACCATCGCCGTCGACAAGCGCCTGGTGCGCCTGCGCGACGAGGGCGGTGCCGTCGCCCTGGGCCGCGTGCTCACGCTCGTCGTCATGGCCGACGAGTCCGACGTCGAGACCGCCGTCGAGGCGGCCAACGACGCCAGCCGCGAGCACCCGTGCCGCGTGCTCGTGTTCGCGTCCGCGGGTCCGATCGACGCCGAGCCGCGGCTCGACGCGCAGATCCGCGTCGGCGGCGACGCCGGCGCGTCCGAGGTCGTCATCCTGCGCACGGTGGGCCCGCTCCAGGAGGAGCCCGACGCCGTCGTGATGCCGCTGCTGCTGCCCGACGCGCCGATCGTCGTGTGGTGGCCGCGCGAGGCGCCTGCGACGCCGTCGGAGCACCCGATCGGCCGGATGGCCCACCGCCGCATCACCGACTCGGTCATGTCGGCCGAGCCGGAGGAGATGATCCGGTCGCTCGGCGAGCACTACGCCAGCGGCGACACCGACCTCGGGTGGGCGCGCGTCACCCTGTGGCGCGGCCTGCTGGCGGCGGCCCTCGAGCAGCCGCCGTTCGAGCCGGTCACCGGTGTCGTCATCGAGGGCGAGAAGGGCCACACGTCGCTCGACCTGCTCGCCGGCTGGCTGCGGGCTCGCTTGCGCGCCCCGGCCGTGATCGACCACAAGCCCGGCGCGACGGCGATCACGCGCGTGACGCTGCAGCGCAAGGGCGGCGACATCGTGCTCGACCGGCCGGACGGCCGCACCGTGACGATCTCGCAGGCCGGGGCTCCGGACCGCCGGATCGCGCTGCCGATCCGGAAGCTCAACGAGGCCCTCATCGAGGAGCTGCGCCGCCTCGACCCCGACGAGGTCTACGAGGAGGCCCTCATCACGGGTCTCCCGCTCGTCGACGCCGAGGCCGCCCAGGGGGACGCCGCGTGACCAGCCGGCTCGTCGTCGTCCACCCGGACGTCGACGTGCTGGCCGAGGCCGCCGCCGCGCGGCTGCTCACCCGCATCCTCGACGTGCAGTCGGTGCGCCGCCCCGTGCACGTCGTCCTCACCGGCGGCACCGTCGGCATCAGGGCGCTGGCCGCTGCGGCGGCGAGCCCCTTGGTCGCCGCCGTCGACTGGTCGGGCGTGCACCTGTGGTGGGGCGACGAGCGGTTCTTGCCCACGGGCGACGCCGACCGCAACGAGACGCAGGCCCGCGCCGCCATGATCGACGCCCTCGTGACGTCGGCAGGGCTGCCGGAGGCCAACGTCCACCCCGTGGCCGGCCCGGACACCGCGGGCTCCCCCGAGGAGTCCGCGGCCGCCTACGCCGCCGAGCTCGCGGCGCAGGCCGACGACGGCGCCCCCGTACCGGCCTTCGACGTGCTGCTGCTGGGCATGGGCCCCGACGGGCACGTGGCGTCCCTGTTCCCCGGCCACGAGGCCCTAGGGGCGACGGGCGCGACGGTCGGGGTGCACGGCTCCCCCAAGCCGCCGGCCGAGCGCGTCTCGCTGACGTTCGACGCGATCAACGCGGCCCGCGAGGTGTGGGTCGTGGCGGCGGGCGCCGAGAAGGCCGAGCAGGCCGCGGCCGCGCTGGCGGGCCAGCCGGTGGCCGAGGTCCCGGCGTCGGGCGTGGCGGGCACGGACCGCACCCTCTGGCTGCTGGACACGGCGGCGTCAGACGCCCCGTAGCACCCGCTTCTGAGGTGCAGAAAGGGGGCTTTCCGGTTGGGAAAGCCCCCTTCTCTGTACCCACAAAGGTGGTTACGCGACCTCGCCGCGGCGGCGGCGGAGCACCGTCAGCGCCTCGTCCAGGAGCGCGGCGCCCTCGGCGTCGGAGCGGCGCTCCTTCACGTACGCGAGGTGCGTCTTGTACGGCTCGTTGTGCACGGGCGGCGGCGGGGCCGACGGGTCCAGACCCGCGGGGAAGCCGCACCGGGTGCAGTCCCAGCGCTGCGGAGGCTCGAAGTCGAGCGCGACGGCGAACGCCGGCTGCGTCTCGTGCCCGTTGGCGCACCAATAGGAGATTCGGGCGCGGGGAGCGATGTCACCGCGCTCCGTCTCGCCCATCGGACCCGCGCCGACGCGCGAGCCCCTGATCGCATGACCAGCAGAAGCCACGTCTCGCCGACCTCACCTTCGACTCATTCGCCCGCGCCGGTGCCGGCGACGATGCCCGAGCGTACCTGTTCTCAGGCGAGCTTCTGAATGAGTCCCAGAAGGACGATCACGACGAACCACACGATGGCGAACGAGATGGTGATGCGGTTGAGGTTCCGCTCCGCGACGCCCGAGCTTCCGGCACCGGCGGTGATGCCGCCACCGAACATGTCGGACAGGCCACCGCCCTTGCCCTTGTGCAGGAGGATCAGGAGGGTGAGGAACCCGCTGGTCAGCACCAGCAGGACCTGGAGGATGATGCGCAGGACGTCCATGGCTCCAGCCTAAGTGACGCGCGCCCCTCGAGGCGAACCCCCGTGAGACGGGGGCCGACGCCTCGAGGGGCGCGGCGTGGGCGAGTGGTGGGTGCGGTCAGCCGACGTGCGACTGGAAGCGCACGATCTTCGCGAACTCCTCGGGGTCGAGGCTCGCGCCGCCCACGAGGGCGCCGTCGACGTCGGGCTTCGCCATGATGTCGGCGACGTTCGACGACTTGACCGAGCCGCCGTACAGCACGCGGGTCGCCGCAGCGACCTCCTCGTCGTACAGCTCGGCGAGCAGGCTACGGATCGCGCCGCAGACCTCCTGCGCGTCCTCAGGCGTGGCGACCTCGCCCGTGCCGATGGCCCAGACGGGCTCGTAGGCGATGACGATCTGGGCGGCCTGCTCCTTGGACACGTCGGCGAGGCCGGCCTCGAGCTGAGCGAGGGTGTAGGACACCTGGTCGCCCGCCCTGCGGATGTCCAGGCCCTCGCCCACGCACAGGATCGGCGTGACACCCTTGCCGAACGCGGCGCGGACCTTGTCGTTGATCAGGGCGTCGGACTCGCCGTGATACTCACGACGCTCCGAGTGACCGATGACGACGTACGAGCAGCCGAGCTTCGCGAGCATCCTGGCGGAGATCTCGCCCGTGTAGGCGCCCGACTCGTGCTTCGAGACGTCCTGGGCGGCGTACTTGACCTCGAGCTTGTCGCCGTCGACCAGGGTCTGGACGGAGCGCAGGTCGGTGAACGGCGCGCAGACCACGACCTCGACGGCCGAGTAGTCGTGCTTGGCGTCCTTGAGCGTCCAGGCGAGCTTCTGGACGGTGGCGATGGCCTCCTGGTGGTCCAGGTTCATCTTCCAGTTGCCCGCCATCAGCGGGGTGCGGTGAGTCATGGCGTTCAAGACCTCTCAGTCAGCAAGGACGGCGATGCCGGGCAGCGTCTTGCCCTCGAGGAGCTCGAGGGACGCGCCACCACCGGTCGAGATGTGCGAGAAGCCGGCCTCGTCGAAGCCGAGGCGCCGCACGGCAGCGGCGGAGTCGCCACCGCCGACGATCGAGAAGCCGCCGTTCGCGGTGGCTTCGATGATGCCCTGGGCTACGGCGCGCGTGCCGTCGGCGAACGCCGGGAACTCGAACACGCCCATGGGGCCGTTCCACGCGATGGTCTTGGCGTCGGCCAGCTTCGCGGCGAACAGCTCGCCCGAGTCGGGGCCGATGTCGAGGCCGATCTTGTCGGCGGGGATCGCGTCGGCAGCGACGACCTCGTGCGGCGAGTCGGCGGCGAAGGAGTCGGCGGCGACGATGTCCGTCGGCAGCACGATCTCGACGCCGTTGGCCTCGGCGGTGGTGAGGTAGCCCTTGACCGTCTCGATCTGGTCCTCCTCGAGCAGGGACTTGCCGACAGGCAGGCCCTTCGCAGCCAGGAAGGTGAAGACCATGCCACCACCGATGAGCAGGCGGTCGGCCTTGGTCAGCAGGTTGGCGATCACACCGAGCTTGTCCGAGACCTTCGAGCCACCGAGCACGACGGCGTAGGGGCGCTGCGGGTCGGTCGTGGCGCGCGAGAGCGACTCGACCTCCTTGAGCACCAGGTCGCCGGCGGCAGCCGGGAGCACCTTCGCGACGTCGTATACCGAGGCCTGCTTGCGGTGCACGACGCCGAAGCCGTCGGAGACGAACGCGTCGGCCAGACCGGCGAGCTCACCAGCGAGCGCCTCGCGGTCGGCGTCGACCTTCGACGTCTCGCGCGGGTCGAAGCGAACGTTCTCGAGCAGCGCGATCTCGCCGTCACCGAGGCCCGCGACCGTGGCCTGGGCCGACTCGCCCGTCAGGTCGGAGGCGAGAGCGACCGGCTTGCCCAGCAGCTCGCCGAGGCGGGCGGTGACGGGGGCGAGCGAGTACTTCTCCTCGAACGTGAAGCCGTCGACGGGCTTCGGGCGGCCGAGGTGCGCCGTGACGACCACGCGGGCGCCGGCGTCGAGCAGCTTCGTGAGCGTCGGCAGCGCGGCCACGATGCGGCCGTCGTCGGTGATGGTGGTGCCGTCCAGCGGCACGTTGAAGTCGGAGCGCACGAGGACGCGCTTGCCGCGCAGGTCCCCGAGCTGGTCGATGGTCTTCAATTCAGGCTCCGTGTCACATCAGGAGGGACGAGAACAAGAAAGACGTCCGCGCACGCACCGCGGATCGCGGCGCGTACGCGGACGTCGGGTTCACGCGGGGAGAGGCGAGGTCAGAGCTTCTCGCCCACGAGCACGGTCAGGCTGACGAGCGAGTTGGAGTAGCCCCACTCGTTGTCGTACCACGACACGACCTTGACCAGGTCGCCGCTCACCTTGGTGAGCTTGGCGTCGAAGATCGACTGGTGCGGGTCGGTCACGATGTCCGACGAGACGATCTCGTCCTCGACGTAGGACAGGACGCCCTTGAGCGGGCCCTCGGCGGCGGCCTGGACCGCGGCGTTGACCTCCTCGACCGTGACCTCGCGCGAGGCGGTGAAGGTCAGGTCGGTGGCCGAGCCGGTGATCGTCGGCACGCGCATGGCGAAGCCGTCGAGCTTGCCCTTGAGCTCGGGGAGCACCAGGGCCACGGCCTTGGCAGCACCCGTGGAGGTCGGGACGATGTTCTGCGCGGCGGCGCGGGCACGGCGGAGGTCGCGGTGCGGGCCGTCCTGCAGGTTCTGGTCACCCGTGTAGGCGTGGATCGTGGTCATGAGGCCACGCTCGATGCCGATGGCGTCGTTGAGGGCCTTCGCCAGCGGGGCGAGGCAGTTCGTCGTGCACGACGCGTTCGAGATGATGTGGTGCGCGGCCGGGTCGTACTGGTCGCTGTTCACGCCCATGACGAACGTGGCGTCCTCGTTCTTCGCCGGGGCGGAGATGATGACCTTCTTGGCACCAGCGTCGATGTGGGCCTTGGCCTTGGTGGCGTCCGTGAAGAAGCCGGTCGACTCGATGACGATGTCGGCACCGAGCTCCGCCCAGGGCAGGTTCGCCGGGTCGCGCTCCTCGAGGGCGCGGATCTTCTTGCCGTCGACGATGATGTTCTGGTCGTCGAAGTCGACCGACTTGGAGAAGCGGCCGAGCACCGTGTCGTACTTGAGCAGGTGGGCCAGAGTCTTGTTGTCGGTCAGGTCGTTGACGCCCACGACCTCGATGTCCGCACCCGACTCGACGATGGCGCGGTAGAAGTTCCGTCCGATACGGCCGAAGCCGTTGATCCCGACGCGGATGGTCACAATGCCCTCCTCAGGGGCGCGCCGGTTCCTCCCGACGCACATGTAGATGCCTAACAGCGCGCGACACGCGCGCTGGCGACTTGACGCAGACACTCCCCCACGTTGAACAGGCACGAGGCCAGAACCCCCACGGGGAAGGTCACGTCGTCGTCACCTGACGCGGACGAGCCTATACCGAGGCGAGGGTTCCCGCGGCCCGTGGAACACCAGGTGGCGCGAGTGGTCCGACCACGCGGCGTCGCGTGCGTCACACATGGCGTGCCCCCTTGGGGGCCCTCGCGGTCACAGGTCCAGGAGGTCGGGGCTGAGCACCGCCTCCGTGTCCGGGATGCCGAGCTCCATCGCCCGCTTGTCGGCCGTCGAGAGCAGCCGGCGGATGCGCCCGGCGACCGCGTCCTTGGACAGCGGCGGGTCGGCGAGCTGGCCGAGCTCCTCGAGCGACGCCTGCTTGTGGGCGAGGCGCAGCTCGCCGGCCTGCTGCAGGTGGTCGGGCACCTCGTCGCCGAGGATCTCGAACGCGCGCTGCACGCGCGCCCCGGCCGCGACGGCGGCCCGCGCCGAGCGGCGCAGGTTCGCGTCGTCGAAGTTCGCGAGGCGGTTCGCAGTGCCGCGGATCTCGCGGCGGGCGCGACGCTCCTCCCAGATGTCCAGGGTCGCCGAGGCGCCCATGCGCCGCAGCATCTCGCCGATCGCCTCGCCGTCGCGCACGACGACGCGGTCGACGCCGCGCACCTCGCGCGACTTGGCCTGCACGCCGAGCCGGCGCGCGGCGCCAACGAGCGCCAGCGCGGCCTCCGGCCCCGGGCAGGTGACCTCGAGCGCCATCGACCGGCCCGGCTCGGTGAGCGATCCGTGCGCCAGGAAGGCACCACGCCATACCGCCTCGGCCTCGGCGACGCCCGCCGAGACGACCTCCGGCGCAAGGCCGCGCACCGGGCGGCCGCGCTGGTCGAGCAGACCCGTCTGACGAGCGAGCGACTCGCCCTCACGGACCACGCGGACGACGTAGCGGTTGTTCCTCCGCAGGCCGCCGGCCTGCACCACGATGAGGTCGCTCTGGTGCCCGTAGAGCTCGGTGATCGCCGCACGCAGGCGCGCGGCCGCCCACTCCGTGTCGATCTCGGCCTCGACCACCACGCGGCCCGAGATGATGTGCAGCCCGCCCGAGAACCGCAGCATCGCCGAGACCTCGGCCTTGCGGCACGACGTGCGGGTGATGCGCAGCCGCGAGAGCTCTTCCTTGACCTGTGCCGTGAGCGCCATGCCGGTCATCCTGCCACGGCGTGTCGCGTCGAAAACGCACCCGCGTGTCGCGGCCCCTCAGCGGCGATCGACGTCGCCGAGCACGCCGTCGAACACGTCCCGGTACGCCGCGGCCAGGCGCAGTGCGTCGTGCTGCGCGGTGCCGTCGCCCTGCGCGACCTGCCGCATGACGAGCCGCGCCCCGAGGGAGGCCGCGGCCCGCTCGGCGTCGGCGACGTCCTCCACCGCGGACGGGTCGGCGAGCACGACGTCGATCCGCAGCCCCGGCGCGTGCCGGTGCAGCGCCTCGAGATGGTCGACGGCGGTCAGCCCCGACGTCTCGGCGTCGGGCGAGAGGTTGAGCGTGACGCAGCGCCGCGCCGCCGTCTCGTGGAGCGCGTCGGACAGGCAGGGCACCAGCAGGTGCACGAGGACGGACGAGTACCAGGAGCCCGGACCGAGAACGATCCAGTCGGCCTCGCGCACGGCCGTGACCGCCTCGTCGCACGCCGGCGGGTCCTCGGGGTGCAGGCGCAGCTGCTCGATCCGCCCGTGTGCGGTGGCGACGTTGACCTGCCCGACGACGGTGCGCAGGACGTCGTCGTCGTCGCGCACGTCCGCTTCGACGACCAGCGGCACGGCCGCCATGGGCAGCACGCGGCCGCGTGCACCGAGCAGGCGCCCCACCCAGTCGAGGCCGGTCACGGTGTCGCCGAGCAGCTCCCAGAGCGCGGTGATGAGCAGGTTGCCGACGGCGTGCTGGTCGAGCGGCCCGTCCGTGTGGAACCGGTGCTGGAGCACGGCGGACCACGTCCGGCCCCAGTCGGAGTCGTCCGTCAGCGCGGCGAGCGCCATGCGCAGGTCGCCGGGCGGGAGCACGCCGAGCTCCTCGCGCAGCCGGCCGGAGGAGCCGCCGTCGTCGGCCACGGTGACGACGGCGGTGAGCCGGTCGGAGACGTGGCGCAGCGCCCGGAGGCTCGCGGAGAGACCGTGGCCGCCGCCGAGCGCGACGACGGCAGGCTTGCTGGAGGGCACAGCCACGGGCTACTCCTTGCCCAGGTCGCGGGCGGTCACGGTGACGCGGAGCCCCTGGGTACGAAGCCGGGAGGCGACCTCCTCGGCGATCGCGACGGACCGGTGCTTGCCGCCCGTGCAGCCGACGGCGATGGTCGCGTACCGCTTCTCCTCCTGCAGGTACCCGGACAGCACGGGCTCGAGCGCAGCGACGTAGCGGTCGACGAACAGCCGCGCGCCCGGGCGCGAGAGCACGTAGTCGCGCACCGGGGTGTCCCGACCGGTGAGGTGCCGCAGCTCGCCGATCCAGTACGGGTTGGCGAGGAAGCGCACGTCGACGACGTGGTCCGCGTCGAGCGGAAGGCCGTACTTGAAGCCGAAGGCGACGACGTTGACCCGCAGCACCTCGGGCGCGCCGTCCGCGACGACCGCGCGCACCTCCCGGGCGAGGTCGTGGACCGACAGCGTGCTGGTGTCGATGACGGTGTCCGCGCGCTCGGCGATGGCGGCGAGCGCGCGCCGCTCCTCGGCGATGCCGTCGAGGATGCGCCCGTCGCCCTGGAGGGGGTGGGGCCGGCGCACGGCCTCGAAGCGGCGCACGAGCTCCGCGTCGGACGCGTCGAGGTAGAGGATCCGGTACTGCACACCTGCCGCGCGGAGGTGCTCGAGGGCATTCGCGAGCTCGGCGAAGTACTGCCGGCCGCGCACGTCGACGACGACGGCGAGCTGCTCGACCGCCGAGCCGGCGCGGGTCATCAGGTCGACCAGCGGGACGATCATCATCGGCGGCAGGTTGTCCACCACGAACCAGTCGAGGTCCTCGAGCACGCTCGCGGCGCGGGTGCGCCCCGCACCCGACATGCCCGTGATGAGGAGCACCTCGGGCTCCAGCCGCTCAGGCGTGTGTGCCGCGGCCTCGACCGCGGGTATCCCGTGGGGAACCGTGGGCGGGCTGGTCGCGTCGGTCATGCGCCCAGCATGCCAGCCGCCTCGCCGTCCGCCCCGGCGGTGCCGCCCGACGGCGGGTTGAGAGCAGCGACAACGGCCTGCGCGGTGGCGGTGCCCATGCCGCGCACGCTCGCGATCTCCTCGACGCTCGCGGCGCGCAGGCGCTTGACCGAGCCGAAGTGGGCGAGCAGCACCTTCTGCCGCGCGGGGCCCAGACCCGGGACGCCGTCGAGCACGGAGCTCGTCATGCCCTTCGACCGGCGCCTGCGGTGCTGGGCGATGGCGAACCGGTGAGCCTCGTCGCGCACGCGCTGCAGCAGGTAGAGACCCTCCGAGGAGCGCTCGAGGATGACGGGGTACTCCTCCCCCGGCACCCACACCTCCTCCAGCCGCTTCGCCAGGCCGCAGAGCGCGACGTCGGTGATCCCGAGCTCGTCGAGCGCGCGCTTGGCCGCGGCGACCTGGGGCGGCCCGCCGTCGACCACGACGAGGTTCGGGGGGTAGGCGAAACGCTGCTTCTGCTCCGGCGCCGCCGCCTCCGCCGCCGCGTCGACCTCGCCCGACTCCAGGTCGGGCTCGAGCTCGAGCTCGCCCGAGCGGGACCGGTCCGCGAGGTACCGCCGGAAGCGCCGGGTGATGACCTCGTGCATCGCCGCCGTGTCGTCCCGGGCACCGTCGCCCTCGGGGCCGCGGATGCTGAACGAGCGGTACTCGCTCTTGCGCGCCAGCCCGTCCTCGAACACCACCATCGACGCCGACTGGTACGTGCCCTGCGTGTGCGAGATGTCGTAGCACTCGATGCGCAGCGGCGCGCTCTCCAGGTCGAGCGCCTCCTGCAGCTCGCGCAGGGCCTGGCTGCGCGTCGTCAGGTCCCCCGCGCGGCGGGTGCGGTGCAGGGCGAGCGCGTGCTCGGCGTTGGCGCGCACGGTCGCGGCGAGCTCGCGCTTGTCGCCCCGCTGCGGCACCCGCACGTCGACCTTGGCCCCCCGCAGGCCGGTCAGCCAGGCCATGACCTGCTGCGGGTCCGGCGGCAGCACCGGCACCAGCACCTCGCGCGGCACGCCGGAGCCGTCGGCGTCCTCGCCGCCGTACACCTGCTGCAGCAGGTGCTCGACCAGCTCGGCGTCCGTGACGTCCTCGACCTTCTCGACCACCCAGCCGCGCTGGCCGCGGATGCGCCCGCCGCGCACGTGGAACACCTGGACCGCGGCCTCGAGCTCGTCGCCGACCATCGCGAAGACGTCCGCGTCGGTCGCGTCACCGAGCACGACGGCGTTCTTCTCCAGCGCGCGCTGCAGCGCCTGGACGTCGTCGCGCAGCCGCGCGGCCTGCTCGTACTCGAGGTTGGCCGCCGCCTCCTGCATGCGCTTCTCGAGCCGTCGCACGAACCGCTGGGTGTCGCCCGCCATGAAGTCGCAGAAGTCCTGCGCCAGCTGCTCGTGGTCCTCCGGGCTGATCCGGCCCACGCACGGGGCCGAGCACTTGTCGATGTAGCCGAGCAGGCACGGGCGGCCCGTCTGGCCGGCCCGCTTGAAGACGCCCGCCGAGCAGGTGCGGATCGGGAACACGCGCAGCAGCAGGTCGAGCGTCTCGCGGATCGCCCAGGCGTGGCCGTACGGGCCGAAGTACCGCGTGCCGGGGCGCTTGGCGCCCCGCATCACCTGGGCGCGCGGGAACTGCTCACCCATCGTGACCGCGAGGAACGGGTACGACTTGTCGTCGCGGTACTTGACGTTGAACCGCGGGTCGAACTGCTTGATCCAGGAGTACTCGAGCGCGAGCGCCTCGACCTCGGTGCCCACCACCGTCCACTCGACCGACGCGGCGGTGGTGACCATCGTCTGCGTGCGCGGGTGAAGGTTCGCCAGGTCCTGGAAGTAGCTCGACAGCCGCGGACGCAGGCTCTTGGCCTTGCCGACGTAGATGACGCGGCCGTGCACGTCCCGGAACCGGTACACCCCCGGCGACGTCGGGATCTCCCCCGGCGCCGGGCGATAGGTGGCGGGAGCGGACATGCGTCCACCCTATGACGCGGGGCCGACAGCCTGACGTGTCAGGCCGTCTGCCCGAGGACGGTCAGTGCTCCCGGCTCGATGTCGACGGGGATGTTCAGCGACCGGCGGATGATGCTCATCGACTGCGCCCGGTCGTGCATCCGCGCGACCTCGTGGGCGTTCGCGTGCACGCCCGGCTGCACCGTGAGGGTCGGTCGGAGCGTGACGCGCGTGACCATGCCGTCGCCGCGGGACCCCAGGCGAGCGGTGCCGACGACCTCGTCGGCGTACTTCACGACCACGAGCCCCACCTGGGACGCGATCTCGAGGAACCGGGCCATGTGGCTCGACGCGATCGCTGCGAGGAGCAGCTCACCCGAGTTGTACCGGGTCCTGTCGCCGCGGAACCATTGCGGTGCGGAAGCGGCGAGCGGCACGTCCTTGTACGGCACGATCAGCTCGTGGTCGCGTGTGTAGCCGCCGAACGACCCTGTTCCAGCAGCGTCCGACCAGGCCAAGGCCACCGTGTAGTCGTGCTGAACTGTCATGCACCCACGCTAGGGCGTGGCACCGCCCGCCACGCCCCGCTGGCGCTGGGAGCACGCCGGAGCGCTCACGCCGCGGCGGCCTTCTTCCGCACGCGCTTCGGCTGCGCGACCCGCGGCTGGGACTCGAGGACCGGGGCGAGGAACCGGCCCGTGTGGCTGGCCTCCACCTGCGCGACCTGCTCGGGGGTGCCCTCGGCCACGACGGTGCCGCCGCCCGAGCCGCCCTCCGGCCCGAGGTCGACGACCCAGTCGGCGCTCTTGATGACGTCGAGGTTGTGCTCGATGACGATGACCGTGTTCCCCTTCTCGACGAGCGACTGGAGCACGCCGAGCAGCTTGCGGATGTCCTCGAAGTGCAGACCCGTGGTCGGCTCGTCCAGGACGTACACCGTGCGCCCGGTCGACCGGCGCTGCAGCTCGCTCGCGAGCTTGACGCGCTGCGCCTCGCCGCCCGACAGCGTGGGCGCCGGCTGGCCGAGGCGCACGTAGCCGAGGCCGACGTCGACCAGCGTCTTCATGTGCCGTGAGATCGCGGGGACGGCGGCGAAGAACTCCGCGGCCTCCTCGATCGGCATGTCGAGCACGTCGGCCACCGTCTTGCCCTTGAAGTGCACCTCGAGCGTCTCGCGGTTGTACCGGGCGCCGTGGCAGACCTCGCACGGGACGTAGACGTCGGGCAGGAAGTTCATCTCGATCTTCAGCGTGCCGTCGCCGGAGCATGCCTCGCAGCGGCCGCCCTTGACGTTGAAGGAGAACCGGCCCGGCCCGTAGCCGCGGACCTTCGCCTCCTCCGTCTCGGCGAAGAGCCGCCGCACGTGGTCCCACACGCCCGTGTAGGTCGCGGGGTTCGAGCGCGGGGTCCGGCCGATCGGGCCCTGGTCGACGTGCACGACCTTGTCGAGGTGCTCGAGGCCCGTGACCCGCGTGTGCCGTCCCGGGACCTGGCGGGCGCCGTTGAGCTCGTTCGCCATGACTGTGTACAGGATCGAGTTGACCAGCGTGGACTTGCCCGAGCCGCTCACGCCGGTCACGGCAGTGAGCACGCCGAGCGGGAAGTCGACGTCGATGTCCCTCAGGTTGTTCTCACGGGCTCCGACGACTCGGAGCTGCCGCTCCCTGTCGATCGGCCGGCGCACGGCGGGCACGGCGATCTTCCGCCGCCCGGACAGGTAGGCGCCCGTCATCGAGTCCGGCGCCTCGAGCAGGCCGGCGTAGTCGCCCGAGTGCACGATGTGCCCGCCATGCTCGCCGGCGCCGGGGCCGACGTCGACGATCCAGTCCGCGGTGCGGATCGTGTCCTCGTCGTGCTCGACGACGATGAGCGTGTTGCCCAGGTCGCGCAGCCGCGTCAGCGTCTCGATGAGCCGGTGGTTGTCGCGCTGGTGGAGGCCGATGCTCGGCTCGTCGAGCACGTAGAGCACCCCGACGAGGCCGGAGCCGATCTGGGTGGCGAGACGGATGCGCTGTGCCTCGCCGCCGCTCAGTGTCCCGGCCGGGCGCTCGAGCGACAGGTAGTCGAGGCCGACGTCGAGCAGGAAGCCCAGGCGAGCGTTGATCTCCTTGAGCACCTCGGTCGCGATCTGCCGCTCGCGAACGCCCAGCTCGAGCGAGCCGAGGAACCGCGCGGCGCCCTCGATCGACATGCGGCACACGTCCCAGATCGACTTCCCGCCGACCTTGACCGCGAGCACCTCGGGCTTGAGGCGAGCGCCCCGGCAGACCGGGCACGGAACCTGGCGCATGTAGGCCTCGTACTTCTCCTTCGACCAGTCCGACTCCGTCTCGTGGTGCCGGCGCTCGATGAAGGTGACGGCGCCCTCGAAGCCGGTCGAGTACTGCCGCTCGCGCCCCCACCGGTTCTTGTAGCGCACGTGCACCTGGTGGTTCTGGCCGAACAGGACCGCCTCGCGGGCGCGCTCGGGCAGCGCGCGCCAGGGCACGTCCATGGAGAAGCTCAGCTCCTCCGCGAGCGCGGTGAGCACCCGGTCGAAGTACTCCGACGACGTCTGCGACCACGGCGCGACGGCGCCCTCACGGAGCGTCTTGTCGGCGTCGGGCACGATGAGCTCGGGGTCCACCTCGAGGCGGAAGCCGATACCCGTGCACTCCGGGCAGGCGCCGTACGGGGCGTTGAAGGAGAAGGTGCGCGGCTCGACCTCGTCGAGGGCCAGCGGGTGGTCGTTGGGGCAGGCGCGCTTCTCGGAGAACTTGCGGATGCGGTGCAGGTCGTCGATGTCGGCATCCACGAGCTCGACCATCATGAGCCCGCCCGCGAGCCGCAGCGCCGTCTCCACGGAGTCGGTGAGGCGCCGCTGCACGCCGTCGCGCGAGACCAGGCGGTCGATGACCACCTCGATGTCGTGCTTGAGCTTCTTCTCGAGCTGCGGCGGGCTGGTCAGCTGCACCACCTCGCCGTCGACGCGGGCACGCGCGAAGCCCTCGCTCTGCAGCTCCTTGAACAGGTCGGCGTACTCGCCCTTGCGTCCGCGGACCACCGGGGCGAGCACCTGGTAGCGCGTGCCCTCGGGCAGCTCGAGCAGCTTGTCGACGATCTGCTGCGGCGTCTGCGACTGCACCCGCTCGCCGCAGACCGGGCAGTACTGCGTGCCGGCACGCGCGAACAGCAGGCGCAGGTAGTCGTAGACCTCGGTGATGGTGCCCACCGTCGACCGCGGGTTGCGGTTGGTGGACTTCTGGTCGATGGAGACCGCCGGGCTGAGGCCCTCGATGAAGTCGACGTCGGGCTTGTCCATCTGCCCCAGGAACTGGCGGGCGTAGGCGGACAGCGACTCCACGTACCGACGCTGGCCCTCGGCGAAGATCGTGTCGAACGCGAGAGACGACTTGCCCGAGCCGGACAGGCCTGTGAAGACGATGAGGCGGTCGCGCGGAAGGTCGAGGTCGACGTTCTTGAGGTTGTGCTCGCGGGCGCCGGAGATGACGAGGCGGTTGCTCACCCGGGCATCTTAGGTCGCACCACCGACAGTCGCACAGATGTTCGACGCGATGGCGTCAAGTGGCGGTCATTTCGCGCCGTCAAGCCCCAGCGCCGCGCGCGCCGACCGCACGAACACGTCCTCGACACGCTCCCACCCGTCGAGGTAGCCGCCGACGAGCGCGGCGTCGCGCAGCAGCACGAGCTGCCCGGCCGCCGCCGGGGGTTCGGGGTGCCCAACGCCGGCTGCGACCTCCTCGAGGGCTCCGCGGAACCACTCGCGGTGCTCGTGCACGGCCCGGCGCACGCGCGAGCGTTCGTCGGGGTACTCCGCGGCCGCGTTGATGAACGGGCAGCCGCGGGTGTGCCGGCGAGCGACGTCGTCGGCGATATTGGCGACGAGCGCCTCGGCGAGCTCGCGCGGGTCCGTGGTCGCCTCACGGGCGGCCTCGAACGCGGCCTGACGTGGGCGACGGCCCACGCGGTCGCCGAGCCGGCCGCCACGACGGTGTGACGCGAAGTCCCACCGCCTGCCTGCGCCGACCTGTCAGACGCTCGCGAGCCTCAGTGCTCGCGAGCGTCTGACGCGCCTCAGGCCCGTCGACCTGTCCGGCGCCGGCGGGCCTCCCTGCTGGTGTGCCTCTGACAGGTGGGGCGTCTGCTTGGATGGCGGGCATGTCCGTCTTCGCCGTGACCTACGTCTACTCCCCCGACGCCGAGCGCCTCGACGCCTTCCGGCCCGAGCACCGCGCCTTCCTCGGCGCGCTCCACGAGGCGGGCAGCGTCATCGTCTCCGGCCCGCTCAAGGCCGACGACGCCGCGCCCGCCGGCGCCCTCATCCTGCTCGACGCGCCGGACGTCGCCGCGGCCACCGCCCTCCTGGAAGACGACCCGTTCCGCCGCGAGGGCCTCATCGCCGAGCGCGGGGTGCGCGAGTGGGTGCCCGTGATCGGCTCGCTCGGGCGATGACCCCGACACCGCGCCGCGTGCGCGTCGTCGGAAACTCCGGTGCCGGCAAGACGACGCTCGCGCGCTCGGTCGCGCAAAGGCTGGGCGTCCCGCACCTCGAGCTCGACGAGGTGTTCTGGGACGCGGGCTGGCAGCACCGCGACCCCGTCGAGGCGCGACGACGCCTTGCGGCTTTCCTCGCCGACGCCGGGTCGGCAGGCTGGGTCGTCGACGGCAACTGGAACACCAAGCTCGAGGGCGCGCTGGACGACGCCGACGCCGTGCTGTGGCTCGACTACCCGCGGCGCGTCGTCATGCCGCGCGTGCTGTGGCGGACCCTCGTCCGCGGGGTGACCCGGCGCGAGCTGTGGCACGGCAACCGCGAGCAGCTCGGGAACCTCCTGCGCCGCGACCCCGAGCACAACATCGTGCGGTGGGCGTGGACCCAGCACGCGAGCTACCGGGCGCGGTACCTCGCGGCGGCCGCCGGCGATCCTCGCGTCGTCCGCCTCCGGACGCCCCGGGCCGCGCGGCGCTGGCTGGGCTCGCTCGACGCCTGAGCGCCCGCGATGATGCGCCCATGGCCACGTTCGCGCTGATCCACGGCGGCGGCAGCTCCTCCTGGGACTGGCACCTGGTCGCGCCGGCACTGCAGGGCGCCGGCCACCGCACCGTCGCCGTCGACCTGCCCGTCGAGGACCCGTCCGCCGGCTGGGACGACTACGTCGACACCGTGGCCGCCGGCGTCGGCGACGCCCCGCAGCGGCCGCTCGTCGTCGTCGGGCACTCGCTCGGCGCGTTCACCGCGCCGCTGGCGGCCGCGCACCTCGACGCCGACCTGGTCGTGCTGCTCGCGGGCATGGTCCCCGCTCCGGGCGAGACGTTCGGCCAGTGGTGGGAGCGCACGGGCTACGTCTCCACGGGCGACGACGACGTCTTCTACCGCGACGTCACCCCCGCCCTCGCGGCCGAGGCCCGCGCGCACGCGCGCGGCGAGGAGTCCGCGGCGCTCGCCCAACCGTGGCCGCTGTCGGCCTGGCCCACCGCGCCGACGCGGTTCGCGCTGTTCCGCGACGACCGCATGTTCGAGCCGGTGTTCATGCGCCGGCTCGCACGGGAGCGCCTGGGCCTCGACGCCGACGAGCTGCCCGGCGGCCACTACGCGCTCATCAGCCGCCCGGACGACGTCGCCGACTACCTCCTGCGGCTGGTCAGTCCAGCGCTTCCTGGGACCGCGTCCGCAGCAGGCTCGCCGTCGTAGCGACGGCCAGCGACCCGAGGATCACCACGAGCGACAGCCAGATCGGCACCTGCGGAGCCCACGAGATCCCGTGACCGCCGTTGATGAACGGCAGCCGGTTGCCGTGCAGGGCCTCGAGGATCAGCTTGACGCCGATGAAGCCGAGGATCGCGGCGAGCGCGTACGGCAGGTACACCAGCCGCTCGAGCAGCCCGCCCAGCAGGAAGTAGAGCTGGCGCAGGCCCATGAGGGCGAAGAGGTTCGCCGTGAACACGATGAACGGGTCGTGCGTGAGACCGAAGATCGCGGGGATCGAGTCGAGTGCGAACAGCACGTCGGTCGAGCCGATCGCCACGAACACCACGACCATCGGCGTGAAGAGCCGCTTGCCGTCGACGACCGTACGCAGCCGCCCGTCGTCGTACGTCGTGTGCAGCGGGAGCACGCGGCGCAGCGTGCGGATGAGGGCGTTCTCCTGGAACTCGTCCGCTTCGTCGTCGCCGCGCAGCAGGTTCACCGCGGTGTAGATGAGGAACGCACCGAAGAGGTAGAAGACCCACACGAAGCGCTCGATCACCGCCGCGCCCGCGAGGATGAACGCGGCGCGCAGCACGAGCGCCACGATGATGCCGACCAGGAGCACCCGCTGCTGGTACTCCCGCGGCACCGCGAACCTGGTCATGATGATGACGAAGACGAAGAGGTTGTCGACGCTGAGCGAGTACTCGGTCAACCAGCCCGCGACGAACTCGCCCGCGGGCCCCTCCCCGCCGACGACCCACAGGATCCCGCCGAAGACGAGGGCGAGCGCCACGTAGAACGCGACCCACAGCGCGCTCTCGCGCATGCTCGGCACGTGCGGCCGGCGGCCGACGATGACGAGGTCGGCCAGGAGCAGGACGACCATCGACGTCAGCGCGACGGCCTGGAACCAGGTGGGGAGCTCGTGGACCATCAGCGTGCCCCGGGCTTGGTGCCGGCCGCGAGCGCCCGGACGCGGCGGTCGCGGTAGAGGGACGCGGCGGTGGTGACCGCGAGGACGAGGACGATGAAGGCGAGCGACACGGCGGTGGGGATCTCCGGGACGAGGGTGACATGGTGCCCGTCGTTGACGAACGGCAGCTCGTTCGTGTGCAGGGCGTGGACCAGCAGCTTGATGCCGATGAAGGCGAGGATCGCCGCGAGCCCGTAGCCGAGGTAGACGAGGCGGTCGAGCAGCCCGTCGACGAGGAAGAAGAGCTGGCGCAGGCCCAGCAGCGAGAACGCGTTGGCGGCGAACACGAGGTAGGTCTGCTCGGTGAGGCCGAAGATCGCCGGGATGGAGTCGACGGCGAAGAGCAGGTCGGCCGAGCCGATCGCCAGCATGACGACGAGCATCGGGGTGATGAGGCGCTTGCCGTCGACCTTGGTGGTGAGCCGGTCGCCCACGTACGTCGGCGACGTCGGGAGCACACGCCGGACGAACCGGAGGACGCCGTTGTCGTGGTAGTCCGTCTCCTGCTCGCCGGCGTGGCGAAGCTGGGCGATCGCCGTCCACACGAGGAACGCGCCGAACAGGTAGAACACCCACGAGAAGCTGGCGATGAGCGCGGCGCCGGCGACGATGAAGGTGGTGCGCAGCACGAGCGCCACGGTGATGCCGACCAGGAGCACCTTCTGCTGGTACTCCCGCGGCACGCTGAAGCTGGACATGATCAGCACGAACACGAAGAGGTTGTCCACGCTGAGGGACTTCTCGGTGACATACCCCGCGTAGTACTCGCCGCCGTACTCGGCGCCCCACGCGAGCCACACGATGACGCCGAAGGCCACGGCGACGCCGATGTAGATCGCCGACCAGCGGGCCGCCTCGCGCAGCGACGGGGTGTGCGGGGTGCGCACGTGCCCGACGTAGTCGACGGCGAGCATCGCGAGGATCGCGAGGATGGTCAGGGCCCAGGCCCGGACGGGCACGGTCAAGGGTGGAACCTTTCGGTGGGTACGACGCAGCACCGAAGGTCTTCCTCACCTGCGCGGAACGCAGGCGGTGGAGCCGGGCAGGTTTGCATCACCCGCCGTGCTGACGACTCCCCCTGTCGAGGTACTCCCCTCCGGGACGTACTGTACGGCACGCCCCGCGGCGCTTCAGAGACCTTCGCCGACCCGTTCCGCGCCGCCGTGTCGACATGAACCTGCGTAGCGTGGACACATGGTGGACCTGCCCGGACGGCGCACGACGAAGATCCTGCTCGAAGTCGACCTGACCCGCGTCCCGGCCGACCCGGACCCGGACGATCCGCTCGGGCGGCTGCGGGCGCGTGGTCAACATCAGCTGAGGCCGATCCTGCGGGCCCTGCACGAGGCCGCGGACGACCCGCGCGTGGTCGGCCTGGTCGCGCGAGTGGGCGGCCGGCTGCCCTGGCCGGCCATGCAGGAGCTGCGGATCGGCGTCGCGGCGTTCACGAAGCCCAAGATTGCTTGGGCGGAGACCTTCGGCGAGGGCTCCGGTGACATGGCGGGCTACGTGCTCGCGACGGCCTTCGACGAGATCTGGCTGCAGCCCGGCGGGGAGCTCGGCCTGCTGGGCGTCGCGGCCGAGACGACGTTCCTGCGCGGCGTCCTCGACAAGCTCGGCCTCGAGCCGCAGCTCGAACAGCGTTACGAGTACAAGAATGCGGCCGACCGGATCACGCGCACCGAGTTCACCGACGCGCATCGCGAGGCCGCAGACCGGCTCGTCGCGTCGATCTACGACGAGGCGATCGCAACGATCGCCACCGCCCGCGAGACCGACGAGGCGCGGGTACGGGAGCTCGTCGACACAGGGCCACGAACCGCGGTCGAGGCCCACGAGGCAGGGCTGGTCGACCAGCTCGGCTACCGCGACCAGGTCTATGCCGCGGCCAAGCGGAAGGTCGGTCACGAGGTCGAGCTGTTGTTCGCCGATCGCTGGAAGCCGCGCCGCCGTCCGTCCCTACCGGTCAAGCACAAAGACCACGTCGCGCTCGTGCGCGTGCACGGCACCATCGTGACCGGACGGTCTCGGCGCGGTCCCATGGGAGAGCAGGTCGGCAGCGACTCGGTCTGCGCCGCACTGCGCGCCGCGATGGCCGACGAGCACGCGGGCGCCGTCGTGCTGCACGTCGACTCGCCGGGCGGGTCGGCAGTCGCGTCCGACACCATCTGGCGCGAGGCGGTCCGGGTGCGTGAAGCGGGCAAGACGCTGGTCGTCTCGATGGGCGCCCTCGCCGCGTCCGGCGGGTACTACATCTCCTGCCCGGCCGACGTGATCGTCGCGCTGCCCGCGACGCTGACCGGTTCGATCGGCGTGTTCGGCGGCAAGATCGTGATCTCGGACCTGCTCGAACGCATCGGCGCGGGGACCGGCACCGTGGCGCACGGCGCTCGCTCGCTCATGTACTCCCCACGCCGCCGCTTCGAGGAGCAGGAGCACGAGCGGCTGTCCGCATCCGTCGACGCGATCTATACCGACTTCGTCGCCAAGGTCGCGGAGGGCCGAGGGCGGAGCGTGGACGAGATCAGCTCCATCGCACGGGGCCGGGTGTGGACGGGCACAGACGCACGGCGCAACGGACTTGTCGACGAGCTCGGCGGGCTGCGTGACGCGGTACGCATCGCCCGGTCACGTGCCGGCCTGCCCGACTCGGCACCGGTGCGGTACGCCGCGCACGTCCCGCCGCTGGACCGGCTGAGGCGGCCCCGCAACAGCGAGGATCCGCGCGCGCTGGCGGCGCAGGTCGGCCTCCCGGACGTGGCGAGTGTGCTGGGCCTGCCCGGATCGGCCGCGCTGCGCATGCCCCCGATCCGGCCGCGCTGAACGGTCAGGCCGTCGCCGCCTGCATCTGCCGCAGCTCCTTCTTGAGGCCCGAGATCTCGTCGCGTAGCCGAGCCGCGACCTCGAACTGGAGCTCCGCAGCGGCAGCGTGCATCTGGTCGGAGAGCTCCTGGATGAGCTCGGCCAGCTCGCCCGCAGCCACCCCGGCCAGGCGGTTCCCCGTCGTGGCGCCTTCCTTGGGGCTGCCGGGGACGGGCGCCTTGGCCTTGCGGCCGCCGTCCACCGACTTCCGGTACCCGCCGGCGAGGAGCTGCTGCGTGTCGATGTCCTCACGCGCGAGCATGTCCGTGACGTCGGCGATCTTCTTGCGCAGGGGCTGGGGGTCGATGCCCCTCTCGCGGTTGTAGGCCATCTGCTTGTCGCGCCGGCGGTTGGTCTCCTCGATCGCGTGCTGCATCGCCGGAGTCACCTTGTCGGCGTACATGTGCACCTGGCCCGTGACGTTGCGGGCAGCGCGGCCGATCGTCTGGATGAGCGATGTCGCCGAGCGCAGGAACCCCTCCTTGTCGGCGTCGAGGATCGAGACGAGCGACACCTCGGGCAGGTCGAGGCCCTCGCGCAGCAGGTTGATGCCCACGAGCACGTCGAACTGGCCGAGCCGCAGCTCGCGCAGCAGCTCGACGCGCCGCAGCGTGTCGACCTCCGAGTGCAGGTACTGGACCCGCACGCCCTTCTCGAGGAAGTAGTCGGTGAGGTCCTCGGACATCTTCTTGGTCAGCGTGGTGACCAGCACGCGCTCGTCGCGCTCGGTGCGGAGGCGGATCTCCTCGAGCAGGTCGTCGATCTGCCCGGTCGTCGGCTTGACCACCACCTCGGGGTCCACGAGACCCGTCGGGCGGATGACCTGCTCGACGACGCCGTCGGACAGCGAGAGCTCGTACGGGCCGGGCGTCGCCGACAGGTAGACCGTCTGACCGATCCGTTCGACGAACTCCTCCCAGCGCAGCGGCCGGTTGTCCATCGCGGACGGCAGGCGGAACCCGTGCTCGACCAGCGAGCGCTTGCGGGACATGTCGCCCTCGAACATCGCGCCGATCTGCGGCACCGTCTGGTGCGACTCGTCGATGACGAGCAGGAAGTCCTCGGGGAAGTAGTCGAGCAGCGTGTTGGGGGGCGTGCCGGGGAGGCGTCCGTCGATGTGCATCGAGTAGTTCTCGATGCCGTTGCACGAGCCGATCTGGCGCATCATCTCGATGTCATAGGTGGTGCGCATGCGCAGCCGCTGCGCCTCCAGCAGCTTGTTCTGGCTCTCCAGGGTGGCGAGGCGCGCCTCGAGCTCCTTCTCGATGCCGCCGATCGCGCGCTCCATCCGCTCCGGCCCCGCCACGTAGTGCGTCGCGGGGAACAGGTAGACGCTGTGCTCGTCACGCACGACCTCGCCCGTGAGCGGGTGCAGCGTCTGGATGGCCTCGATCTCGTCGCCGAAGAACTCGATCCGCACCGCCAGCTCCTCGTACACCGGGATGATCTCCACGGTGTCGCCGCGCACGCGGAAGGTGCCGCGGGTGAACGCGACGTCGTTGCGCGCGTACTGCATCTGCACGAACCGGCGCAGCATGTCGTCGCGGTCGACGACGTCGCCGACGTCGAGCCGCACCATGCGGTCGACGTACTCCTGCGGCGTGCCGAGGCCGTAGATGCAGCTCACCGAGGCGACGACGATGACGTCGCGGCGGGTGAGCAGCGACGACGTCGCCGAGTGCCGCAGCCGCTCGACCTCGTCGTTGATCGACGAGTCCTTCTCGATGTACGTGTCCGTCTGCGGGATGTACGCCTCGGGCTGGTAGTAGTCGTAGTACGAGACGAAGTACTCGACCGCGTTGTTGGGCAGCAGCTCCCGGAACTCCGTGGCGAGCTGCGCGGCGAGCGTCTTGTTCGGCGCCATGACCAGCGTGGGCCGCTGGAGCTTCTCGATGAGCCACGCGGTCGTGGCGCTCTTGCCCGTGCCGGTCGCGCCCAGCAGGACGACGTCCTTCTCCCCCGCCTTGATGCGCTCGGTCAGGTCGGCGATGGCCGTGGGCTGGTCGCCCGAAGGCGTGTACTCCGAGATGACCTCGAACGGGGCCACCGCGCGCTGCAGATCGGTCACGGGTCGCATGGGGCCACCGTATGCCCGCCCACCGACAGCGTCGGCGCCCGCTCAGCTCGCCGGTGTCGCCTCGGCGTCCGCCTCGGCGGTGACCCGCTCCCAGAGGGCGTCCACCTGACCGCGCAGCTCGTCGTCGGTCCCGGTCCCGTCCAGGATGACGTCGGCCGCCTCGCGCCGCTCGTCGTCGGACGCCTGGGCCGCGACCCGCGCCCGCGCCGCTTCCTCGTCGAGGCCTCGCGCCGCCACGAGCCGCTCGACCCGCAGCGACGCCGGAGCGTCCACCACGACGAGCAGCCCGAAGTGGTCGGCCTGACCCGTCTCGACGAGCAGCGGGATGTCGTGTACGAGGACGGCGCGCGGGTCGCGCGCGGCCGCGGCCGCCTCGCGCTCAGCTGCCATCCTCCGCACCTCGGGGTGCACGATGAGCTCGAGCACCCGTCGCGCGTTCTCGTCCGCGAACACGCGGGCGCCGAGCGCGGGCCGGTCCAGCGAGCCGTCCGGCGCGATGACTCCCGGCCCGAACGCCTCGAGGATCCGCTCGAGGCCGACGGACCCGGGCGCCACCGCGTCGCGCGCGAGCTGGTCGTGGTCGACGACGACGGCGCCGAGCTCGGTGAGGCGGCGCGCCACCACCGACTTGCCGGCGGCGATCCCTCCGGTGAGACCGATGCGAAGCATGCCCCCATCCTCCCCCGGCTACACGTCCGCGTCGTCCGCGGCCACGACGCGCAGCAGCCGCACGAGCTCCTCGCGCTCGGGGGCCGGCAACCGGCGCAGCCTCTCGGCGGCTCCGCGCCGCCGTTCGATCGACACCTGCGCGAGCGCGTCGCGCCCCGCGTCCGTGAGCTCGACGAGACGTGCCCGTCGGTCGTGCGGATCGGGCAGGCGGCGGACGAACCCGTCCTCCTCCGCCTGGTCCACCTTGGTGGTGACCGAGCGGGGCGCGACGTCGAGCGCCTCGGCCAGGTCGACGGCGCGCAGGGGCCCGCCGGCGTACGACAGCGCGCGCAGCAGCCGCAGCTGCCCCGGCGTCACCCCGGCCGCGCCCACGGCGGCGTCGCGGCGCAGGCCGCGGCTCGCCGCGTAGAGCGCGTCGACGAAGGCCCACGCGACGTCGTCGTGCTGGTGCATGCTGGGAATACTACTCTCACTCCTGAGGTTGCCACATGATGAGTTACACTCAGCATATTGCACACCTTGACCTCCGGGAGGTCCCATGACGATGCCTCACTCCCCAGCCATGAGCGGCCGCGGCGGCGGCCGCGGCATGGGCTCGTTCCTCCAGGACAGCTCGGTGAAGGAGCACCACCTGGCGCGCTCGACGCTGCGCCGTGTGCTCGCCTTCGCCCGGCCCTACCGCGGCCGGCTGGCCTTCTTCCTCGTCCTGCTCGCGATCGACGCCGCCGCCGGCGCCGCGACACCGCTGCTCTTCCGCCACCTCATCGACGACGGCATCGGCGGCGGCGACCGCCGCCTGGTCGTGCTGCTCGCCGCGGGCGCCGCCCTCCTCTCGCTGGTCTCGGCCGGGTTGTCGGTCGCCGAGCGCTGGGTCTCCTCCTTCGTCGGCGAAGGCCTCATCCTCGACCTGCGCACCGCCGTGTTCGACCACGTCCAGCGGATGCCGCTCGCCTTCTTCTCCCGCACGCGCACAGGCGCGCTCGTGCAGCGCCTCAACGGCGACGTGCTCGGCGCCCAGCAGGCGTTCACCTCGACACTGCAGACCGTCGTCTCCAACGGCCTGACCATCACCTTCACCCTCGGCGCCATGTTCGCGATGTCGTGGCGGCTGACGGCGCTCTCCCTGGTGCTGCTGCCCGCCTTCGTGCTCCCCGCCCGCTGGTTCGGGAGGCGCCTCGCCGCGCTCACGCACGAGGGGTACGAGCTCAACGCCGACGCGGGTCAGCTCATGAACGAGCGCTTCAACGTGGCGGGCGCCCACCTCGCCAAGGTCTTCGGCGACCCCGCCCGCGAGTCCGCACGCTACGAGGCGACGGCCCGCAAGCTCCGCGACCTCGGCGTGCGCCGCGCCCTCATGGGCACCTGGTTCCGCGCCGGGCTGACGACGCTCGCGTCGCTCGCCGTCGCGGCCGTCTACGGGCTCGGCGGGCTGCAGGCCATCGCGGGCGAGCTGACCGTCGGCGTCGTCGTCGCGCTCACCGCCTACCTCGGCCGCCTCTACGGCCCGCTCACCGCGATGAGCAACGTGCAGGTCGACGTCATGACTGCGCTGGTCAGCTTCGAGCGCGTGCTCGAGGTGCTGGACCTCGAGCCCTCCGTCGCCGAGAAGCCTGACGCCGCGGACCTGCGCGCCGCCGTCGCCGCCCGCGGGGCGAGCGTCGAGCTCGACGGCGTCACGTTCCGCTACCCGCGCGCCGACGAGGTCTCCCTGGCGTCGCTCGAGTCCGTCGCGACCCTGCGCGGCGACCCGACCGGGGACACGCTCAAGGACGTGACGCTCACGGTCCCGGCGGGCGCCATGGTCGCGCTCGTCGGCCCGTCCGGTGCCGGCAAGACGACGATCTCCCAGCTGGTCTCGCGGATGTACGACCCGACCTCCGGGTCGGTGCGGATCGCCGGCCTCGACCTGCGCGACGTCACGCTCGAGTCGCTGCGCGGCACCGTCGGGGTCGTCTCGCAGGAGGCGCACCTGTTCCACGACACCATCGCCGAGAACCTCCGCTACGCCCGCCCGGACGCCACCGACGCCGAGCTCGAGGCCGCGCTGCGCGCCGCGCACATCGGCGACCTCGTGCACACGCTCCCCGACGGCCTGAACACCGTCGTCGGCGACCGCGGCTACCGCCTGTCCGGCGGCGAGCGCCAGCGCCTCGCCATCGCGCGGCTCCTGCTCAAGGCGCCCGACGTCGTCGTGCTCGACGAGGCGACCGCACACCTGGACTCGGAGAGCGAGGCGGCCGTGCAGGCCGCGCTCGACGACGCCCTCGCCGGGCGCACGAGCCTCGTGATCGCCCACCGCCTCTCGACGGTCCGCGCGGCCGACCTCATCGTGGTGCTCGAGGACGGCCACGTCGTCGAGTCGGGCACGCACGCGGAGCTGCTGCGGGTGGGCGGTCTCTACGCCGACCTGTACGCGACCCAGTTCGCGCAGACGACGGCAGCCTGACGGGTCTCCGGGGCGCTCCCGCGGCGTCGCCTCACAGCGAGGCGAGCGCCTCGCCGAGGTCGGCGTGGCGGAAGGTGAACCCGCTCTTGAGCAGGGCGGCCGGGACCGCGCGCTGGCTCGCGAAGAGGAGCGAGTCGGCCAGGGCCCCGACGCCGAACGGGATCGCCGTCACCAGCCGCGGGATCGTCAGGAACGCCCGCCTGTGGAGCGAGCGCGCGAACGCCTGGGCGAACGCCGCGTTGGTGACGGGGTGCGGGGCCACCAGGTTGACGGCACCCGAGAGCGCGTCGGCGGCCAGGGCGTGGCGGATGGCGGCGACCTCGTCGTCGAGGTGGATCCACGACATCCACTGCGTCCCGCGCCCTGCCTTCGCGCCGAGCCCCAGCCGGAACGGGAGGCGCTGCGGGCCGAGCGCGCCGCCGGCGCTCGAGAGGACCATGCCGGTGCGGACGTGGACGGTGCGGATGCCGGCCGCCTCTGCGGCGCGTGTCGCCGCCTCCCACGCCACGCACACCCCAGCGAGGAAGTCGTGGCCGGGCCGCGCGTCTTCCGTCAGCATCGCGTCGCCGCGGCTGCCGTAGAACCCCACCGCGGACCCGGACACGAGCACCGACGGCGGCCTGGTCAGCCCGGCGAGCGCACCGGCCAGCAAGGCGGTCCCGTCGACGCGGCTGCGCAGCACGGCGTCCCGGTGCGCCCGGGTCCACGGGCGGGACGCCACCCCCTCGCCCGCGAGGTGCACGACGGCGTCGACGCCCTCGAGACCGGCGGCGTCGATGGTTCCCCGCCCCAGGTCCCAGGCGACGCCGCGGCCGGGCCTGCCGGGCCGCACGAGCGGGACGACGCGGTGCCCGTCGGCCTCCAGCGAGGCGCGCAGCGCGCGCCCGATGAGCCCCGTCGCACCCGAGACGACGACCTCCATGACTGCCCCCTGACGACGACGGCTCGGTCACCTGCACCGCACGGTAGCGCGCAGCGACCCCACGGGTCTCCCCCCGGTCCGCCGACGACGAAGGCCCGCCACCCCCGAGGGGGTGACGGGCCTTCGGTCCGATCAGGCGATCAGCTCAGGAGATCAGTTGCCCGTGAGCTTCTCGCGCAGAGCGGCGAGCGCCTCGTCCGAGGCGAGCGTGCCCGCGGCCTCGACGGCCGGGGCCGCCGAGGAGTAGGACGACGCGCCGCCCGTGCCGGTGTCGGCAGCGGCGTCGGCGTCAGCCGCGTAGGCCGCGCGGACCTGCTCGCGGTGCGACTCCCAGCGGGCGTGCGCCTTGGCGTACTCCGCCTCCCAGGCCTCGCGCTGCGTCTCGAAGCCCTCGAGCCACTCGTTGGTCTCCGGGTCGAAGCCCTCGGGGTACTTGTACTCCCCGTTCTCGTCGTACTCGGCGGCCATGCCGTAGAGCGCGGGGTCGAAGTCCTCGGACTCCGGGTCCAGACCCTCGTTCGCCTGCTTGAGCGACAGCGAGATGCGGCGGCGCTCCAGGTCGATGTCGATGACCTTGACGAACACCTCCTGGCCCACCGTGACGACCTGCTCCGGCAGCTCGACGTGGCGCACGGCCAGCTCCGAGATGTGCACGAGGCCCTCGATGCCGTCCTCGACGCGCACGAACGCACCGAACGGGACGAGCTTGGTGACCTTGCCCGGGACGACCTGGCCGATGGCGTGGGTCCGGGCGAAGGTCTGCCACGGGTCCTCCTGCGTCGCCTTCAGCGACAGGGAGACACGCTCGCGGTCGAAGTCGACGTCGAGAACCTCGACCGTGACCTCCTGGCCGACCTCGACGACCTCGGAGGGGTGGTCGATGTGCTTCCAGGACAGCTCGGAGACGTGGACGAGACCGTCGACGCCGCCGAGGTCCACGAACGCACCGAAGTTGACGATCGACGAGACCACACCCGGGCGCACCTGGCCCTTCTGCAGCGTCTGCAGGAAGGTGGAGCGGACCTCGGACTGCGTCTGCTCGAGCCAGGCACGGCGCGAGAGGACGACGTTGTTGCGGTTCTTGTCGAGCTCGATGATCTTCGCCTCGATCTCCTTGCCGACGTACGGCAGGAGGTCGCGGACACGACGCATCTCCACGAGCGAGGCGGGGAGGAAGCCGCGAAGACCGATGTCGAGGATGAGGCCGCCCTTGACGACCTCGATGACGGTGCCGGTGACGACGCCGTCCTCCTCCTTGATCTTCTCGATCGTGCCCCAGGCGCGCTCGTACTGTGCGCGCTTCTTGGACAGGATCAGACGGCCCTCCTTGTCCTCCTTCTGGAGAACAAGGGCCTCGACGACGTCACCGAGGTTGACGACCTCGGACGGATCGACGTCGTGCTTGATGGACAGCTCGCGCGAGGGGATCACACCCTCGGTCTTGTAGCCGATGTCGAGGAGGACCTCATCACGGTCGACCTTGACGATCGTGCCCTCGACGATGTCACCATCGTTGAAGTTCTTGATGGTGGCGTCGATGGCGGCAAGAAGGTCTTCCTCTGTGCCGATGTCGTTGACGGCAACCTGGGGGACGGACCTCGTGGTGGAGATGGTCATGAAGTGAATGCTCCGATGTGGACAAGGAGTCGTGCGGACAGGGGAGGTGGTGCCTCAGCCTGCCCGACGACAGACGCACGGCACCGCCGACCATCCTAGCGGTGGCCGACAGAGGGGGTCAATCCAGGTCAGGCGAGTGCCTGAGCGACCTCGAGGAGCTCGTCGGGCACGTGCTTGACCTTTCCTGCGATCTCGGCGAGCGGGACGAGGACGACCTCCTCGCCGCGCAGCGCCGTCATCACACCGGTCTCGCCGCGTGTCACGGCGTCGATCGCCGCCACGCCGAAGCGCGAGCCCAGGATCCGGTCATCCGGCGTCGGCGTGCCGCCGCGCTGGATGTGACCGAGCACCGTGACGCGCGTGTCGAACCCGGTGCGCTCGGCGATCTCGACCTTGAGGCGCTCGGAGATCGAGCCCGCGATGATCTCGCCGAACCGGCCGAGCTGCGTCTCGTACGTCATCGACGTGCCCTCGGCGGGCACCGCGCCCTCGGCCACGACGATGATCGAGAAGCTCGCGTGCGCGCGGTGCCGGTGCTTGAGGAACTTGACGATCTTGTCGATGTCGAACGGCTGCTCCGGGGCGAGCACCACCTCGGCGCCGCCCGCGATGCCCGCGGTCGCCGCGATCCAGCCGGCGCTGCGGCCCATGACCTCGACGAGCATGACGCGGTTGTGCGACTCGGCCGTCGTGTGGATGCGGTCGACGGCCTCGGTCGCGATGGTCACCGCGGTGTCGAAGCCGATCGAGCGGTCGGTGCCCCACACGTCGTTGTCGATCGTCTTGGGGATCGCGACGATGCCGATGCCGGCCTCGGCGACCTTGCTCGCGGCGTGCAGCGTGCCGTCGCCGCCGACCACGATGAGCGCCTCGACCCGCTCGGCCTCGAGCGTCGCCAGGACGGCGTCCATGCCGCCGTCGGCCGAGTGCGGGTGGTACCGCGCCGTGCCGAGGAGCGTGCCGCCGGTCGCCAGGACGTTGCGGATGTGCTGGCGGCTCAGCGGCATCACGTCGCCGTCGGCCAGGCCGCGCCAGCCGTTGCGGAAGCCGACGATCGAGTGGCCGTGCTCGCCCTCGCCGCGCTTGACCACCGCCCGGATCGCCGCGTTGAGACCGGGGACATCCCCGCCACCGGTCAGCAGTCCGACTCGCACGCATCCTCCAGGTCTTCGACATCCCCGACAGCGGCGCACAGCACGCGCACCGGTGCGATCGTACCCATGTGGCCTGTCCACGTCGTGCTGGGCGTCGCACGGTGGCGGCCTCCGCGGCCGGAGACGAGGCAGGATGGGCGCGTGAGCGAGATCGAGTCCGTCGGCTACCGTGACGTGCCCGACGCGGAGGGCGGCGCGGCGGGCCGCCGCTGGTGGGACGCGAACGCCGCCGAGTACCTCGCCGAGCACGGCACGTTCCTCGGTGACGCGGACTTCCGCTGGGGCCCCGAGGGCCTGACGGAGGCCGAGGCGGGCCTGCTGGGCGACGTCGCCGGGCGCCGCGTGCTCGAGGTCGGTGCCGGGGCCGCGCAGTGCTCGCGCTGGCTCGCGACGCAGGGCGCCGACGCCGTCGCGACCGACGTCTCGCACGGCATGCTCGCCTCAGCCCCCGCACTCGACGCCGCGGCGGGCGTGCGGGTACCGGTGCTGCAGGCCGACGCGCGGGCGCTGCCCTTCGCCGACGCGAGCTTCGACGTCGTCTTCACGTCGTTCGGCGCCATCCCGTTCGTGCCCGACGCCGCCCGCGTCCACGCCGAGGCAGCACGCGTGCTGCGGCCGGGCGGCCGCTGGGTGTTCTCCGTGACGCACCCGCTGCGCTGGGCGTTCCCGGACGACCCGACGACGCGCGGCCTCACCGCGAGCCGCTCCTACTTCGACCGCCGCCCCTACGTCGAGCAGGATGCCGCGGGCCGCGTCCGGTACGCCGAGTACCACCGCACGGTGGGCGACCACCTGCGTGACGTCGTCGCCGCGGGCCTGTGCCTGCTCGACCTCGTCGAGCCGGAATGGCCCTCGTGGAACGACCAGGTCTGGGGCGGCTGGGGTCCGGAACGCGGCGCCTACCTGCCCGGCACGGCGGTCTTCGTCACGCAGAAGCCCGCCGCGGGTGCAGGGATCGGGGCCCTGGACAGCGCCAGAACCCCGCTTCCTGCACGCTCCACGGCGTGAGCGTCAGCTGCGCTCAGGAGCGCAGGATGCTGCTCATCTTCTTGCCGCGCGCCAGCTCGTCGACGAGCTTGTCCATCCAGCGCACCTTCTGGTGCAGCGGGTCCTCGATCTCCTCGACGCGGTAGCCGCAGATGACGCCCTTGATGAGCGCGGCGTTCGGGTTCATCGCGGGGGCCTGCTCGAAGAACTGCGCGAAGGTGCGCTCGTCGGCGACCGCGTCGTCGATGCCGGCGTCGTCGTACCCGGTGAGCCAGGAGATGACCTCGCGGACCTCGTCCTCGGTGTGGTCCTTGCGCTCGACCTTCTGCACGTACATCGGGTAGATGCTCGCGAAGGTCATGGTGGCGAAGCGGTCGGCGGCCATGGTCACTCCCCCGGCGTCACGGTCTTGTGCTTGTTCTCGAGCATGGCAGTCCACAGGCCGAGTGTCAGCCCGGCCGCGAAGGCGACGACGGCCCCCACGGCGGTGCCGGCGCCCGCGCCGGTGTAGTCGATCGCCTCGGCGCTCTGCGTCGGCACCACGATGAGCACGGTGCTCGCGAGCACCAGCCCGATGATGAAGTGGTAGACCCGCGAGTGGTGTCGCTCGATCAGGCGCTCCATGAGCCTGGAGAACGCCAGCAGCGCCGCGACGGCCCCGAGCGCGATCGGCAGGAACGTGCCGAGCAGGTCGCGGTCGCGGAAGCCCTGCAGCATGGGCGAGAACAGCCCGAGGATCAGGAGCAGGTTCGACGGCGACAACCCTGGCACGAGCACGCCGAGCGCGATGAGCGCACCGGCGAGCACGAAGCCGAGGAAGCTCGCCGGCACCGTGCCGGCGAGCGCGGGGAGCAGGTAGAGCACCACGAGCGCGCCGACGAACGTGCCGGCCAGCCAGATCACGTCGACGGCGTCGCGGCGGGACTTCGCGACAGACTCACGCAGCAGGGAGGGCAGCGTGCCGAGGATCGCGCCTGCGAACCCCCACAGCACCACGACCTGCCAGTGATCGAGCAGGTACTCCAGGGGCCTGCTGAGCAGCACCAGGCCGAGCACGCCGCCGATGCCGACGGGCAGGAAGTACAGGAAGTTGCCCTTGAAGTCCCTCGTCAGGTGCGCGAGGAAGCGCAGCATCCGCTCGTAGATCCCGAGGATCGCCGCGAGCACGCCACCGGACACGCCCGGCAGGATGAAGCCGAGCGAGATGACCATGCCCTTGACGACGCGGATGAACCAGTCCATAGGACGAAGGATCGTATGCGCCCGCCGAGCCCTCCTCCGCGGGTTGGCGCGTACTCCTAGTGCCCTGCGGCGTGCCACGTGTCGCCTGTGCCGACCGACACATCGAGCGGGACGTCGAGCGGGTAGGCCGCGCCCATCTGGGTGCGCAGCACATCCTCGGCCGCCTCGCGCTCGCCGGGCGCGACCTCGACCACGAGCTCGTCGTGCACCTGCAGCAGCAGCCGTGAGCGCAGCCCGCACGCGTCGAGCTCCTGCTGCACCCGCAGCATGGCGAGCTTGATGATGTCGGCGGCGCTGCCCTGGATCGGGGCGTTGAGGGCCATGCGCTCGGCCATCTGCCGGCGCTGCCGGTTGTCGCTCGTCAGGTCGGGCAGGTAGCGGCGGCGGCCCAGCACGGTCGCCGTCCACCCGGTGGCCCTGGCCTCCTCCACCACGCCGTCCAGGTACTCGCGCACGCCGCCGAACCGGGCGAAGTAGTCGTCCATGAGGCCCTGCGCCTCGCCCGTCGAGACGGCGAGCTGCTGCGAGAGCCCGAACGCCGAGAGCCCGTACGCCAGGCCGTAGGACATCGCCTTGACCTTCGACCGCATCTCGGCCGTGACGCCCGCGGGCTCGACGCCGAACACACGCGACCCGACGTAGCGGTGCAGGTCCTCGCCGCTGCGGAACGCCTCGATCAGGCCCGCGTCGCCCGAGAGGTGCGCCATGATGCGCATCTCGATCTGGGAGTAGTCCGCCGTGAGCAGGGTGTCGTACCCCTCGCCCACGCGGAACGCCCGGCGGATCTGCCGCCCTGCCTCGGTGCGGATGGGGATGTTCTGCAGGTTGGGCTCGGTGGAGCTGAGGCGGCCGGTCGCGGCGATGGTCTGCTGGAACGTCGTGTGGATGCGGCCGTCCGGCGCCACGGACTTGAGCAGGCCCTCGACGGTGACGCGCAGCTTGCTCGCGTCGCGGTGGGCGAGCAGGTGCTCGAGGAACGGGTGGCCGGTGCGCACGTAGAGCTCGGCGAGCGCCGCCGCGTCCGTGGTGTAGCCCGTCTTGGTCTTCTTGGTCTTCGGCATGTCGAGCTCGCCGAAGAGCACCTCCTGGAGCTGCTTGGGCGAGCCGAGGTTCACCTCGTGCCCGATCGCGTCGTACGCCTCGCCGGCCGCCTCCGCGACCTGGTCGGCGAAGCCGCCCTCCAGCTCGGTGAGGTAGGGCGTGTCGGCCGCGATGCCCGTGGCCTCCATGCGCGCGAGCACCCGGGACAGCGGCAGCTCGACGTCGGTGAGCAGGCCGGTGGCCCCGCGGTCGGAGAGCTGGCCCGCGAGCGCGCCGGCGAGGTCGGCCACGGCGGCCGCCCGCGTCGCCTCACGTGCGCCGCGCCCGCCGGTCGAGCCGAGGTCGAGGTCGAGCGCGCCCTGGGCGCCGTCGTCCTCGACGCGGAGCTCGCGGCCCAGGTGCCGGGCGACCAGGTCGCCCAGGTCATAGCCGCGCTGGTCCGGGTAGCACAGGTAGGCGGCGAGCTCGGTGTCGAAGACGACGCCCTCGAGCGTGAGGCCGCGGGCCGCGAGGGCGTGCCACGCGGTCTTGGCGCCGTGCAGCACCTTGGCCTGCGCCGGGTCGGCGAGCCACGCGGCCAGCGCCTTCTCGTCGTCGGGCGTGAGGTCTGCGAGGTCGTAGGCGACGCCCTCGCCGCCCTCCGCGAGCGCGACGCCCCAGGCGTCCCCCGCGGCGGGCACGCCGCGCCCGGAGACGTCGACGCCGACCGTGCGGCCGCTCCGCTCCGCGAGCCACCCGGCGAGGCCGCCCTCGGGCAGCTCGACGACGTCGAGCTCGAACGCGGTCTCGGCCGCTGCCTCGGACTCCTCCTCGGCCGCCGGGTCCACCGCGAGCAGCCGGTCGCGCAGCGTCCCGAACTGCAGCGTGTCGGAGACACGGTGCACCGCCTCGCGGTCGAAGCCGCGCAGCAGCAGGTCGTCAGGGCCCAACGGCAGCTCGACGTCGCGCAGCAGCGCGTTCAGCTCGCGGTTGAGCCGGACCTGGTCGACCGCGGCGCGCAGGTTCTCGGCCGCCTTGCCCTTGAGCTCGTCGACGTGGTCGAGCAGCGCGTCGAGGCCGCCGAACTGCGCGACCCACTTCGCGGCCGTCTTGGGCCCGACGCCCGCGACCCCGGGCAGGTTGTCGCTGGTCTCGCCCACGAGCGCCGCGAGGTCGGGGTACTGCTCGGGCGGCACGCCGTACTTGTCCAGCACCGCCTCGGGCGTGAAGCGCGCCATCTCGGACACGCCGCGCACCGGGTAGAGCAGCGTGACGTCGCCGTCGACCAGCTGGATCGAGTCGCGGTCGCCCGAGCAGACGAGCACCTCCATGCCGGCGGCCGACGCCTGCACCGAGAGCGTCGCGATGATGTCGTCCGCCTCGATGCCCTCGCGCTCCAGCGTGGGCACGCGCAACGCCTCGAGCACCTCCTTGATGAGCGGCACCTGACCCTTGAACGGGGCGGGCGTCTCGCTGCGGGTGCCCTTGTACTCGGGGAAGCGCTCGCTGCGGAACGACCGCCGCGACACGTCGAACGCCACCGCCAGGTGCGTCGGCTGCTCGTCGCCGAGCAGCTTGGTGAGCATCGACGTGAACCCGTAGACCGCGTTGGTCACCTGGCCCGACGTCGTGGCCATCGTGTCCGGCAGCGCGAAGAACGCGCGGTAGGCCATCGAGTGCCCGTCGATGAGGAGCAGGCGGGGTCGGCCGGTGTGCCGGGTTGGCGCGGGGGTCGTCACGGGGCCAACCTACCTGTCATGACCGACACTCCTCCGGCGGCTGCGGCCGCGGTCGTGCCCGAAGTCGCCGGCACGCTCATCGAGCGCATGGGCATCGAGCTGACCGCCATCGGCGCCGAGCGAACGACCGGCACCATGCCCGTCGCGGGCAACACCCAGCCGTACGGCCTCTTGCACGGCGGGGCCTCGGCCGTGCTCGCCGAGACGCTCGGTTCCGTCGCCGCGACGCAGCACGCCGGCCCCACGCGTGCCGCCGTCGGCGTCGAGCTCAACGTGTCGCACCACCGCTCGGCCCGCGACGGTGTCGTGACCGGCGAGGCGGTGGCACTGACCCTGGGCCGGACGCTGGCGTCCTACGAGATCGTGATCACGGACGAGGACGGGCGCCGTGTCGCGACGGCGCGGCTCACGTGCATGATCCTCGACGCGCCGCCCCCGGCGCGCGGGCGTTAGCGCGGTCTCAGGAGGCGGAGCGCTCCGGGTCGCGGCCCGCCTGGAAGGCCCGCAGGTCGAGCGGGCCGGACGGGAGGCCCGCATCCCGGGCCCGTCGCCGCCGGGCGATGATGTCGTCGATCGCCGCGCGCGTCGACTCGCGCCGTCCACGCGGGCGCACGTCGCCCCGCGGCGACGACGGAGCGCCCTCCTGCGCCAGTCGGCGCAGCAGGATCGGGGTCGACACCACGCGGTGCCCGGCGGCAGGCGCGAAGCCCAGTCGGGCGAGGAACCGCTGCATGGCGCGGTCGCCCGCAGGCGCCCCCGCGTACACGTACGGGGCGCCGGACTCCCCCGCCAGCGCGGCGACGCCGGCCACGAGCGCGTGCCCGATGCCGCGGCGTCGGCTGTCCGGAGTGACGAACAACGCGTCGACGACGATCGCCGGGTCGACCGCGAAGAGCTGCGGGCCCACCGTGCGAGCGAGGAGGAAGCCGGCGATCTGCCCGTCGAGCTCGGCGACCAGCACCGTCCCGCCGGACCCCACGTAGACCGACAGGTGCTTGCGCAGCACGTCCTCGCCGGCGTGGTCGACGGAAGCCCCGACGGGCGACGCCGGGCGGACGGACACGCTCAGGGCCGCGACGACCGCGAGGTCGTCGCGGTCCGCTGACCGCACGTCCGGCGTCGAGCGCATCGTCTCAGGCCCCGCCGACCTGCTCGATCACGGCGTCGGCGACCTCGCGCATGGTGAGGCGGCGGTCCATCGACGTCTTCTGGATCCAGCGGAAGGCCTCGGGCTCAGAGAGTCCCATCTTGGTCTGCAGCAGGCCCTTGGCGCGGTCCACGCGCTTGCGGGTCTCGAAGCGCTCCTGGAGGTCCGCGACCTCGGCCTCGAGCGCGCCGATCTGCTGGTAGCGGGAGATCGCGATCTCGACCGCCGGCAGCAGGTCGGCGGGGGTGAACGGCTTGACGACATAGGCCATCGCCCCGGCGTCGCGCGCGCGCTCGACCAGCTCGGTCTGGGAGAACGCCGTGAGGAGGACGACGGGCGCGGCGTGCGCCTTGCCGATCTTCTCGGCGGCGGTGATGCCGTCCATCTCGGGCATCTTGACGTCCATGACGACGACGTCGGGCTTGAGCTCGATGGCGAGGCCGACGGCGGTCTCGCCGTCACCGGCCTCACCCACCACCTCGAACCCCGCCTCGCGGAGCGTCTCGACGACGTCCATGCGGATGAGCGCCTCGTCCTCCGCGACGACGGCGCGGCGGGCGGGGCGCCCGGGAGCGGTGGGGACGGCGGCGGGGGCCTCGGGCTCCAGCATGGGCGGCAGGTCCAGCGGCAGCTTCGCGGCGGGCTTCTCGGTCACGCCGCCATCCTAGTCCGCGAACACGCTCCCACCAGCCACGGCGTCGGCCCTGGACAGCGCCGTGCGGCACGCGGGCCCGGGCATCGCACGACGTGTGGTTCGATGGTGCCCGCTGCCCCGGTGGCGGAACTGGCAGACGCGCCCGGCTCAAACCCGGGTTCCGCGAGGAGTGCGGGTTCGAGTCCCGCCCGGGGCACGCGGACGACGAGAGGCCCGTGGGGTTCCCCCCACGGGCCTCTCGCACGTCAGCTCACGGCTGGCTCAGCTCCTGGCTGGCTCAGCTCACAGGCCGCGGCCCGTGTCGGTCGAGCCGACCTTGTGCACGAGGATCGAGTTCGTCGTGCCCGGGACGCCGACCGGCGCACCCGAGACGATGACGACGCGGTCGCCCGGCTCGGCGAGGCCGTTGGCCTGCAGGGTCGAGTCGACCTGGGCGACCATCGCGTCGACCGAGTCGACCTTCGGCACCTCGTAGGCCTGCGTGCCCCAGCTCAGCGCCAGCTCCTTGCGGGTCGCCGAGACCGGCGTGAAGGCCAGCAGCGGGATCTGCGAGCGCAGGCGGGACATGCGGCGGGCCGAGTCGCCGGACTGCGTGAAGGTCACGTAGTACTTGGCGCCGAGTTGCTCGCCGACCTCCTTCGCGGCCTGCGTGATGACACCCGAGCGGGTGTGCGGGCGCGAGCCCAGCGGGGCGATGCGCTCGGCACCGAGCTGCTCGGTGGCCTCGATGATCTGGGCCATCGTCTCGACCGTGATGATCGGGAAGTCACCGACCGAGGTCTCGCCCGAGAGCATGACCGCGTCGGCGCCGTCGAGCACCGCGTTGGCGCAGTCGGAGGCCTCGGCACGCGTCGGGCGCGGGCTCGTGGTCATGGACTCGAGCACCTGAGTGGCGACGATGACCGGCTTCGCGTTGCGGCGGGCCAGCTCGACGATGCGCTTCTGGATCAGCGGGACCTGCTCCAGCGGCATCTCGACGGCCAGGTCGCCACGGGCCACCATGAAGGCGTCGAACGCGGCGATGACCTCCTCGAGGTTCTCGATCGCCTGCGGCTTCTCGAGCTTGGCGATGACCGGGACGACCCGGCCCTCCTCCTCCATGATCGCGCGGACGTCGTCGTAGTCCTTGGCGTTGCGGACGAACGACAGGGCGATGAAGTCCGTGCCCATCTTCAGGGCCCAGCGGAGGTCCTCGATGTCCTTCTCCGACATCGCGGGGACGGACACCGCGGCACCGGGGAGGTTGATGCCCTTGTTGTTCGAGACCGGGCCGGGGATCTCCACGACGGTCTGGACACGGGGGCCGTCGACGGCGGTCACGCGGACGCGGACCTTGCCGTCGTCGATCAGCAGGGGGTCGCCCACCTTGGCGTCGTCGGCCAGGCCCTTGTGGGTGGTGGAGACGATCTCCTTGGTGCCGACGATGTCGTCGGTGGTGATCGTGAAGACGTCACCCTCGTTGAGGTAGTGCTTCTCGTCGCCCTCGAACTTGCCGAGGCGGATCTTGGGGCCCTGGAGGTCGACCAGGATCGCGACGTTGCGGCCCGAGGCCTTCGAGGCCTCCCGCACGTTGTTGTAGACGGCCTCGTGCTCCTCGAACGAACCGTGGCTGCGGTTGATCCGGGCCACGTCCATACCGGCATCGATCAGCTTCCGGAGGTTCTCCGGGCTGCTCGTGGCAGGTCCGATGGTGCAAACGATCTTGGCTCTGCGCATGTCTCCAGCCTCGTCATCAGGGTTGCCCCGGCGATGCCCGGGGCCTGCGCGGGCGCTCGGTTCACGCCCGTGGTATCTACCGGCAGCGCGTCCCGTCCCGTGGGTGACACGCACACCACGACCATCTAAGACGCTCCTGCCGCAATCTTGCTCGCTCGCGGCGCGTAGCGCGCCTCGAACGGGCCGTGCTCAACCTCTCAGTGCCACCGTCCGGGGCCCGACCGGCGCGGGCAGCTCCGTGGAGCCGCGCAGGTGGGAGTCGACCGCTGCCGCGCACGCGCGGCCCTCGGCGATCGCCCACACGATGAGCGACTGCCCGCGGCCGGCGTCGCCGGCGACGAACACGCCGGGCAGGTTCGTGGCGAAGTCGTCGCCACGGCGCACCAGCCCGCGCTCGCTGAGCTCGACGCCGGACTGCGCCGTGATCGCGTCCGTCTCCGGGCCGGTGAAGCCCATCGCGATGAGCACCAGGTCGGCGCGGATCACGTGCTCCGTGCCCGCCATCGGCTCGCGTCGGCCGTTGGGGAGGTACTCCGTCTCGGCGACCCGCAGGCCCACGACGGCGCCCGCGGTGTCGTCGAGGAACTCGACCGTCGAGGCCAGGTAGGTGCGCTCGCCGCCCTCCTCGTGCGAGGTCGAGACCTCGAAGAGGATGGGGTCGGTGGGCCACGGCTGGTTCGCCGGCCGGTCGACCGGCGGCTTCTTGCCGATGGCGAGCGTGGTCACGCTCGCGGCGCCCTGGCGCAGCGCGGTGCCGACGCAGTCCGAGCCGGTGTCGCCGCCGCCGATGACGACGACGTGCTTGCCCTCCGCCGTCGGCGCGCCCTTGACCGGCTCCCCCTTCGAGGCCTTGTTGGCCGGAGTGAGGAAGTCCATCGCGTAGTGGACGCCCCGCAGGTCGCGGCCGGGCAGCGGGAGCTCACGCGGCACCGTGGCACCCGTCGCGACGACGACCGCGTCGAAGCGGCGGCGGAGCGCGTCCCAGGTGATGTCCTTGCCGACCTCGACGCCCGGCCGGAACCGGGTGCCCTCGGCCTGCATCTGCTCCAGGCGCTTGTCGATGATGTGCTTCTCGAGCTTGAAGTCCGGGATGCCGTAGCGCAGCAGGCCGCCGATGGCGTCGTCGCGCTCGTACACGACGACCGTGTGGCCGACGCGCGTGAGCTGCTGGGCGGCTGCGAGCCCTGCGGGGCCCGAGCCGACGACGGCGATCGTCGTGCCCGTCAGGCGCGCCGGCACCTGCGGGGTCAGACCGCGGGCGAACGCCTCGTCCGCGATCGACAGCTCGATGTTCTTGATCGTCACGGGCGGCTGGCTGATCCCGAGCACGCACGCCGACTCGCACGGAGCAGGGCACACGCGGCCCGTGAGCTCCGGGAAGTTGTTCGTCGCGTACATGCGGTCGACCGCGTCCTCCCACTGGTCGCGCCGCACGAGGTCGTTCCACTCGGGGATGAAGTTGCCCAGCGGGCAGCCCTGGTGGCAGAACGGGATGCCGCAGTCCATGCAGCGCCCGGCCTGCTCACCGAGTCGGCCGCCGAGGAACGGCTCCCCTGCCTCCCGGTGGGCGTGCACGTCCTTCCAGTCGCGCAGGCGCACCTCGACGGGACGGTTCGGCGGGAGCTCGCGGTCCCGGACCTTCAGAAAGCCACGAGGGTCAGCCACGAGCCACCTCCACGATGTTGTTCCACACGTTCTCGTCCCACTGACCCTCACCGTGGACGGCGATGCCCTGCGCCTCGGCACGTGCGAGGGCCTCGCGCACGCGCGCCCACCCCAGCGGCAGCACGCGCGAGAAGCGGGCGCGGGCGCGGGCGTCGGCGAGCAGGCTGTGCGCGACGTTCGACCCGGTCTCCTCGGCGTGGCGGCGCAGCAGCGTCTCGACGACCTCCCAGTCGGCGTCGTCGAGCGGGCCGACCTCGAGCTCCTTGGTCGCGACGGCCGCGATGTTCATCGCGGCGGCGCGCAGGTCGAGCACGTAGGCCATGCCGCCCGACATGCCGGCGCCGAGGTTGCGTCCGGTAGGACCGAGCACGAGCACCGTGCCACCGGTCATGTACTCGAGCGCGTGGTCGCCCACGCCCTCGACGACGAGCGTCGCGCCCGAGTTGCGGACGGCGAACCGCTCGCCGGCACGGCCGCGGAGGAAGACCTCGCCCGACGTCGCCCCGTAGCCGATGACGTTGCCGGCGATGACGTTCGCGGCGCCCTCGAGCATCGACGCCTTGTCGGGCCGGACGACGATGCGGCCGCCCGACAGGCCCTTGCCGACGTAGTCGTTGGCGTCGCCGAACAGGCGCAGCGTGACGCCGCGCGGCACGAACGCGCCGAACGACTGCCCGGCCGAGCCGGTCAGCGTGACGTCGATCGTGCCCTCCGGCAGCGCCGCGCCGCGGTAGCGCTTGGTGACCTCGTGGCCCAGCATCGTGCCGACCGTCCGGTTGACGTTGCGCACGGGCAGCTCGATCGCGACGGGGGTGCCGTCCTCGAGCGCGGGCCGCGCGAGCGCGACCAGCTGGTTGTCGAGCGCCTTCGCGAGGCCGTGGTCCTGCGTCTTGGTCTGGCGCAGCGCCGAACCCTTGGCCGGGATCTGCTGCTCGAGCACGGGCGCCAGGTCCAGGCCCTGGGCCTTCCAGTGGTCGACGGCCTTGCGGGTGTCGAGCACCTGCACCTGGCCGACGGCCTCGTCGATCGAGCGGAAGCCGAGCGACGCGAGGTTCTCCCGCACCTCCTGGGCGATGAACTCGAAGAAGTTCACGACGAACTCGGGCTTGCCGGTGAACCGGGCCCGCAGCTCGGGGTTCTGCGTGGCGACGCCGACGGGGCAGGTGTCGAGGTGGCAGACACGCATCATGATGCAGCCGGTGACGACCATTGGAGCCGTCGCGAAGCCGAACTCCTCGGCGCCGAGCAGCGCCGCCACGACGACGTCGCGGCCCGTCTTCATCTGCCCGTCGACCTGCACCACGATGCGGTCGCGCAGGTCGTTGAGGACGAGCGTCTGCTGGGTCTCGGCCAGGCCGATCTCCCACGGTGTGCCCGCGTGCTTGAGCGAGGTGAGCGGCGAGGCGCCCGTGCCGCCGTCGTGCCCCGAGATGAGGACGACGTCGGCGTGCGCCTTGGAGACGCCGGCCGCGACCGTGCCCACGCCGAACTCGGAGACGAGCTTGACGTGGATGCGGGCGGCGGGGTTGGCGTTCTTCAGGTCGTGGATGAGCTGCGCCAGGTCCTCGATCGAGTAGATGTCGTGGTGCGGCGGCGGCGAGATGAGCCCGACGCCGGGCGTCGAGTGCCGCACCTCCGCGACCCACGGGTACACCTTGGCGCCCGGGAGCTGACCACCCTCGCCGGGCTTGGCGCCCTGCGCGAGCTTGATCTGGATGTCGTCCGCCTGCGTCAGGTACTCGCTCGTGACGCCGAACCGGCCCGAGGCGACCTGCTTGACCTTCGAGCGGCGCTCGGGGTCGTAGAGGCGCTCGGGGTGCTCGCCGCCCTCACCCGTGTTGGAACGTCCGCCGAGGCGGTTCATCGCGATGGCCAGCGTCTCGTGCGTCTCCTGCGAGATGGAGCCGTACGACATGGCACCGGTGTTGAAGCGCTTGACGATCTCGCTGACCGGCTCGACCTCGTCGATCGGGATCGGCTCGCGGTCGGCCGAGAAGCGCAGCATTCCGCGCAGCGTCATCAGACGCCGCGACTGCTCGTCCACGCGGCGCGTGTACTGGCGGAAGATGTCCATCCGGCCGGTGCGCGTCGAGTGCTGCAGGCGGAAGACCGTCTCCGGGTCGAAGAGGTGCTCCTCGCCGTCGCGGCGCCACTGGTACTCGCCGCCCGTGACGAGCCGCTTGTGCGGGTCGCGGTTGCCCGACGGCGGGTAGGCCTCGGCGTGGCGCGCGGCTACCTCGGCCGCCACGACGTCGAGCCCGACGCCGCCCAGCCGGCTGGTGGTGCCCGCGAAGTAGTCGTCGATCAGCTCCTGCGAGAGGCCCACGGCCTCGAAGATCTGTGCCCCTCGGTAGGACATGATCGTCGAGATGCCCATCTTGCTCATGACCTTGAGCACGCCCTTGCCGAGCGCCTTGATGAGGTTCGCGACGGCCTTCTCCGGCGACACCGTGAGGTAGCCGCGCACGGCGAGGTCCTCGACGGTCTCCATGGCCAGGTACGGGTTGACGCACGCGGCGCCGTAGCCGATCAGCAGCGCGACGTGGTGCACCTCGCGCACGTCACCGGCCTCGACGACCAGCGAGATCTGGGTGCGCGTGCGCCGGCGCAGCAGGTGGTGGTGCACGGCGGAGGTCAGCAGCAGCGACGGGATCGGCGCGAGCTCCGAGTTCGACTCGCGGTCGCTCAGCACGATGTGCGTCGCACCCTCGGCGATCGCCACGTCGACCTCGTCGAAGATCGACTCCAGGCGGTCGTAGAGCGCGGCGCCGCCGCCCGCGACGTCGTACAGGCCGCGGACCATGTAGGAGCGGAAGATGCCCTCGAGCCGCTCGTCGCGGTCGACGTGGACGATCTTGGCGAGCTGGTCGTTGTCGACCACGGGGAAGTCCAGCACGAGCTTGCGCGCGTGCTGGGGCGCGTCGGACAGCAGGTTCGGCTCGGGGCCGATCGCGCTGCCGAGCGAGGTGACGAGCTCCTCGCGGATCGCGTCGAGCGGCGGGTTCGTGACCTGCGCGAACATCTGCGTGAAGTAGTCGAACAGCAGGCGCGGCCGGCTCGACAGCACCGCGATCGGGGTGTCCGTGCCCATCGCGCCCAGGGTCTCCGCGCCCGTGTTCGCGACCGGGGTCAGGATGACCTTGAGCTCCTCCTCGGTGTACCCGAAGGTGCGCTGGCGGCGCTGCACCGAGGCGGGGCTGTGGGCGACGTGCTCGCGCTCCGGGAGCGACTCGAGCGTGATCTTGTGGTCGTCGATCCAGCGCTGGTACGGCTGCTGGCCGGCGAGCTGGCCCTTGATCTCGTCGTCCTCCACGATGCGCCCGGCGCCCGTGTCGACGAGGAACATGCGGCCCGGCTCGAGCCGGCCCTTGCGCACCACCGTGGCCGGGTCGAGGTCGAGCACGCCCGACTCGGACGCGAGCACCACGAGGCCGTCCTGCGTCACCCAGTAGCGGCCGGGGCGCAGGCCGTTGCGGTCGAGCACCGCACCGATGAGCGTGCCGTCGGTGAAGGTCAGCGCCGCGGGCCCGTCCCACGGCTCGATGAGGTTGGCGTGGTACTCGTAGAACGCCCGGCGCGCGGGGTCCATCTCCGCGTGGTTCTCCCACGCCTCGGGCACCATCATCAGCACGGAGTGCGGCAGGGACCGCCCGGCCAGGTGCAGGAGCTCGAGCACCTCGTCGAAGGACGCCGAGTCCGAGGCGCCGTCGGTACAGACGGGCAGGAGCGGCGTCAGGTCGCCCAGCGCCTCGCTCTCCAGCATGCCCTCGCGCGCGGCCATCCAGTTGCGGTTGCCGCGCACGGTGTTGATCTCGCCGTTGTGCGCGATCTGCCGGAACGGCTGCGCCAGGGGCCACGACGGGAACGTGTTGGTCGAGAACCGCGAGTGGACGAGCGCGAGCTCGGACGCGTAGCGCGGGTCGGACAGGTCCGGGAAGAACGGCTCGAGCTGCGACGTCGTCAGCATGCCCTTGTAGGTGATCGTCCGGGCCGAGAGCGACGCGAGGTAGAGGTCCAGCTCGTTCTGCGCGCGGCGGCGCAGGCGGTAGGCGCGGCGGTCCAGCTCGATGCCGGCGAGCTCGCGCGACGGGTCGGCCACGACCACCTGGCGAAACAGCGGCATCGACGCGCGAGCCGTCGGGCCCACGAGGTCGGCCGTCACCGGCACGTCGCGCCATGCGAGGACCTCGAGCTTCTCCTCGGCCGCGATCGCGTCGAAGCGGCGCGCGACGGCGTCCGCCTCGGCCGGGTCCTGCGGCAGGAACGCCGTGCCGATCGCGTAGTGGCCGGCAGGCGGCAGCTCGGCCGCGATCACGTCGCGCAGGAACGCGTCCGGGATCTGCGTGAGGATGCCCGCGCCGTCGCCGGAGTTCTCCTCCGCACCGACCGCCCCGCGGTGGTCGAGGTTGAGCAGGGCCGTCAGGCCCGCATCGACGATGTCACGTCCAGGGGTTCCGCGGAGCGTCGCCACGAAGGCGACGCCGCACGCGTCGTGCTCGGCGGCAGGGTCGTACAGGCCCTGTCGTCCCGGCGCCAGGCTCCCGGTCTGCGGCGTGGTCATCAACACCGTCCTTCTCACACGCCCGTACCACGGGCGTCGTCCGTACTGCTGTCGGGACGCCGTCGGCCCGTTGGTCTGCACGCCCACGTGAGGGCGCCGGGTGGGGTCACGCTGCAGGTCCTGTTCGACCCGCAGCACTCGCCCGGAGGTGGGGTGGTGCTGAAGTGTATGTCAGGAATGTTTCGTGTCTGTCACACGTTCGGTCCCGGACACATCGCCGTCGCCTTCGCCCGCCTCGGCCGTGACGGGGTCGTTCCCGCCCGCCTCGGCTGCGACCACGGGGACGACGCGTCGCGCATCCTCCTCGCGGCCTGGGTGCAGTCGTCCGACGACGACGAACGCGACCACGCCGCCGATGAACATCACCAACGACGTGATGACGTTCAGACGCACCTCCACCCCGAAGAGGTGCAGGTGCTCAGCGGTGTCGATGCGAAGTGCCTCGATCCAGCCGCGCCCCAGGGTGTAGAGCACGACGTAGGCCCAGAATACGCGTCCGTGACCGAGCCGGAACCGGCGGTCGAGCCACACCAGGACCGCCGCCATGACGAGGTTCCAGAGCAGCTCGTACAGGAACGTCGGATGGAAGAGCGTCCCCTCCGCGAAGCGCGCGCCGGTGGCCGGGTCGATCACGAGGTGCGCGGGATCGATCTGGAGTCCCCACGGCAGCGTCGTCGGCGCGCCGTACAGCTCCTGGTTGAACCAGTTGCCGAGGCGGCCGACCGCCTGCGCGACGAGCAGGCCCGGGGCCAGCGCGTCGGCGAACACGGGCAGGCGGATGTTCTGCCGGCGGCAGCCGATCCAGGCGCCGAGGCCGCCGAGCGCGACGGCGCCCCAGATGCCGAGGCCGCCCTCCCAGATGTACAGGGCGCGGATCGGGTCACCGCCCACGCCGAAGTACGGCTCGGGCGTGGTGATCACGTGGTAGATCCGCCCGCCGATGATGCCGAACGGCACCGCCCAGAAGGTGATCTCCAGGACGTCGTCGAACGTGCCGCCGGCCGTGCGCTTGGTGAAGCGCTTGGTGGCGACCCACGCCGCGAGCACGATGCCCGCGAGGATGGCGAACGCGTAGGCGCGCAGGGGGAAGGCCCCGAGGTGCCAGACGCCCTGCGAGGGGCTGGGGATCGACATCGGGAGCATCAGGCGTCCTTCCGGGCGCGGGCGACGCCCGCGGCGAGCTCGGCCGTCACGGACTGGAGCGCGTCGAGGCGACCGGCCCAGGGCAGGTCGCGCTGGAGCGCCTTGACGAAGGCGGAACCGACGATGACGCCGTCGGCGTAGCTGCCGACCTGCGCGGCCTGGTCGCCCGTCGAGACGCCCAGGCCCACGCACACGTGGTCGGCGCCGGCCGCGCGGGTGTCGGCGACGAGCTGCTCGGCGCGCTCCCCCACCTGGGCGCGGACGCCGGTGACGCCCATCGTCGAGGCAGCGTAGACGAAGCCGCGCGAGGCCCGCGCCGTCAGGCGCAGCCGCTCGGGCGTCGAGCTCGGGGCCACGAGGAAGATGCGGTCCAGGTCGTGCGCCTCGGACGCCTCGATCCAGTCGCGGCCCTCGTCGGGGATGAGGTCGGGCGTGATGAGGCCCGCTCCACCGGCCGTCGCGAGGTCGCGCGCGAACCCGTCGACGCCGTAGCGCAGCACGGGGTTCCAGTAGGTCATCAGGACCACGGGGACCTCGGGCGCATGCGCGCGCAGCTTCTCGACGACCGTGAAGGCGTCGCGCACGTGCGCGCCCGCGGCGAGCGCGGTCTCGGCGGCCCGCTGCACGACCGGGCCGTCCATGACCGGGTCGGTGTACGGGATGCCGAGCTCGACGATGTCGACGCCGGCGTCGACGAACGCCTTGACCGCCTCGACGGAGCGATCGACCGTCGGGAAGCCCACGGGCAGGTACCCCACGAGCGCGGGCCGGCCCTGGGCACGGGTCGCGTCGAGGCGTGCGGCCGTCTGCGAGGCCGTCGTGGTCACTGGTCCCCCTCCGGGCCCGCCGGAGCCTCGTCGTCGAGCAGGCCGAACCACCGGGCGGCGGTCGCCACGTCCTTGTCGCCACGGCCGGACAGGTTGATCACGATGATCTTGTCCCGCTCGCCCGCGGCGGCGAGCTCCGAGCCCACCTGCATGGCCCCGGCGAGCGCGTGCGCCGACTCGATGGCCGGGATGATGCCCTCGGTCTGGGACAGGATGCGGAACGCCTCCATGGCCTCGGCGTCGGTGACCGGCCGGTACGTGGCGCGGCCCAGGTCGTGCAGCCAGGAGTGCGCCGGGCCCACGCTCGGGTAGTCGAGCCCCGCCGAGACGGAGTGGCTCGGCAGCGTCTGGCCGTCGCCGTCCTGCAGCAGGTACGAGCGGGCGCCGTGCAGCACGCCGGGTGCGCCGCCGCTGAAGCGGGCGGCGTGCCGACCGGACTCGATGCCCTCGCCGCCGGCCTCGAAGCCGTAGAGCGCGACCTCCGGGTCGTCGAGGAACGCGTTGAAGAGCCCGAGCGCGTTGGAACCGCCGCCGACGCACGCAGCGACGACGTCGGGAAGGCGGCCGACGCGCTCGAGGAGCTGCGCGCGCGCCTCCTCGCCGATGACGCGGTGGAACTCGCGCACCATCTCGGGGAACGGGTGCGGGCCGGTGACGGTGCCGAGCAGGTAGTGCGTGCTCTCCACGTTTGCGACCCAGTCGCGCAGCGCCTCGTTGATCGCGTCCTTGAGCGTGCGCGAGCCGATCTGGACCGGGATGACGGTGGCACCGAGCAGGCGCATGCGGGCCACGTTCAGCGCCTGGCGCCGCGTGTCCTCCTCGCCCATGTAGACGACGCACTCGAGGTCGAGCAGCGCCGCCGCCGTCGCGGTGGCGACGCCGTGCTGGCCCGCGCCCGTCTCGGCGATCACGCGCGTCTTGCCCATGCGCTTCACGAGCAGAGCCTGCCCCAGCACGTTGTTGATCTTGTGCGAGCCGGTGTGGTTGAGGTCCTCGCGCTTGAGGAACACGCGGTTGCCCGCCTCACCGCCGCAGCGCTGCGCGAAGCGCGTCACCTCGGTCAGCGGCGAGGGCCGGCCCACGTACTCCCGGTGGAGGCGCGCGAGCTCGTCGCGGAACGCCGGGTCGTCCATGGCCTTGCGGTACTCGGTCTCGAGCTCGTCGAGCGCGGCGATGAGGGCCTCGGGCACCCAGCGCCCGCCGAACTCGCCGAAGTAGGGGCCGGGCTGCTCGGACAGACGGCCGAGCACCTGGTGCGCCAGCGTGCTGGTCAGGGCATCACTCACGGAGTGGTCAGGCACGATGAGCCTCCTTCGCTCGGGCGGTCAGGACTGCGCGGCCGGCCGCACCGACCACAGCGACGGGTGCTGACCCGCCGCCACGAGGTCGGCCACCGAGCGGCGGGGCGCGGCGTCGGTGACGAGCGCCTCGCCCACGAGGACGGCGTGCGCGCCGGCCCGGGCATAGTCCATGACGTCGTGCGGCCCGCGCACCCCGGACTCGGCGACGCGGACGACGTCGTCGGGGATGAGGGGCGACAGGCGGGAGAAGACCGTGCGGTCGACCTCGAGGGTCTTCAGGTCGCGGGCGTTGACGCCGACGACGCGGGCGCCGGCGTCGAGCGCGCGCTTGACCTCGTCGGCGGTGTGCGCCTCGACCAGCGCCGTCATGCCGAGCGAGTGAACGCGCTCGACGAGCGACTCCAGCACCGTCTGCTCGAGCGCCGCGACGATGAGGAGCACGACGTCGGCGCCGTGCGCCCGCGCCTCCCACACCTGGTATGGCGTGACGACGAAGTCCTTGCGCAGCACGGGCACGTCGACCTTGGCGCGCACGGCGTCGAGGTCGGCGAGGCTGCCGCCGAACCGGCGCTGCTCCGTGAGCACCGAGATGACGCTGGCGCCGCCGGTCGCGTACTCGGCGGCGAGCGCGGCCGGGTCGGCGATCGCGGCGAGCGAGCCCTTGGACGGGCTCGAGCGCTTGACCTCGGCGATGACGGCGACGGCGTCCTGCTTGCGCAGGCGGCTGACGACCTCGAGCGCACCCGGGGCGCGCGAGGAGCGCTCCTTGAGCACGTCGAGGCTCGTGGCGGCCTGTCGCACGGCGAGGTCCTCGAGGACGCCCGCGACGATTCCTTCCAGGACTGTCATGCGCGGGGCTCTCGGACGGAGGACCTGGGCTGGCCGTGACCCAGGCTGCGCAGCACCGCACCGGCGACGAGCGAGCCCACGACAACGACCGCGCCGACGACGATGACCCACATCGTGGGGGCGAGGAAGCCGATGGCAGCGATGATCGCTCCCAGCGTCACGCCGGTCATCGCGACCCACGCAGCGACGGTCTTGCCCTCGTTGTGGAACGGGGCGGCGTCGGGCAGGTAGACGTTGTCGGCGTTCGAGTTCTCGGCCATGGCGATGGTGATGCCTCTCGTGGTGGTTCTGGCTCGGCAGGTGCCAGCCTAGCGGTCCTCGGGTGCGGTCGGATCCGTCCCGCGGGTCTGTGCGTCCCAGGCGTCGTGGGCGTCGACCTGCGGGCCCGTGTCCGGGTTCGGGGCGGCCCGTTCGTGCCGCCCCGACGACGCCGTCCAGCCCCGCGCGGCGAGGCCCACGAGGACTGCGGCGAGCACGATGAGCACGCCGACGGCCGCGCACAGCCATGGCCACACGGTGACGCTCGCGGGCGCGGTGAGGTCCGTGACGCCGGCGGCCTCCGCGGCGCCGGCCGCGGCGACGTCGGCCGGGCTGGTCGCGACGGCGACCGCCGAGGCGGTGATCAGCACGCCCGCCGCGGCGACGACCACGAGCACGACCCGCCGCGCGACGCGCCCGCCGAGGGCGAGCGCGAGCCCCGCCGCGACCAGGACGAGCCCGGCGGCGTTGACCGCCGGGGCGGCGGTGCCGCCGCTCACGGCGACGGCGACCGTCGGGTCGAGCGCGGTCGCCGTCTGCGCGCGCACCCACGTCGGTCCGGCCGTCGCGAGCGCGAGCGCGCCGAGCAGGACGACGAGGACGGCCGCGCGGCCGCGGGTCAGGCTCACGGCTCCCCCAGCGTGCGGAACCGGGCGGCGAGCTGGACGGCACGCACGGCGGCCGCGGCCTTGTTGCGCGACTCTTCGTACTCGAGCGCGGGCACCGAGTCGGCGACGATGCCGCCGCCGGCCTGCACGGAGGCCCGGCCCTCGCGCACGAACGCCGTGCGGATCGCGATGGCCATGTCGAGGTTGCCCCCGAAGTCGAGGTACCCGACCGTGCCGCCGTAGATGCCGCGCGAGGCCGGCTCGAGCTCGTCGATCAGCGCGATCGCGCGGGGCTTGGGCGCACCGGACAGGGTGCCCGCCGGGAACGTCGCCTTGAGGGTCTCCAGAGCGGTGTGCCCGGGCCGCAGCCGCCCGACGACGGTCGAGCACAGGTGCATGATGTGGCTGAACCGGCGCAGCACCATGAACTCGACGACCTCGACCGACGTCGGCTCGCAGACCTTGACCAGGTCGTTGCGCGAGAGGTCGACGAGCATGACGTGCTCGGCACGCTCCTTGGGGTCGGCGAACAGCTCCTCGCCCAGCGCGACGTCCTCCTCGACCGTGGCCCCGCGGGGCCGCGAGCCGGCGATGGGGTAGGTCGTCACGTGCCCGCCGTCGACCTTGACCAGCGTCTCGGGGCTCGAGCCCACGACCTGGAACTCCCGGCCGCGGGCGTCGGTGAGGTGGAAGTAGTACATGTACGGGCTCGGGTTGATGGTGCGCAGCGCCCGGTAGACGTCGAGCGGGTCGGCGGGGCAGTCCAGGTCGAGCCGCTGCGAGATCACCACCTGGAAGACCTCGCCGTCGCGGATCGCCTCCTTGCCCGCCTCGACCGCGGCCTCGAACTCCGCGCGCGTCGAGCGGAACTCGAGCTCCGGCTCCTTCGCGTCGGGGTCGAGCACCGTCGCGACGCGCGGGCCCGGCGCGGCGAGCCGCCGCTCGAGCGCGTCCAGCCGGGCGACGGCGTCGGCGTGCGCCTCGTCGACGCCCTCGTCGGTGGCGTCCATGTTGATCGCGTTGGCGACGAGCCACACGGCCCCGGTGTGGTGGTCGACGGCGACCAGGTCGGTCGCGAGGCACAGCGCGAGCTCGGGGGCACCCAGCTCGTCGGGCGCCGTCGCGGGCAGCGTGGGCTCCCAGTGCCGGACGATGTCCCAGCCCAGGGCGCCCGCCATGCCGCCGGTGAACGGCGGCAGACCCTCGATCGGCGGGGTGCGCAGCGCCTCGAGCGTCGCACCCAGCACGTCCACGACGTCGCCCGACGCCGGGATGCCCGCCGGCACGTCGCCGGTCCAGGTGGCCTGGCCGCCCTGCGAGACGAGCTGGGCGCGCGAGGCGACGCCGACGAACGACCAGCGGGCCCAGGCGCCGGACGCGTCGGCCGACTCGAGGATGAACGAGCCGGGCACGCCGTGCGCGAGCGCCCGGTACAGCCCCACGGGCGTGGCGTCGTCGGCCAGCACCCGGCGTACGACCGGGATGACGCGGCGGTGGTCGGCGGCGAGCTCGCGGAAGCCCTCGAGCGTCGGCCACGTCTCGCCCCACGCCGGGGCGAGGGCGGCGCTCATGCGCCCACCTCCTCGCGCCGCCCGACGACGGCGGGCAGCGCGCCGCCGGCCTCGAAGCACGTGCGGGCGCCGGTGTGGCAGGCCGCGCCCACCTGGTCCACGCGGACCAGCAGGGCGTCGCCGTCGCAGTCGATGGCCACGGACTTCACGTGCTGCCGGTGGCCCGACGTGTCGCCCTTGCGCCAGTACTCGCCCCGAGAGCGCGACCAGAAGGTCACGCGGCCCGTCGTGAGGGTGCGGCGCAGCGCCTCGTCGTCCATCCAGCCGAGCATGAGCACCTCACCGGTGTCGTGCTGCTGGACGATCGCGGCGACCAGGCCGTGCTCGTCGCGCTTGAGGCGCGAGGCGATCTGGGGGTCGAGGATGTCAGGCACGGGCACATCCTTCCACGACGCCACCGGGCCGCGGGCCCTGTTTCAGCGCGTCTGCGCCACCCACGCGTCGTGCATCCGCGCATACACCCCGCCGGCCGCGGCGAGGGCGTCGTGCGGCCCGACCTCGACCACGAGCCCGGCGTCGACCACGACGACGAGGTCGCTCGCCTCGGCCGTCGACAGGCGGTGGGCGATGGTGATCGTGGACCGGCCCGAGGTCAGCGAGTCGAGCGCGCGAGCGATCCGGACCTCGGTCGCCGGGTCGACCGCGGACGTCGCCTCGTCGAGCACCAGCAGGTCGGGCTCGGCGAGGTAGGCGCGGGCGATGGCGACGAGCTGCCGCTCCCCCGCGCTCAGCGACTCGCCGCGCTGGCCGACCGCGGTGTGCACGCCGTCCGGGAGGTCGGCGAGCCAGTCGGAGAGGCCGAGGGCGCCGAAGGCGGCGAGCACGCGGGCTTCCGTCGCCGACTGCTCCGGGGCCCGCTCCGGGGCCGACCCCGCGGTCGCCGAGCCTGCCGAGACCGGGTCTCCCGACGCCGGGCCGGTCTCGACGAGCGCGACCACCGGCGGCCGGAGGTCGCGCAGCCCGTACGCCGCGTTGTCCAGCACCGTCCCGTCGAACAGGAACCCCTCCTGCGGCACCAGCACCACCCGCTCGCGCAGCGAGGCGAGCGTCAGCGCGCGCAGGTCGACGCCGTCGAGCAGCACCGCGCCGGCGGTCGGGTCCATCAGCCGCGTCACGAGCTTGGCGATGGTCGTCTTGCCCGAGCCGGTCTGCCCGACGACCGCGACCTTGGCCTGCGCCGGCAGCTCCAGGTCGACCCCGTGCAGCACCTCGGGACCGCCCGGGTAGGCGAACCGCACCCCGCGCAGGGCGACGTGCGCGGGCCCGCGCGGCGAGGCGACGGCGTCGGGCGCCTCGTCGACCTCGACCGTCGTCTCAACGACCGCGAGCACGCGGCGCCACCCGGCCACGGCGTTCTGCAGCTCGTTGAGGATCTCCGTCGCCTGCTGCACCGGACCGGTGAAGAGCTGCACGAGGAACAGGAACGCGACGACCTGGCCTGCCGTGAGCTCGCCGTCGACCCCGAGGTGTGCGCCGACGACCACGACGGCCGCGAGCGCCAGGGTCGACATGAGAGTGCCGCTCGAGAAGGTGGTCGCGACCAGACGCTGGGCGCTGCCCTGCGCCTGGCGGGTCGTCTCGATCGAGTCCTCGATGCGGCGGCCGGTGCGGGCCGCTACGCCGTAGGCGCGCACGGTCTCGGCGCCGACGACGGCCTCGGAGATCGCCCCCAGCATGGCACCGACGCGCTCGCGCACCCGGGTGTAGCGGCGGTTGACGTGCTTCTGCCCGAACCGCAGCACCAGGTAGAGCGGCACGAAGCAGGCCCACACGACGAGGGTGAGCTGCCAGGAGAACACGAGCATGAGCGCGGTGGCGACGATGACCTGCAGGGTCGAGACGAGCAGCATGATCCCGCCCCACTGCACGAACAGCGAGATGGTGTCGACATCGCTGGTGACGCGCGAGACGAGCGAGCCGCGCCGCTCGGTGCTCTGCGTGAGGGTCGCCAGGTCGTGCACGTGCCGGAACGCGCGCACGCGCAGGGTGGCGAGGCCGGCCTCGGTGCGGCGCACGAGCCGCAGGTTGACGAGCGCCGAGCAGGCGCCGGAGACGAGCAGCGCTGCAGCGGCGAGCGACATCAGGAGCGCGATGCGCCGGGCGTCGGGGCCGCCCGAGGCGAGGATGCCGCCGTCGATCGTGGCCCGGACGGCCAGCGGGACGACGACGCGGCCGGCCGCGGCGAGCACGGCCAGCAGGAGCGTCCACCCGATGCCCTCGATGATCTGCGGGCTGATCTGCACGCCGCGGCGCAGCGTCGCGAGGACGCCGAGCTCGGACGCGGAGGCGATGCGGGCGCTCATGCCGGTTCCTCCCGCGCGGCGGCCTCCCGCGCGGCGGCCTCCCGACGGCGCGCCTCGGCCTCGTAGGCGGTCGCGATCTCGCGGTAGCCGGCGTCGCGCGCGAGCAGCTCGGCGTGCGTGCCGACGTCGGCGACGCGCCCGCCGCCGAGGTGCACGACGGCGTCGGCGAGCACCACGGACGACATGCGGTAGGCGACCATGACCACGGTGGTGGCCGCGGCGCCGCCGGACAGGCCGTGCAGGATCTCCTGCTCGATGCGCGGGTCGACGGCGGAGGTGGCGTCGTCGAGCACGAGCAGGCGCGGGCGGCGCACCAGGGCACGTGCGATGGCGAGGCGCTGGCGCTGGCCACCGGAGAGGTTCGCGCCGCGCTCGCCGAGCGGCGCGTCGAGGCCGCCGGGCAGGGCGGCTACGACGTCGTCGAGCCGCGCGAGGCGGAGCGCCTCCCAGACGTCGGCGTCGGTGTACGGCGAGCCGTCCGCCTCGGCGAGCGTGACGTTGCCGCGCACCGTGTCCTCGAAGACGAACGTGGCCTGCGCGACGAGCGCCACCTGCGCGGGCAGCTCGCCCGCCGCGAGGTCACGCAGGTCGACGCCGTCGAGCAGCACCCGGCCGCGCGTGGGGTCCGACAGACGCGAGAGCAGCGAGACGAGCGTCGTCTTGCCGGCCCCGGTGGTGCCGACGACGGCGACGGTCGCGCCGGGCGGCACGTCGAGCGTGACGTCGTCGAGGAGGCTGACGGAACGCCCGGCAGGGACGGGCACGTCGACCCCGACGCCCTCGAAGCGGATGGCGAGCCCCCGCGACGTGCGGGGCAGCGTCGCTTCCCCCGGGACGAGCGACTCGCGCCGGTCGACGACGTTCGCGATGCGCTCGTACCCGACGAGCCCTCGGGGCAGGGAGCCCAGCACCCACCCGAAGGCGCGCACGGGCACGGCCATGACGGTGAGCAGGTAGGCCGCGCTGACGATCTCGCCGGCGTTGACGGCTCCGTCCGCCGCCCGCCAGGCGCCCACCCCGAGCACGAGCAGGGTGCCCAGGCTGGGCAGCAGGTCGATGACAGGGTCGAACACCGCACGCACCGCCCCGACGCGCGAGTTGGCGGCGCGCAGCGTGTCGGCGCGGTCGGCGAACCGGACCTCTTCGCGGTCGGCCGTGCCGAGCGACTTGACCAGGAGCGCTGCCTCGAACGACTCGTGCGCGACGTCGGCGACCTCGGCCCGCAGCCTCTGCGCCCGCGTCACCGCGGGCGTCATGTACCGCTGGAACACGACGTTCGCGGCCACCGTGAGCGGGATGACGACCAGCGCCGCGAGCGCGAGCCACGGGTCGATGAGCAGCAGCATGACCGCAGCCACGACGATCATCACGACGACCCCGAGGGCGAACGGCAGCGGGTTGAACACGTCCGTGGCGGCCTCGACGTCGGAGCTGGCGTGCGCCAATAGCTGCCCGGCGGGGTGCGCCCGGTGCCACGACAGCGGCAGGCGGAGGTAGGCGGCAGAGAGCCGGCGGCGGTGCGTCGCGCCGACGTCGACGTACCCCCAGCCGGCCCACACCCGCCGGCCCCACACGCCGACGGTCAGCGAGACGGCGACGCCGGCGAGCACCAGACCGGCCTGCCAGATCCGCCCGCGCGCGGCGGCGTCGCCCGCGATCGCGGGCACGAGGACGGCGTCGGTGGCCCAGCCGACGGCGCGGCTCACGGCCACGGTCGCCGCGCCGAAGAGTGCTGAGGTCACGACCGCGAGCACGTAGGTGCGCGGCGAGGTGGCCATGCCGCGGCCCATGAGCTGGAGCGAGCGGCGCAGCCGCGACCCGGAGAGGGCTGTCCGGTCGACCACCCTCTAGCGCACCTCGAGCCCGGCGGCCCGCATGGCGTCCTTGACCTGGCCCACCGTGAGCTGGCCGAAGTGGAACACGCTCGCCGCGAGCACCGCGTCGGCGCCGGCCCGCGCGGCCTCGACGAAGTCCTGGGGCTGGCCCGCGCCGCCCGACGCGATGAGCGGCACGTGCACGCGCTCGCGCACCGCCGTGAGCATCTCGAGGTCGAACCCGTCCTTGGTGCCGTCGGCGTCCATCGAGTTGAGCAGGATCTCCCCCGCGCCCAGGGCGGCCGCGCGCTCGGCCCACTCGACGGCGTCGATGCCGGTCCCCCGGCGCCCGCCGTGCGTGGTGACCTCGTACCCGGACTCGGTGCGCACCTCGCCCGTGACGCGGCGCGCGTCGACCGAGAGCACCAGTACCTGGGAGCCGAACCGGTCGGCGATCTCGGCGACCAGCTCGGGGCGCGCGATCGCGGCGGTGTTGACGCCGACCTTGTCAGCACCTGCCCGCAGCAGCCGGTCGACGTCGTCGGTGCTGCGCACGCCACCGCCCACGGTCAGGGGCACGAAGACCTGCTCGGCAGTGCGCCGCACGACGTCGACCATGGTCTCGCGGCCGCCCGACGAGGCGGACACGTCGAGGAACGTCAGCTCGTCGGCGCCCTCGGCGTCGTACCGGTCGGCCAGCTCGACCGGGTCGCCGGCGTCGCGCAGGCCCTGGAAGTTGACGCCCTTGACGACACGCCCGGCGTCGACGTCGAGGCAGGGGATGACACGGATCGAGACGGTCACTGTGCTCCTTCAGCTGTTCCTTCGTCAGTGACCTGGAAGTGCGCGTCGAGGATGTCGACGACGTACACCAGCGTCTGGTCGGCGAGGGGGTTCGACGTCCCACCGTATCCGAGCGGCGGGGGCACCACGAGCATGACCTGCGACCCGACGGTCTGTTCGAGCAGGCCCTGGTCCCAGCCGTCGATGACCTGACCGATCCCGATCATCACCGACTGGACGGCCTCGGGGCCGTCGGGCGTGTCCCACGTGCTGTCGAACACGGCGCCGTCGCTCCACCGGACGCCCGTGAAGCGCACCGTGACCACCTCGCCGACCTCGACCTGCGGGCCCGTCCCGCGGACGAGGGGCTGGACCACGAGGTCGGCGGGCGGGGCGGCCTTGGCGGGTACGGTCACCGTCGGGGCACCGTCGTCGCCGACCGTGACGGCGGGCAGGCCCGGCTGCGGCTCGACGGCCTCGCCGGAGGCACGCGTGGGCAGGACGTCGACCACGAGCACGAGCGGGACGTCGCCCTGCTGCTCGAGGTACAGCAGGCGGGCTCCGACGCGCTGCCCGTGCAGCGCCTCGTGCAGGTGCGCGCCGAGCGACAGGACGCTCATCGTGTGCCATGCCGGGGCGTCGACGAACGTCGTCTGCACGACCGACCCGTCGCGCCCGTCCTCCGCGTAGAGGTTGAGCATCACCGGGCCGCCCTCCCGGAGGGGGTCCCCGGTGCCGGGCCACACGGTGCGCGTGCCCGGCTGCGTGATCGCGAGCGGCTTGTCGTACTGCAGCACGGGCTCCTGGCCCGCCTCGCCCGTCACCTCGACGTTCGCCTGCGAGGGCGCGCTCGACGGCGACGCCCCGCCGGCCAGGCCGCAACCGGTCAGGGCGAGCGCCAGAGCGGTGACGAGCACGAGCAGGGCGGAGCGAGGGCGGTCGAGCACGGCGACGAGTGAACCACACCGACCGCCCGGGCCCTCACATCGACTCGATCAGCCGGTCCACGCGCTCGTCGACCGACCGGAACGGGTCCTTGCACAGCACGGTGCGTTGGGCCTGGTCGTTGAGCTTGAGGTGCACCCAGTCGACCGTGTAGTCGCGGCGCGCCTCCTGCGCGGCACGGACGAAGTCGCCACGCAGCTTCGCGCGCGTCGTGGGCGGCGGCACCGCCGTCGACTCGAGGATCTCGAGGTCGGTGGTGACGCGGTCCACCAGGCCGCGCGCCGCGAGCAGGTTGTACAGCCCCTCGGTGCGCGAGATGTCGTGGTACGCCAGGTCGAGGCGGGCGATGCGCGGGTCGTCGAGGGACAGCCCGTGCTTGGCCTGGTAGCGCTCGACGAGCCGCAGCTTGATGACCCAGTCGAGCTCGCGCTCGACCAGCGTGAGGTCGCCCGACTCGAGCGCACGCAACCCGCGCTCCCACAGGTCGAGCACGGCCTTGGTGGTGGGCGACGGGTCGAGGTGGGAGTCCACGTGGTCGCGCACGCGCCGGTAGTACTCGCCCTGGATGTCGACGGCGCTCATGGTGCGGCCGTCGGCGAGCTGGACCGGGTGCTTGCCCGTGCGGTCATGGCTGATCTCGCGGATCGCCCGGATCGGGTTCTCGAGGGTGAGGTCGCGCATGATCGCGCCGGCCTCGACCAGGCGCAGCACCAGGTCCGTGGACCCGACCTTGAGCAGCGTCGTCGGCTCGGCCATCGACGAGTCGCCGACGATGACGTGCAGCCGCCGGTAGTACTCGGCGTCGGCGTGCGGCTCGTCGCGCGTGTTGATGATGGGCCGCGACCGGGTCGTGGCCGAGGAGACGGCCTCCCAGATGTGGTCCGCCCGCTGCGACAGGCAGTAGACGGCGCCGCGCGGCGTCGCGAGCACCTTGCCGGCGCCCACGAGGACCTGCCGGGTGATGAGGAACGGGACGAGGATCTCGCTCAGCCGCGAGAAGTCGCCCTGCCGCCGCACCAGGTAGTTCTCGTGGCAGCCGTAGGAGTTGCCCGCCGAGTCGGTGTTGTTCTTGAACAGGTGCACGGTGCCGGGCAGGCCCTCGTGCACGAGGCGCTGCTGGGCGTCGGCCACGAGCCCCTCGAGGATGCGCTCGCCGCCCTTGTCGTACGTGACGAGCTGGCGCACGTCGTCGCACTCCGCGGTGGCGTACTCCGGGTGCGAGCCGACGTCCAGGTACAGCCGCGAGCCGTTGCGCAGGAACACGTTGGACGAGCGGCCCCACGCGACCACCTTGCGGAAGAGGTAGCGCGCCACCTCGTCGGCCGACAGGCCCCGCCCGTCCGGTGCGGCGCACGTGACGCCGTACTCGGTCTCGATGCCGAAGATCCGCCGGTCCATCAGCCCAGCACCTCGCTCAAGGTCGCGCCCTGCAGGCGACGGAAGGCCCGGCGAGGCCGGGCCCGGTCGAGCACCGCTACCTCGAGCTGCGCGGGCTCGATGGTCCGCTCGCTGCCCGCAGCGAGCAGCGCACCGTCCACCCCGACGGCGCCGAGCGTCGTCGTCGCGAGCCGGAGGACTTCGTCGAGCCCGAGGCCCTCGCGCCACCCCTCGGTGACGCGGGCCACGAGCTGCTCGGCCTGGGCACCCATGACGACGGCGCCGCGCTCGTCGGCGACCGACCCGTCGTAGGACAGCCGGTAGATCTGGTCGCCGTCCGGGGTGTCGCCGACCTCGGCGACCACCAGCTCGACCTCGAGCGGCTTGGACTCCGTGGTGAACACCGTGCCGAGAGTCTGCGCGTACGCGTTCGCCAGGCCGCGGGCCGTGACGTCCTTGCGGTCGTAGGAGTATCCGCGCAGGTCGGCGTACCGCACGCCGGCCACCCGCAGGTTCTCGAACTCGTTGTACTTGCCCACCGCCGCGAACGCGATGCGGTCGTAGATCTCGGAGATCTTGTGCAGCGCCCGCGACGGGTTCTCGGTGGCGAAGAGGATCCCGCCCTCGTACGCGAGGACGACGACGGAACGGCCGCGCGCGATGCCCTTGCGGGCGAAGTCGGCCCGGTCCTTCATCAGCTGCTCGGGCGAGACGTAGAACGGCATGGTCATGCCAACCGACCCCCTTCTCGGCGGTCGGCGACGAGCGCCTCGACCACGGTCTGCAGCTCCTGCTCGGGCACGCGGCGGTAGCCCTGGGCCGTCACCGTCGCGACGACGGGCCAGATGCCCCGGACCGGGTCCGGCCCGCCGGTCGCGGAGTCGTCGTCGGCGGCGTCGTACAACGCCTCGACGGCGACGCGGACGGCGCTCGCGTCGCTCAGGCCAGGGCGCCAGAGCTTCTTGAGCGCGCCGCGCGCGAAGACCGAGCCCGAGCCCGTGCCGTGGTGCTCGTGCTCCTCGTAGCGACCGCCCGTGGGGTCGTAGGAGAAGATCCGCCCGATGCCCCGGTCCAGGTCGTAGCCCGCGAAGAGCGGGACCACGACGAGACCCTGCATCGCCAGCGGCAGGTTGGCGCGCAGCAGCGTCGCGAGCCGGTTGGCCTTGCCGTCGAGCGACAGCAGCGAGCCCTCGATCTTCTCGTAGTGCTCGAGCTCGAGCTGGAACAGCTTGGCCAGGTCGACGCCGACGCCGGCGGAGCCCGAGATGCCGATCGCCGAGAACTCGTCCGCAGGGAACACCTTCTCGATCTCGCGGCTCGCGATCATCGTCCCGGCCGTGGCGCGGCGGTCGCCGGCCATGACCACACCGCCGTCGCACACGAGGGCGACGATCGTCGTGGCGTGCGGCGCGAGCAAGGCGCCACCGCCGCCCTGGACGGGCGCAGCACCGTGACCGGGCAGCAGCTCCGGCGCGTGCTCGCCCAGGAAGTCGAGGAACGACGACGACCCGGGGCGCAGGAACGCGTCCCCGAGCCGTCCTGCGTCCCTCACTGACCGCCCTTCTGGACGAACCCGCGGACGAACTGCTCGGCGTTGGTCTCGAGCACCTCGTCGATCTCATCGAGCAGCGCGTCGACCTCCGCGTCCCGGTCCTGCGCCGCGGGCGCGGCCGGGGCGGGGGCGCCAGCGCCGTCGTCGTCGGGCGTGCGGTCCTCGTGCTGCGGATTGATGCGTTCCTGACCTGCCATGACAGCCTCCCAAGCCGACGTCGTGCTCTTCGTCACCCTATGCCGTTCAGCCGCCGCGCAGCCCGCTCAGCAAGGCTGCGGCGTCGCCGCTCGCCTCGAGAAGCGCGCCGATGTGGGCGCGCGTGCCGCGCAGCGGGTCGAGCATCGGCACGCGTTGCAGCGCGGACGCGCCAGGGACGTCGAAGATGACCGAGTCCCAGCTCGCCGCCGAGACCTGGTCCGCGTACCGCGCCATGACCTCGCCACGGAAGTACGCGCGCGTGTCCGTCGGCGGATGATGCACCGCGTCGGCGACGGCCTGCTCGTCGACCAGCCGCTCTGCGCCACCGCTCGCGAGCAGCCGGTGGTAGATGCCGCGCTCGGGCCGCACGTCCGCCCACTGCAGGTCCAGCGCGTGCAGGCGGGGGTGGTCCCAGCTGAGGCCGTCGCGGCGGCGCAGGCCCTCCAGCAGGCGCCGCTTGCCGATCCACTCGACCTCGCGCGCGCACGACAACGGGTCGGTGTCCAGGCGCGTGAGGACCGATCGCCAGCGGTCGAGCACCGCGTACGTCTCGCTGTCCGTGTCCGGCTCGCGCCCGATCGCGCGGAGCGCCCGCCCGACGACGTCGGCGTACGCGTCCTGCACCTCCAGCGCCGTCATGGTGCGCCCGTCGGCGAGGTCGAGCTTGGCCACCAGGTCGAGGTCGCGCGAGACGCGCTGGACGTCCGCGACCGGGTCGGCCAGCCGCAGCGCGGCCAGGTCGGTGCGGGCCGGCACCCCGGCCTCCGACAGCTCCTCGAGGTGCTCGAGCACCCACAGCACCAGCGACGTCGTGCCGAGCTTGAGGTAGGTCGCGACCTCGAAGAGGTTGGCGTCGCCGAGGATGAGGTGCAGGCGGCGCCAGCGGGAGCGGTCGGCGTGCGGCTCGTCGCGCGTGTTGACGATCGGGCGGCGCAGCGTGGTCTCGAGGCCGACCTCGGCCTCGATGTAGTCGGCGCGCTGCGACATCTGGAAGCCCGGCCGGTCCCCCGTCGGGCCGAGGCCCACCCGCCCCGAGCCCGCGTACACCTGCCGCGTCACCAGGAACGGCGTGAGCAGCTCGGTCAGGACCCCGAACGGCAGCGCCCGGTCCACGAGGTAGTTCTCGTGCGTGCCGTAGCTCGCGCCCTTGCCGTCGACGTTGTTCTTGTACAGGACGACGTCGTGGCCGCCCTGGAAGCCCGTCAGCTCGCGGGTCGCGGCGAGCATGACTCGCTCCCCCGCCACGTCCCAGAGCACGGCGTCCCGCGGGCCGGTGACCTCGGGTGACGAGTACTCGGGGTGCGCGTGGTCGACGTACAGCCGCGCGCCGTTGGTGAGGATGCAGTTCGCGGCCGACGGGTCGTCGAGCTCGTCGACGTCCGCGCGCGCCACGTCCCGCGGCGCCGGCCCGGGCGGCGCGGGGCGCGCCGGGTCGTCCGTGAGCAGCGAGGGGTGCGAGGCGGCGCGCCGGAGATGGAACCCGCGCGCGTCGGCGAGCGGGTCCTCGTCGTCGTAGTCCCAGCGCGCCGCCGGGCGCGTGCCGGCCCGCGCCACCAGGGCCCGGTAGGTCGTGACGACCTGGCTGGACAGGAGCATCGGGTTCGCGGCGGGACGCCCGGGGGCGAGCACGCCGTACTCGGTCTCGATGCCCATGACCCGGCGGACGCTCACAGGTCCTGCACCTTGCTCATAGATACTGCCCCGTGCTCGTGACCTGCTCGATGGACCGCGGCGCCCCCGTCTCGCCCTTCTTCTGGACGATCGAGCGGATGAACACGATCCGTTCGCCCTTCTTGCCGCTGATGCGCGCCCAGTCGTCGGGGTTGGTGGTGTTGGGCAGGTCCTCGTTCTCCTTGAACTCGTCGACGCACGCCGAGAGCAGGTGGTCCACCCGGATACCCCGCTGACCGCTGGCCAGGAAGTCCTTGATGGCCATCTTCTTCGCCCGGTCGACGACGTTCTGGATCATCGCGCCCGAGTTGAAGTCCTTGAAGTACAGGATCTCCTTGTCGCCCGAGGCGTAGGTGACCTCGAGGAACTGGTTCTCCTCGTTCTCGCCGTACATGCGCTCGACGACGGAGCGGATCATTGATGCCACGGTCGCGACCTCGTCCCCGCCGTGCTCGGCGAGGTCGTCCGGGTGGATCGGCAGGTCGGGGGTGAGGTACTTGCCGAAGATCTCCTGCGCCCCCTCGGCGTCCGGGCGCTCGATCTTGATCTTCACGTCGAGGCGCCCGGGCCGCAGGATCGCCGGGTCGATCATGTCCTCGCGGTTCGAGGCGCCGATGACGATGACGTTGTCGAGCCGCTCGACGCCGTCGATCTCGGCGAGGAGCTGCGGCACGATCGTCGTCTCGACGTCGGACGACAGCCCCGTGCCGCGCGTGCGGAACAGCGACTCCATCTCGTCGAAGAACACGACCACGGGCATTCCCTGGGACGCCTTCTCGCGGGCACGGGCGAAGATCAGGCGGATGTGCCGCTCGGTCTCGCCCACGTACTTGTTGAGCAGCTCGGGGCCCTTGACGTTGAGGAAGAACGAGCGCACGGAGTCGTCGCTCGAAGGCTTCTTCGCCTCGACCATGGTCGCGAGCGACGCCGCCACCGCCTTGGCGATGAGCGTCTTGCCGCATCCGGGCGGGCCGTACAGCAGCACGCCCTTGGGCGGGCGCAGCCCGTGCTCCCGGAACAGGTCGGGGTGGGCGAACGGCAGCTCGACGGCGTCGCGGATCGCCTCGATCTGCCGGCCCAGGCCGCCGATGTCCTCGTAGCTGATGTCCGGGACCTCTTCGAGGACCAGCTCCTCGACCTCGGACTTGGGCACGATCTCGAACACGAACCCGCTGCGGACGTCGACCGTGAGCGAGTCCCCCACACGCAGCGGACGGCCCAGCACGGGGCCCGCGAGACGCACGACGCGCTCCTCGTCGGCGCGCCCGACCACGAGCACCCGCTCGTCGTCGAGCACCTCCTTCACCGTGACCAGCTCGCCGACGCGCTCGAAGCCCCCGGCCTCGACCACCGTCATCGCCTCGTTGAGCTTGACCTCCTGGCCGGGCTGCAGGCTCTCGACGTCCAGGCTGGGGCTCGCGCCGACGTGCATCTTGCGGCCCGCGGACGAGATGTCGACGGTCCCGTCCTCGTGGGCGCCGAGGAACGTGGCGTAGGTGCCCGGGGGCTTGGCGAGGTCGTCGATCTGCGTGCGCAGCTCGACGATCTGGTCGCGGGCGGCGCGCAGCGCCTCCGCCAGGCGCTCGTTCTTGGCGGCGAGCAGCGCGAGCTGGGCGTCGCGGGAGACTCCAGGGTTCTCGGTCATGCAGGTCCCCTCTCCGTGCAAGCCCGGGAGGACCGACCCCCCGGAAACAGCACACTATGGGGAACGCCGACACGTCGGAAGGAGATTCCGCGCGTTTCGCCCAGCGCCGAAGAAGACCTCTCAGATGCTGGACGGTTCGCCCGTCGGCTCGGCCGCCTCAAACCCGCGGACCACCTTGCGGAGCTTCTTGTCCGACACGGGCCGCTCGCCCAGGTCCTCCTCGGTCCACTCGGCCTCTGCCGTCGGGTAGCTGCCCTTGGCGGGGCGGCGCTTGCGCTCGGGCGGCACCACGCCGTCGGCGAGGCGGCGCGCGGTGAGCAGGAACCCCGTGTGCCCGATCATGCGGTGCTCCGGCCGCACGGCCAGGCCCTCGAGGTGCCAGCCGCGCACCATCGACTCCCAGGCGACGGGCTCGGCGAACCGGCCGTCGGCGCGCAGGTCCTCGGCGAGCCGCGAGAGCTGCGTCGTCGTCGCGACGTAGGCGAGGAACACGCCGCCCGGGACGAGCGCGGTGGCGGCGGCGTCCAGGTTCTCCCACGGCGCCAGCATGTCGAGCACCACGCGGTCCACGGTCCCGGGCTCGGTCACCTGCCCGACGACGTCGGCGAAGTCGCCGAGGTGCAGGTGCCACGCCGGATGCTCCGCGCCGAAGTACGTCTCGACGTTGCCGCGCGCGACGGCCGCGAAGTCCTCGCGGCGCTCGATGGAGTGCAGCGTGCCGCCGTCGGTCACCCCGCGCAGCAGCGACATGGTGAGCGCACCGGAGCCGACGCCCGCCTCGACGACCACGGCGCCCGGGAAGATGTCGGCCATCTGGACGATCTGGCCGGCGTCCTTCGGGTAGACGACGGCGGCGCCGCGCGGCATCGACAGCACGTAGTCGCTGAGCAGGGGCCGCAGGGCCAGGTACTCGACGCCCGCGGTGTTGGTGACGACCCAGCCCTCGGGGCGGCCGATGAGGTCCTCGTGCCGGAAGTAGCCCTTGTGGGTGTGGAACGTGCCGCCGGGCTTGAGCTCGATGGTGTGCATGCGGCCGCGCGGGTCGGTCAGCTGCACCTTGTCGCCCTCGCGCAGAGGGCCGCGGCGCAGGTCGGCGCCCGTGGGAGTGGAGGTCACGGCGGACGAGCCTACCGGCCAGGCCCCCGGAGCGCCGCGGCCACGCGTGCGACGTCGAGCACTCCCGTGGCGCGGCCGCCCCGCGTCACGGGCACGATGCGGGCGCCTGCCGACGTCGCGGCCAGATGCTCGAGCAGCTCGGCACCGCCCAGCGTGTCCTCGACGGCGGACCCGGGCGGGAACGGTACGACGACGGCGTCGACCGGCGTCGTCGCCGCAGCGACGGGCGGGACCGCCGCCGCGGCGGCCGGGTCGACCCAGCCGAGCGGCGCACCCCACGCGTCGGTCACGACGACGGCGGCGTCGGGCACGCCGGTCACGGCACGGGCGGCGTCGGCCACCGACGACCCCGTGGGCACGACGACGGCGCGCGCCGCCAGGGCGGCAGCACCGAGGCCGTCGACGACGTCGCGGCGGCGCCCGGCGTTGATGGCATCGCCCGCGCCCGACCAGAGGAAGGCGCCGATGATCGCCGACCAGACGACCGTGGACCACCCCGGGGCGACGCCTCGGAGCACGGGCCACACCAGCGCCCACGCGAGCACGGCGACGGCGACGACGCGCCCGACCCAGCCGGCGGCGACCGTGCCGCGCGTGCGCGAGCCGGTCAGCTGCCAGACCAGCGCCTCGAGGAGCTGGCCGCCGTCGAGCGGCAGACCGGGCAGCATGTTGAAGACGCCCACGAAGACGTTCGAGAAGAACGCCGCGTACAGCAGCAGCGCCGGCACGGACGCCGCCGGCGAGGCGTGGAACAGGACCCAGAACACCCCCGCGAGCACCAGGTTGGTGAGCGGGCCGACCACGGCGATCAGGGCGCCGTCGAGCGGGCGGCGCTGCGCCCCCGTGTACGCGGTGTGCCCGCCCCACAGCGTCAGCGCGAGCTCGGTGACCTGGTGCCCGCGGGCGCGCGCGACGAACGCGTGCGCGGCCTCGTGGCAGAACACGCTCACGAACAGAAGCAGCACGAACACGAAGGCGACGAGCACCACGCCGCTGTCGCCGAGGCCGGGGGCGTTCCCGCGCACGGTCGGGGCGAACACGAGGGTGAGCACCAGCGCCGCGAGGAACCAGGTGGGCGTCACGATGACGGGCGCACCGGCAAGGCGGCCGATCACCCATCCACGCGATACGGGTGGTGTGGAGGTCACCGACGCAGACTATCCGGGCGCACTGGGGACAACCTGGCCACCGTGTCGGCTGCGCGTCCTAGGGTGGCGGCGTGACGTCCGCACCCGAGGCTCCCCCGCGCTCCCCCGCGCTCTCGCCGTCGCGCGCGAACGACTTCATGCAGTGCCCGCTGCTGTTCCGGTACCGGGTGGTCGACCGCCTTCCCGAGCCGCCGTCGTCGGCCGCAGCGCGCGGCACGCTCGTGCACGCCGTGCTCGAGCGCCTCTACGACGCGCCGCTGGGCGAGCGCACGCGCGAGGCCGCGCTGGCCATCCTGCCCGGCGAGTGGGACCGCCTGCTGGAGGCCGAGCCGCGGTACTCCGAGCTCTTCACTGGCGACGACGACGCCGCGAGCGGCTGGCTCGACGGTGCCGGCCGCCTGCTCGGCACGTACTTCACGCTCGAGGACCCGAACCGCCTCCAGCCCGAGGCGTGCGAGCTGCGCGTCGAGCACCAGCTCGCCGACGGCGGCCCCCTGCTGCGCGGGATCGTCGACCGCCTCGACGTCGCGCCCGACGGCGCCCTGCGCGTGGTCGACTACAAGACGGGCCGCTCGCCCCGCCCCGGGTACGAGGCGTCGGCGTTGTTCCAGATGCGCTTCTACGGGCTGGTGCTGTGGCGCGACCGGGGCGTGCTGCCGAAGATGCTGCAGCTCGTCTACCTCGGCGACGGCCAGGTGCTGCGCGCCGAGCCTCGCGAGCGGGAGCTGGAGGTCACGGAGCTCAAGGTGCGCTCGCTGTGGTCGGCGATCGAGGCGGCGGCCCGGGCGGGCGACTTCCGGCCGCGGAGGTCGGCGCTGTGCGGCTGGTGCGCCCACCAGGCGGCGTGCCCGGAGTTCGGCGGCACGCCCCCGGCGTGGGACCCGGCGCTCGCCGCCGAGCGCCTGGGGATCAGCCGGCTGGAAGTCAGCCCAGGGATCAGCTGAGGTCGAGCACCGCGCCGCCGTGGATGCGGGCGATGGTGCGGAGGGTGACCTGCTCGAGCGACCGCGCGCGGCTCAGCCCGGGCGTGCGCGGCACGGGCACCGCGGACTCCACCCCGAGCGTCCGCGCGCCTGATGCGAGCGCGGCGGCGATGCCGGTCGGCGAGTCCTCGATCGCGACGCAGTCCTCGATCGGCACGCCGATCAGGTCGGCCGCGGCGAGGTACGCCTCCGGGTGGGGCTTGCCGTGGGTGACGTCGTCGCCCGCGACGACAGCCAGGAACACGTCGCCGGCGCCGGCGAGCACGACCTTCACGAGGCGCCGGTAGGACATCGTGACGAGCGCGCACGGCACGCCCGCCCCGGCCAGGGCCGCGAGCAGCTCGCGCGCCCCGGGCCGCCACGGCATGTGCCGCTGGATGCCGGCGACGACGCGGTCGATCAGGCGCTCGACGATCTCTTCGGCGGGCATCGCGACGCCCGCCTCCTGGAGGAGGCGGGCCGAGCCGAGCAGCGGGCTGCCCACGAGCTGCAGCGCCTGCTCGTGCGACCAGCGGCCGCCGTGGGACTCGACGAGCTCGTGCTCGGCAGCGATCCAGTAGGGCTCGGTGTCGACGATGGTGCCGTCCATGTCCCACAGGACCGCGGCAGGAAGGGCGAGGTCCGTCGTCGCGGTCAGGGCGTGCTCCAGAGGTCGGCGCGGTCGGGGACCCGTCCAGCCTACCGGCGGGGCGGGTCCTGGCCGCGGCACCTGACCGCCCGCGCGCACCATCGACGCCATAGGGTGGATGGATGACGACCCCGGACCCGGAGATCCCCGTGCCCGAGCAGACGCCCCTGGGGCGGCACAGCGCCCCGAGCCGGGCGCGCCACACCGTCCTGGTGGCCGCGTTCGAGGGCTGGAACGACGCCGGCGGCGCTGCCACGGCCGCGCTCCAGCACCTCGGCGAGATGTGGGGCGCCCGCAAGGTGCACGAGCTCGACCCCGAGGAGTACCACGACTTCCAGGTCAACCGGCCGATGATCGGCGCCGGGCCCGACGGGGAGCGCGAGATCACCTGGCCGACGACGTCCCTCTGGGTCGCCGAGCTCCCCCTGCGCACGGTGGTGCTGGTGCACGGCATCGAGCCGTCGATGCGGTGGCGCCGCTACTGCACGGAGCTGCTCGACTTCGCCGAGGAGCGAGGCGTCCGCACCGTCGTGACGCTGGGTGCGCTGCTCGCGGACGTCCCGCACACCCGCCCCATCCCGATGACCGCCACGAGCGACAGCGACGGCCTGCGCGCGGTGCTCAGCGACGTCGAGCCCAACACGTACGAGGGCCCCACGGGCATCGTCGGCGTGCTCCAGCACGAGGCGTCGGAGCGGGGCCTGCAGTCGGTCTCGCTCTGGGCGGCCGTGCCGCACTACGTCGCCAACCCGCCGTCACCCAAGGCGACGCTCGCGATCCTCACGCGCATCGAGGAGCTGCTCGGCGAGCCGGTCCCGCTGGGCGACCTGCCCGAGGACGCCGAGGCGTGGCAGCACGGCGTCGACGAGCTGGCCGGCGAGGACGCGGAGATCGCCGAGTACGTCAAGCAGCTCGAGGAGGCCAAGGACACGGCCGACCTGCCCGAGGCGTCGGGCGAGGCGATCGCGCGAGAGTTCGAGCGCTGGCTCAAGCGCCGCGACTCGGGCCGCGAGGGCTAGAACGTCCAGCGTGTCGCGCCGCCCGGCTCCTCCCCGAGGACGGCGGTCGCCGAGGTGGGCGTGAACCGGAAGACGTGCCAGGGCGCAGGCCCGGCGGACGGCGCGTTGAAGGGCGCCGTGAGCGCCTGCCCGGAGTCGTCGGGACGCGCGGGCCAGCCCTCGCCCTGGTAGATCGTCGCCACGCGCTCGACGGTGGCCGGGTCGGTGACAAGCGCGGCCGTCCCCTCGAGGACGACGTCCACCCCCGTGAGACCGACGGCGATCGTGCAGCGGCCATCGCGCTGCAGGTTGCGGCCCTTGCGGGTGCCCAGCCCCGACGTGAACCAGAAGCCGCCGTCCTGCCACTCGACGCCCACCGCGGTGACGTGCGGCGTGCCGTCCGGGTTGACGGTGCTGAGCCAGACCGCGTGGTGGTCCGGCCCGCCGGTGCCCGGCGCCTGCGTGATGCCGGCGTCGAGCCTGTCGCGCACGCGCTCCCACCGGATCGCCGGGAGGTCGTAGAGCCCTGCCAGGTTCGTGGTGTGCATGCAGGGTGGACGACGCCGCCCCGGCCGACTCGTCGGTGGGCCAGAGCGTCCTTCGCGCTACAGCGCGACGCCGAGCAGCGCGTCGACCGCCGCGGCCACGAGCGCCGGGTCCTCGCCCGCCGGGTCTGCGGCCCAGGCGTCGACGGCCCGGAGCGCCGTCGGCGCGTCGAGGTCGTCCGCCAGCGCGCCGCGGAGGGCATCGAGCACGCGCGTGCCGGCGCCCGCAGCCTCGGGCGAGGCGAGCGCGGCCCGCCAGGCGGCGAGGCGGGCCCGGGCGGTGTCGAGCTCGCCGTCGACCCACTCCCACTCCTCGCGGTAGTGGTGCGAGAGCAGTGCGAGACGGATCGCCATCGGGTCGACGGTCTCACGCAGGCGCGAGACGAACACGAGGTTGCCGCGCGACTTGCTCATCTTGGCGCCCTGGTAGCCGAGCAGACCCGCGTGCACGTGGACGCGCGGGGCGCCGCCCAGCAGCCGGTCGTGCGACGTCGACATCTCGTGGTGCGGGAACAGCAGGTCCGCTCCCCCGCCCTGGACGTCGAACGGCAGGCCGAGGCCGTCGCGGGCGATGACGGAGCACTCGATGTGCCAGCCGGGGCGGCCGCGGCCGAGCGTCCCGCCGTCCCAGGCTGGGTCGCCGGGGCGCTCGCCGCGCCACAGGGCGGGGTCGAGGGGGTGCTTCTTGCCGTCGCGCTCGGGGTCCCCGCCGCGCTCGGCGAACAGGGCGAGCATCGTGGCGTCGTCGAACCCGGCGACGCGCCCGAAGTCGGGGTCGGCGGTCAGGTCGGCGTAGATGTCGCCGTCCACGCGGTACGCGGCCCCGGCCGCGAGCAGCCCCTCGACGGCGGTGACGACCGCCGCGATGGACTCCACGGCCCCGGTCCACGTCGCCGGCGGCAGCATCCGCAGCTCGGTCATGTCCGTGCGGAACAGCTCGGTCTGCTCGAGCGCGAGCTCGCGCCAGTCGACGCCGGTCGCCGTCGCGCGCTCGAGCAGCGGGTCGTCGACGTCGGTGACGTTGGACGTGTAGACGACCTCCTTGCCGGCGTCGAGCCACGCGCGCTGCAGCAGGTCGAACGCCAGGTAGGTGTTCGCGTGCCCGAGGTGGGTGGCGTCGTAGGGCGTGATGCCGCAGGCGTAGAGCCGCGCGGTCGCGCCGGGCGCGGCCTCGACGAGCTCGCGCGAGGTCGAGTCGAGCACCCGGACGGGCGCCGGGCTCGCGGGTCGCGGCAGGGCCGCGACGTCGGGGGCGGTCCAGGTGCGCATCAGACGATGATCCCGCCCTGGGCCGTGAGCACCCCGGTGAGCAGCAGGATCACGACGACGACGGCGAGCACGAGCCGGTAGATCACGAACGGGCGGAACGAGCGCGTCGAGATGAGCTTGAGGAAGCCGATGATGACGACGTACCCGACCACGAACGCGACGACCGTGGCCAGCAGCGTCTCGAACCCGCTGGGCGCCCCGGGCGGCGGGTTCTCCCCGAACGACCGGAAGAGCTGGAAGAACCCCGAGCCCATGACGGCCGGGATGGCCAGCAGGAACGCGTAGTCCGCGGCCGCCTTGCGGGTGAAGCCCATGAAGAGGCCGGCGCTGATGGTGCCGCCGGAGCGGGACACGCCCGGGACGAGCGCCAGCGACTGCGCGAGGCCGTACGCCATGGCGCGCCGCGGGGTGAGCTCGTGGAGCGTGCGCCGGCGGGCGCCGACCTTGTCGGCCCAGCCGAGGATCAGGCCGAAGACGGCGAGCATCGTCGCGGTGATCCAGAGGTTGCGCAGCGCCGACACGATCCAGTCCTGGAACAGGTAGCCCAGGACCACGATCGGGATCGAGCCGAGCACGATGTACCAGGCCATGCGCGCGTTCTCGCGGTGGGCGCCGAACCTGGCGGCGCGGTCGGTGCCGTCGTCGCCGCGCAGCGCCTTCCACCAGTCGACCAGGATGGCCCGGATCGTGCGCCGGTAGTACAGGATCACGGCGGTCTCGGTGCCGATCTGCGTGATCGCAGTGAAGGCAGCACCCGGGTCCGACGAGCCGATGAGCTCGCCGACGATGCGCAGGTGCGCACTCGACGAGATCGGGAGGAACTCGGTGAGGCCCTGCACCAGGCCAAGGACGATCGCTTCCCACGCACTCACGAGGGCCGACCTTATAGCCTGCGCCCGTGAAGGAGCGACGAGTAGGCACATCTGGCCTCCGCGCGTCGGCGCTCGGCCTCGGCACCATGACCTGGGGCCGGGACACCGACCCCGAGTCCGCGGCGGAGCAGCTGCGCGACTTCCTGGACGCGGGCGGCACGCTCCTGGACACCGCGTCGACGTACGGCGGCGGTGACGCCGAGCGTGTGATCGGCGAGCTGCTGAGCGGCAGCGCCGCGCGCGACGAGGTGGTGCTGTGCACCAAGGGCGGGCGCGACGCGTCACGCCGGGGGCTGCTCGCCGACCTCGACGGCTCGCTGGAGCGGCTGTGCACCGACCACGTCGACCTGTTCCTCGTCGCGTGCCCCGACCCGGCGACCCCGCTCGAGGAGACCGTCACCGCGCTGCGGCTGGCCGTCACCTCGGGCCGCGCCCGGTACGTCGGCCTGTCGAACCATCCGGGCTGGGCGAGCGCCCACGCCGCGGCGCTGCTCGACGACGTCGGGCTCACCGCCCTCGAGGTCGAGTACTCGCTGCTGCAGCGCGGCGTCGAGCGCGAGGTGCAGCCGGCGGCGACGGCGCTCGGCCTGGGGCTGCTGGCCTGGTCACCGCTGGGGCGCGGCGTGCTCACGGGCAAGTACCGCCGCACGGTGCCCCCGGACTCGCGGGCGGCGTCACCGCACCTGGCCGGGTTCGTCGACCCCTACCTGACGGCGGGCGCGGCCGCCGTCGTCGAGGCCGTGGCGACCGCCGCGGACGGGCTGGGCCGCACGCCCACCGAGGTCGCGCTCGCGTGGCTGCTGGCGCGCGAAGCCGTCGCGTCCGCGATCGTGGGCGCCCGCACGCCCGGGCAGCTGCGCCAGTCGCTCGCCGCGGCCGGCCTCAAGCTCCCGAGCGAGGTGCACGAGGCGCTCGACGACGTCTCGGCCGTCGAGATCGGCTATCCGGAGCGCTGGTGACGGCCCCGCGGGTGACCCCTCAGGAGCGCGAGTCCTCGAGCTCGGCGTCGAGGTCGTCGTCCTCGTCGAGGTCGTCCTCGTCCTCGTCGTCGTCCGAGTCGTCGTCCTCGTCCTCGTCGTCCTCCTCGAGGACGAACGGGGTGACCTCGCCGTAGACCTGCGCCAGCGCGTCGTCGTACACCTCGAAGGCGTCGGCGAGGACGTCGTAGGCATCGTCGACCCGCGGGTCGTCGTCATTGCGACGGGTCGAGATGGCGTCGAAGTGCGCTTCCAGCGCGGCGATGAGACGGTCCAGCGCGGCACGCGGGTCTGCGGTCATGGTCCGACGCTACCGCCCGTGGGGGCAGAATGGGCAGGCGTAGGCAGCCCGAGACCCTCCAGGGACGGTGAGATGAGGCAGAGCACCCCCCACAAGCAGTACGAGTACCGCGTCCTCCTGATCGACCGCGGTGTCAGCGTCCCCGACGCACGCAAGCTGCTCACCGACGAGGCCGAGTACGGCCGCTGGGAGCTGGCGCGTACCCGCCTCTACATCGGCGGTCACCGCAAGGTGTGGCTCCGCCGCAAGATCATCAAGGTCGCGTCGACGCTCTGATGTTCCGCAAGGCCCGGGCCGGGGCGCCCGCGGGCTTTCTTCGCGTGCGAGGCCGTGATCAGCAGGTCGCGAGCAGCCGGTCCAGCACGCGCGTGCCGAACAGCAGGGCGTCGACCGGCACGCGCTCGTCGACGCCGTGGAACATGCTCACGAAGTCGAGGTCCCCGGGCAGCCGCAGCGGGGCGAACCCGTACCCGGTGATGCCGAGCCGCGAGAGCGACTTGTTGTCCGTGCCGCCCGAGAGCGTGTACGGCAGCACCACGGACCCCGGGTCCTCGGCCGTGAGCGCGTCGACCATGGCGTCCACGAGCGAGCCCGCGAACGGCACCTCGAGCGCGACGTCCTGGTGGATCGGCTCGATCCGCACGCTTGACCCCGCGAGCTCGCGCAGGGTCGCGAGGCCCTCCTCCTCGTACCCGGGCAGCAGCCGCACGTCGACCGACGCCTCCGCGCGCCCGGGGATGACGTTCGCCTTGTACCCGGCGGCGAGCTGGGTGGGGTTGGCGGTGTGCCGCACGGTGGCGCCGACGAAGGGCGCAGCCGGGCCGAGCGCCCGGACGAGAGCGTCGATCGCGGCCGGGTCCTCGCCGTCGTACCGCAGCCCCGTGAGGTCCGCGACCCCACGGAGCAGCCGCTCGACGGTGGGCGTGAGGGTGTAGGGCCACTCGAAGCGGCCGATGCGCGCGACTGCCTCGGCCAGGGCGGTCACGGCGTTGTCGTGGTTGACCGCAGACCCGTGCCCGGCCCGCCCGTCGACGACGAGCCGCAGCCACGCGAGACCCTTCTCCGCCGTCTGCAGCAGGTAGGCGCGCGTGCCAGCGACGTCGACGGAGAAGCCCCCGACCTCGCTGATGGCCTCGGTGGCGCCCTCGAACAGCTCCGGGCGGTGGTTGACGGCCCACTGGGCGCCGTGGACGCCGCCGGCCTCCTCGTCGGCGAACATCGCGACGACGACGTCGCGCGCGGGCTTGCGCCCCTCGCGCACGTACTGCCGCACGACGGACAGGATCATCGCGTCCATGTCCTTCATGTCGACGGCGCCGCGCCCCCACAGGAGGCCGTCGCGCTCCTCGCCGGCGAAGGGGTCGACGCTCCAGTCCTCTGCGCGTGCAGGGACGACGTCGGTGTGCCCGTGCAGCACGAGCGCCGGCCGGCTTGGGTCGGCCCCCTCGAGGCGGGTCACCACCGACGTGCGCCCCGGGCGCGCCTCGAAGACCTCGACGTCGAGCCCGACCTCGGTCAGCAGCCCGGCGACGTGCTCGGCGGCGGCGCGCTCCCCCGGCCCGGAGTCGTCGCCGTAGTTGGAGGTGTCGATGCGCAGGAGGTCCTGGCAGATGCGGGCGACCTCGTCCTGTGCGGTGATCGGCGTCGTCATGCTCCCAGCCCCCTTCGCTCGAGCAGCGGTGCGATGTCGGCGTCGCGGCCGCGCAGGTCGCGGAACGACGCGAGCGGGTCCTGCGAGCCGCCCCGGGCGAGCAGCGTGCGGCGGAACGCCTCGCCGCTCTCCCGGGTCAGGCCCCCGTGCTCCTCGTACCAGCGCACGGTGTCGGCGTCGAGCACCTCGGACCAGATGTACGAGTAGTACGCGGCCGAGTAGCCCGAGCCGAACACGTGGTTGTAGTACGTCGTGCGGTAGCGGGGCGGGACGGGCGCGAAGTCCACCCCGGCGTCCGCGAGCGCCTTGGCCTCGAACGCGACGACGTCGTCGACCGACGTCGGCACCTCCTCCGGCGTGAGGCGGTGCCACGCCTGGTCGAGCAGCGCGGCGGCCAGGTACTCGGTGGTGGCGAACCCTTCGCCGAAGGCTCGCGAGGCGAGCATGGTGTCGACCCACTGCCGGGGCATGGGCTCGCCGGTGGCGTGGTGCACGGCGAACCGCTCGAGGATGTCCGGGTCCCACGCCCACATCTCGTTGACCTGGCTCGGGTACTCGACGAAGTCGCGCGGCACCTCGGTGCCGGACTGCGACGGGTACCGCACGTCCGAGAGCAGGCCGTGGAGCGCGTGGCCGAACTCGTGGAAGAGGGTGATGACCTCGTCCCACACCAGCAAGGTGGGCCGGCCGGGTGGCGGCTTGACGATGTTGAGGTTGTTGACGACGACGGGACGCTGGCCGAGCAGGTGGTTCTGGTCGACGAGGTTGTTCATCCAGGCGCCACCGCGCTTGGACTCGCGCGTGTAGTAGTCGGCGAGGAAGAGCCCGAGGCCCTGGTCCTTCTCGCCCGGCTCGGGCGCGTCGAAGACCTCGAACACGCGCACGTCGGGGTGGTACCCGGCGAGGTCGTCCCGCTCGGTGAACGAGAGCCCGAAGAGCCGGTGGGCGGCCTCGAGCACGCCGTCGCGGACCACGCGCTCGAGCTCGAGGTAGGGCCGCAGCAGCGCGTCGTCGAGCGCATACCGCTCCTTGCGCACGCGCTCGGCGTAGAAGGCCCAGTCGGAGGCGCGCAGCTCGGCGTCGGGCCCGGCGTCGGCGCGCAGCGCCGCCTCGAGGTCCGCCGCCTCGGCGCGGGCGTTCGCGACGGCGGGCGGCGCGAGCCGCTCGAGCATGGCGGCGACGGCCTCGGCCGTCTGGGCGGTGGCGTCCTCCGCGACGTACGCCGCGTGGTGCGGGTACCCGAGCAGCCGCGCCCGCTCGGCCCGCAGGCGCACGATCTCGAGGAGCACGGCCCGGGTGTCGTGCTCGGACCCGTCCGCGCCGCGACCCTCGGAGGCGCGCTGGACCCGCTCGCGCAGTGCCCGGTCGGTCAGCGCCGCGACGACGTTCTGGTGGGTGGGCAGCTGCATCTCGAGCAGCCAGCCCTCGTGCCTGCGCGCCAGGGCGGCGGCGCGGGCGCCGGCCTTGGCGTCGTCGGCGAGCCCGTCGAGCTCGGCCTCGTCGGTGACCAGCACGGACGCCGCGTTCGCGCCCGCGAGGAGCTTGCGCCCGAACTGCGCCTCGAGCGTGGTCAGCCGCGCGTTGAGATCACGCAGCGTGGCTTGCGCGGCGTCGTCGAGCGCGACGCCGGCGCGGCGCGCGTCCACGAGCCGGCGCCGCAGCAGCCACCGGGCGTCCGGCGCGGTGTCGTCGCCCGCCTGCGCCTCGAGCGCCTCGAGGCGGGCGAAGAGCGACCGGTCCATGAGGATGGCGTCCCGGTGTGCGGCGAGCTGCGGCGCGAGCCGTTCCTCGACGTCCTCGAGGAACGGCGTCGCGTCCGCAGCGAGCTGGTTGTGGAACGCCACGAGCGCCCGGCCCAGCAGGAGGCCGGAGCGCTCGAGCGCCTCGAGCGTGTTCTCGACCGTCGGCGGCTCGGGGCTCCCGGCGATCGCGTCGACCTCGGCGCGCTGGGCCGCCATGCCCGCGAGGATCGCCGGCTCGTAGTGCTCGGGCCGGATCGCGGCGTAGTCGGGCAGCTCGTAGGGCAGGGCGGACCGCTCGTCGAAGGGAGTCACGCGCCCATCCAACACCCTCACCTCAGCGAACGCGCTGGAGCGCACCGCCGTCGAGTGCCAGCTCGGCGTCGAGCCCGAGCCGGTCGAGGAACGCCCGGTCGTGGCTGACGACCAGCAGCGCCCCCCGGTACGCCGCGAGCGCCTCGACGAGCCGGTCGGCCGAGGCGAGGTCGAGGTTGTTGGTCGGCTCGTCGAGCACCAGCAGCTGGGCGGGCGGGTCGGCGAGCAGCAGCCGGGCCAGCGTGACCCGGAACCGCTCGCCGCCGGACAGCGTAACCACCGGACGGTCGACGGCGTCGCCCCGCACGAGGAAGCGCGCGAGCCGCCCGCGCAGCTCCCCGGGCGGGACGTCCGGCGCCCCGGCGCGCACAGAGTCGAGCACGGTGGCGTCGTCGTCGAGCAGGTCGAGGCGCTGCGGCAGGTACCCGACACGGTCGGTGAGCAGACCCTGCCCGCCGACCAGCTTCTCGAGCAGCGTCGTCTTGCCCGCCCCGTTGGGGCCGGTGAGCGCGACCCGCTCGGGTCCCTGGATCACGACGTCGCGCCCGTCCGCGCCGGGGAGCACGGCCAGGCGGCGCCCGGGTGCGACGCCCGGGTCGGGCAGGTCGACGGCGATGCGGTCGTCGTCGCGCACCGCACGCTCGGCGGCCTCGACGGCGGCGCGCGCCGCGTCCTCCTTGGCGCTCGCCTGGGTCCTCCGCGCGCCCTGCGACTTCTCCGCGGAGTTGCGCCGGTCGTTGATCGCCGCCTTGACGTAGCGGGCCTCGGCGACGTCCTTGCGGCCGCGCCGCTCGGAGTGCGCGATGCGCTCGGCGGCCTTGATGCGCTCGGCCTTCTCACGACGCAGCACCGCCTCGGCGTCCCGCAGGCCGCGGCGGGCCGCCTCCTGCTGGGCGGCGAGCTGCGCCTCGTAGGCGGAGTAGGTGCCCCCGAACGTCTCGAGCGCACCGGCACGCAGCTCGGCCGTCTCGTCGACGAGGTCGAGCAGCGCGCGGTCGTGCGAGACGACGACCAGGGCGCCGCGCCAGGTGCGCACCAGCTCATGGAGGCGCTCGCGCGCGGCGCCGTCGAGGTTGTTGGTCGGCTCGTCCAGCAGCGCGACGTCCGCCCCGCGCAGCCGGACGCCGGTGACGGCCGTGAGCACGGCCTCCCCGCCGGACAGCGTGCCGACGGCGCGGTCGACGTCGGTCGGCAGCCCGATCGCGCCGAGCGCGGCCACGGCGCGCTCCTCGGCGTCCCAGGCGTCGCCGACGACGTCGAACAGCTCGGGGCGCACGTCGCCCGACTCGATCGCCCGCACGGCGTCGACCACCTCGCGGATCCCGAGCAGGTGGGCCGCTGTGAGGTGGGTGTCGAGCGTGAGGCGCTGCGGCAGGTAGTCGGCGACGCCGGTGACCGCGACGGAGCCCGACGTCGGGCGCAGCAGGCCCGCGACGAGGCGCAGCAGCGTGGACTTGCCGGCTCCGTTGAGGCCGACGAGCCCGGTGCGGCCGGCGCCGAACGCGCCGGAGACGTGGGCGATGGGCGTGGCGCCGTCGGGCCAGGAGAAGGTGAGGTCGCGCAGGACGGCAGAAGGTGCGGGGGCAGGCATGAGGAAGTCTCCGAGGGTCGGCTGGTGCGCCGACATCCCTGCCGTGGCAGGGGCGGCGCCGGTCAGGCGGCGGTGCGGAGACCCGTCATTCCCTCGGTCCTTCGGTGCTGGGAGCCGTCCCCTCTCACGCGCGGCGGAGGCCGCGGGGACGTTGCCGAGAGTCGCACGACGGCGGGGTGTTCGGCAACACCTTTGCCGTGCGAGTTCGCGCGCTGCCGGCAATGGATGCGGCATCGCGACCGCGCCCGGCTACCTTTCGACCGTGACCGGTGAACACGCCGCGGACCGCGGGGGAATCGCTCTCGCGCACGACTACCACGACGCCGTGGTGCGCCCAGTGCTGGAACGCTGGTGCCCCGATGTGCCGCGCGCGGCCGCCCGGGTCGGTGCAGGCTCCGACGTCCTCGGCGTCGACGACGCCATGTCGCGAGACCACGACTGGGGCCTGCGCCTCCAGCTGTTCGTGGCCGAGCCCGACGTCGCCCGCGTCCGCGGCGTCCTGGAGCGACACCTCCCCGGTGAGTTCCGCGGGCATCCGGTCCGGATGCGCTTCTCGGGATCGGAGCAGGAGCGGCTCGCCGTCGACGTGTCCACCGTGGCTGCGTTCGCGCGCGGCACGCTCGGGTTCGACCCACGCGACAGCACGACCACGTCCGACTGGCTGTCACTGTCCGGGCAGGCGGCGCTGGAGGTGGTGTCGGGCGAGGTCTTCGAGGACCAGACCGGCGAGCTGACGTGCCTGCGCCGCGACCTGACGTGGTACCCGGACGACGTCTGGCGCTACGTCGTCGCCTGCGACTGGCGGCGGCTCGACCAGGAGCTGCCCCTCATGGCCCGCGCCGGCGACCGTGGGGACGACCTGGGTTCGCGGGTCATCGCGGCCCGGCTCGTCGACGTCGCCGTGCACCTGGCGTTCACGCTGTGCCGCGCGTGGACGCCCTACCCGAAGTGGCGCGGGACCGTCTTTCGCACCCTGCCCGTCGATGCGTCGGTCGGCGCCGCGCTGGGGGCGACGCTCTCGGCCGCCACCTGGTCCGAGCGGAACGACGCCCTGCGGGCCGCGCTGGAGCGCCTGGCCGTGTTCCAGGGCCAGGTCGGGCTGCCGACACGCACGCCCGCGCTGGTGCCGTTCTTCGACCGGCCGTACCTCGCCGTCGAGCCTTCGCTGGTCCCCGCGGTCGTCGAGTCGATCGCAGATCCCGCGATCCGGGCGCTGCCTGTGGGGGTCGGGACCGTCGAGCAGCTCACCGACAACGTGGACGTGCTCGTGGACGCGCGCCGCCGGCGTGCCGTGTCAGGCGGGACGGAACGCGTCCACGATCACGACGACGGTCGTCGGCCCCGGCTTCCCGGGTGAGCGACCAGGTCGGCCGGCCACGGCTCGTTCGGCTCGCGCCGGTCCCCCGGCAGCAGCGTCCCGATCCAGCCGTCCACGCGATCCCCGCGGTGCACCAGCATCCCGCGCACCTGCCCCTCGACCCGCACGCCAAGCTTCCACGCGACCCGGCGCGACGCCCAGTTGCCGACCTCGGCACGCCACACGGCACGGGCGAGCCCAAGGCCCTCAGGGTCGAGGCCGAAGTCGACGACGAGCCGCGCCGCCTCCGTCATGAGCCCCCGCCCGCGCGCGTCGGGCGCCGTCCAGAAGCCGAACTCGCCCGAGCGCTGCCCCGGCGGCCCGTCGTCGAGCCGGATGTCCACCATGCCGAGCACCGGCGGCTCAGGGTCACCGGGGCGCACGTCGCCGGGTGCGCGGACGGCCCAGGTGAAGCCGTTCTCCTGCGCCCAGCCCTGGGGCACGATCGTCGTGACGAAGCCCTCGGCGTGCTCGCGCCGATAGGGGCTGGGCACGGTCGTCCACCGCTGGATCTCCGGGTCCTGGCAGATCTCGGTGATGCGGTCGACGTCGGCCACGGTGGGCACCGAGAGCCGCACATGGTTGCCTGCCAGCACGAACGGTTCCATCCGCGCAGCATGCCAGTCCTCCCCGCGACCTGTCCCGGGACTACCGTGCCCGCGTGAGCATCGACCGGGCCCGCACCGACCTCTTCACGCTCGACCCCACCGTCACCCACCTCAACCACGGGTCCTTCGGAGCCGTCCCGGTCGCCGTCCAGCAGGTCCAGCGGCGCTGGCGCGAGCAGGCCGAGGCCAACCCGATGGCGTTCTTCACCCGCGTCCAGGCCGACGCCGTCGACGACGCCCGCGCGCGGGTCGCCGCGTTCCTCCGCGCCGACCACGACGGCGTCGCCCTCATGACCAACGCCTCCGCCGCCGCGACGCTCGTGCTGCGCTCGATCGAGCCGGCCCCCGGCGACGAGCTCCTCGTGACCGACCACGGCTACGGCGCCGTCACGCTCGCCGTCCGGGAGGTGGCGGCACGGACCGGCGCCGTCGTGCGCGAGGTCGCCGTTCCGCTCCTCGCCGACGACGACGAGGTGGTCGCCCGCATCACCGCCGGCGTGACCGCGCGCACCCGGCTCGCGGTCGTCGACCATGTCGCGTCAGGGACCGCGCGCCTCTTCCCGGTCGACCGCCTCGTCGCCGCGCTGCACGAACGCGGCGTGCCGGTCCTGGTCGACGCCGCGCACGCGCCCGGGATGCTCGACGTCGACGTCGCGGCGACGGGCGCCGACTACTGGTTCGGCAACCTCCACAAGTGGGCGTTCGCGCCGCGTCCGTCGGCCGCGCTGGTGGTCGCGCCCGAGCACCGCGCGGGGCTGCGGCCGCTGGTCGTCTCCTGGGACGCGGGCTCGGGCTTCCCGCTCGCGCTCGAGAGGGGAGGCAGCCTCGACCACTCCCCCTGGCTCGCCACGTCCGCCGCGCTCGACCTGTTCGAGTCGCTCGGCCCCGCCGCCGTCCGTACTCGCAACGGGGCGCTCGCGCGCGAGGGTCAGCGGCTCGTCGCCGCGGCCGCGGCCGAGCGTTGGCCGGCGAACGGACCCCGCCGCGACCTGCTCGACGCCGCGCTGGACGGCAGCCTCGGCGACGACCTCGTGAGCATGCGCCTCGTCCCGCTCCCGCCCGGCACCGCCGACGACGACGCGGGCGCGGCGTCGCTGCGCCTGCGGCTCGCCGACGCACACCGCATCGAGGCCCAGGTCGTGCCATGGCGCGGCATCGGGCTGGTGCGGCTGTCGGCGCAGCTGTACAACGCCATCGGCGACTACGAACGGCTCGCCGCGGCGCTGCTCCAGGAGCTGCCGGGCTGACGGCGTCCTCAGGCGCCTGCCGCAGCCCCGTCGCCCCCGCCATCCTCGGGCGGCGGTTCGTCGAGCTCGTCGGGCCGCGGCCGCAGCCGGCTGTAGACGGTCCACGTCACCGCCATCACGGGCACCGCGACGACAGCGCCCAGGATGCCGGCGAGCACGGTACCGGCGGTGACGCCGAGCGCGATCACCACCGGGTGCAGCGCCACCTGCTTGCCCATGATGAGGGGCTGCAGCACGTGCCCCTCGAGCTGACCGATGAGCGCGATGCCGATCGTCACGGCCAGCGCCTTGACCGGCCCCTCCGCCGCCAACGCCACCACCGCCGCGATGACCATCGCCAAGGGCGCGCCGATCAGCGGGATGAACGCTCCGATGAACACGAGCACGGCGAGCGGTGCCGCGAGCGGGATCCCGAGTGCGGCGAGCAGGATCCCGGCGAGGATCCCGTCGGTGACGGCAATGATCACGGTGCCCCGCGCATACCCCGAGAAGGTGAACCAGCCAGCGGCAGCGGCGTCGTCCCAACGCCCTCGGTGGCCTGCGGGCACCTGCCCGAGGAACCACCGCCACATCCCGCCGCCCGAGATCAGGAAGAACACCGTGCAGAAGATCGAGAGCGCGAGCACGGCGAAGGCCTGGGCGACGGTGCCGGCGCTCGCGACGGCTGTGGTGGCGAGGTTGGCGCTGTTGTCCGCCACCCATTGGTGGCCCGACGCGATGGCGTCGTCGATCTGCGCCCGGGAGAAGTCGAAGGGCAGCGGCCCGTGCTGCACCCAGGAGATGATCTGGTCGATGCCCGTGGTGAACTGGTCGGCGAGCGACTGCCACTGTCCCGCGACGGACGCGACGACGTAGGTGACCAGACCCCCGACGAAGACGAACGCGCTGAGGAGCGAGAGCGCGACGGCGAGCCCGCGCGGCATCACGCGGCTGTACAGGTCGGCGAGGGGCTTGAGCACCGACGTCATGACGAGGGCGAGAAAGACCGCGACGAACACGAGCCGGACGTGCACGACGGCGAAGACGAGCAGCGAGACGGCCGCCACGAGGGCGACGAACCGCCACGACCACCCGGCCGAGGTTCGGAGCCACTGGGGGACGTTCTCCGCTTCGGCGCCGGCATCCCCCTCGTGGCGCGCTGCGACGACTCTCCGGGCCTCCGGGCTCAGCGTCAGCCGCTCGTCCGTCACGGGCTCTACCTCCCAGGATGCACTCGGGCGGCCGTGCGCCGTCGTCGTGCCGCCCAGTCTGCCCCTTGCACGGGGCGCAAGCACGGAGCGGTGGACGCGATTTCGGAGCGGCGCCGGCCGCGTGCTATGTTCTTCCCCGCACCGAGAAGGCGGAAACGCCGGATCGGGTCACCTGTCCGGGTGGCGGAATGGCAGACGCGCTAGCTTGAGGTGCTAGTGCCCGTATAGGGCGTGGGGGTTCAAGTCCCCCTCCGGACACGCAGGGCAATACTTGCCCTCGCACCGGGCCAGGCAGGAGTTCTCACTCCTGACCTGGCCTTTTGCTTGCCCGATGATCTGAAGCGGGCGTGGGGGTCAAGTCCGCGGCGTCGTCGACGCCGGCCCTGTTGAGGGCTCGTGGGAGCGGCTGCCGACTCGCTGGCGAACCGTAGTGGGAGGCCCCCGATCCTTGCGCTCACGCGCGGGTCCTGCGCGTGGGCGAAGGGCCTGAAGCGGCCTCGGCAGTACGTGCGACTGGGTCGTACTTCCTTTGGCCTCGCAGCCCCGGAGGAACCCCGCAGCGCGGACGTTGCTAGTCCTCGGGCTCCCAGGCGCGGAGGAGGTCGAGCAGTCCCGCCTCACCGGTGACCTGGAGGGCGTCGGCGGGGAGACGGTCGTAGAGGTAGAGGACCAGGTCGCTCGCCGTGCCGGTGACGCCAACGCTCGCGGAGACCTCGGGTGCGGCGGCGTCCAGACGGATGGACCGGGCGCCGTCGCCGTCCACCTCCAGACGCCAGCCGTGACCGGACGAGGTGCGGAGGTCGAACGTCGCGGGATGGTGTGGCCACGGGCTCGTCGTCGAGACGCAGGAGAAGAGGAACTCCTCGACGCCGTCGAGCGCGACGTCGGCCGGCAGCGCCGCCTCGACGCCCCAGCTGAGCTGGGCGTCGTACGTGTGCACGGTCGTCTCCTGCAGCCGGTGCCGAGCCACGCTGGCCGACGTGTGCGGCGACTGGAATCCATACCACGCCCAGCAGCCGCGGTCCGGCCCGGCCGTTTGCAGCACGTCCACGAGCAGCCGCGTCGAGTCGTCCAGCCACGCGACGAGAGCCTCGCGATCGCGCGGCGCGGGGACGGCGGTTCGCGCGGCGACGGCCGCGTCCGACGGAGCGTCCGCGGGACCGGTGGCTACGAGCTCCGCCCAGTAGCGGTCGCCCCCGCCCAGGTGCGCGGCCAGGTCGAACAAGGTCCACTCCGGACAGCTCGGCACTGGAACGTCGATGTCGGGCGCGGCGTCGACGGTCGCACGGAACGCCGCCGAACGGTCGTCGAGGTGCCCGAGCAGGTCCGTGAAGTCGAAAGTGGGGTTCACACAGGGTTGTCTATCACCCGCCCGCCAGGTCTTTTCACGGCGGCAGAGCGAGCAACGACGCCATCACGACCAGCACAGTGATCAGCGGTCTCGCGACCGAGGGCTCGCACGCAAGCGCGCTCGCGGGTAGACCGCCCCCGTGCCCACAGGTGACGCACGACGCCGGTGGCCCACGCCATGTCCGGGTTCTGTGGACGCGCGTCGCGGCCGGCAGAGTCACGCGCGGGCGAGATGCATGGTCAGTGGTTGCGTTCCAAGCAACACCACGCCCCGCCGTGTGGAGTGACGGGGCGTCTCGATCCACTGTCTCTTTCGGATCCCGCCGACGCTCTCGCGCCGGACGTCTGCCGCACGGTCTAGGCGCAGGACTGGGGTACTCCGATGGCTCTGTTGCCCGCACTGCCAGGACGAGAAGTCGCAGGTCAGGCCGCACACGGGAGACTTAGCAGGCGTTCGGTTGTTGGGTGATTACTCCTGACCAGGCGATACGCCAGGTCGGGAGCCTTTTTCGTGCGGCGACACCCCGAGCGTGAGCTCGCTGGGTCCGTCTCCAGGGCTTTCGCCGCACACGCACCGCACGGCGAGGCCCGCCGCCCTCAACGGGCGACGGGCCTCGGACGTGGGCTCAGGTCCGCGCGACGATCACCCGGTCGACGTCGGGCGCGTATGCGGTGTCGTTGAAGAACCGCACCGTGTTCGTCCCCGCGGCGAGCGTGACCGTGATCGAGGCGCTGGTCGGCGTGCTGAACGACGACCCGCTGACCTGCAGCGCCACCGTGGGCCCGCCGTTCACGCTGAGGTTCAGCGTGCGCATGCCGGACACGAGGTAGTCGACGATGAGCCGGTACTGACCGGCCTGCGTGACGTCGAGGCCCGTCACCGTCAGGTCGTTCGCCGGGCCGTTGCCCAGGAACCCGACCTTCTGCCCACCGGAGCAGGCGCCGCAGGACGCCACGACCGCCGCGCCGCCGCGCGCGTTGCCAGCGGCCTCGGCCTCCCGGGTGAGGAGCCAGCCCTCGGGCAGCACGGACGCGGTCACCACGTCACGGTCGACGACCAGCGGCCCGTCCGGGTCGTCCGCGCCGTGGAATGTGGCGATGACCGGCACCTTGACCGTCCCAGGGTCGGCGCCGGCGGGCGCGGTCAGGGTCCACGTCCCGGTCAGCGTGTCGCCGGGCGCGAGCGCGGCGGCCGTCACGGGCGCACCCGAGACCGTCCACCCTGTCGGCGCGTACGGGGCCAGCGAGGCGTCGGAGACGTCGCCCTCCGCGACCGTGAGGGTGGCGGCGACCTTGACCGTCCCGCCCGCCGGGACCTCGACGGTCCCGTCAGGCGTGGCGGTGACCGTGCCGACCGGCCCGGCGCAGGAGACCTGGGCGGCCGCCCACTCGGCGTGGTCGTAGCTGTTGCCGCCGTCCGCCGTGCCGGCGCGCAGCTCGAGCTCCTGCACGCCGGTGACGTCTGCCTCGATCGGCACGGCGGCGTCGGCACCCGTGAGCACCCCGGTCTCCGCGAGCACCTTCCCGTCGCCCAGCAGCGTGAAGGTCACGGAGCCGCGGTCGCCCACCTCGTCGTCGATCCCGACGTCGGCGCGGAACGCGTCGCACACACCGCCGAGGTAGTACGCGACCTCGGACGCTGCGTGCGCGGCGACGCCCTTGGCGTACCGGGTCCCTCCGATGGTGATCGGGTTGCCGTCCACGCTCCGGTCGAGCTGCAGATCACCCCAGCCCACCTGCGCTCGCAGGGGGTCGAGGTCGCTCAGCCAGCGGTCGCCGCGCGGTGCGGTGGCGACGGCGGCGGCACCGATCCCCGTCGTGGTGTGCGCGGTGCCGTCCACGCCGGTCCAGCGCACCGTGGCGCGTAGCTCGTAGCTGCCCGTGGCCGCCTGGACGGGAGCGGTCACGCGGAACGACGTCGTCCTCGATGCGCCGGGCGGGACCACCGCGGACGGCGAGCTGGACCCGCGCTGGACGGTCCAGCCGTCCGGTACCTCGAGCGAGACGGCGAGGCCCTGCACCGCCGTGAACCCGTCGTTGGTCACGGTGACGTCGGTCGTGAAGCTCTCGCCCGGGTCGACGTAGCCGTCCGTGGCCACGTCGGCCGAGACGGCGGGGGCGAGGTGCGCCGGCTTGGCGGGCTCGACGAGGAACGTGCGAGCACCGTGCGACGGCACCGAGGCTCGGATCGTGCCGCGCGTCTCGGAGGCCTCGTCGCTCCATGCGTCGGAGACGGAGTACGCGGGCGCGGCCGCGAGGCCGAGCGCCGCGGCATCCGTCGTCACGGTGGCGCCGCCGGACCCGCGGTTGAGCAGCACCACCGCGGCCCCGCCGTCGGACATGGGCTTGGCCCAGACCTCCTGGTCGCCGGCGTCGGCGATCTTGTGGCCCTGGACGCCGCCCCAGTCCTGGTTGATGGCGATGATGTCCGGGTCGGTAAGCATGGCGACCGTGCTGGCCGGCATGGAGCGCAGGTCGTTGCCCGCGATCAACGGCGCGTTGAGGAGCGCCCACAGGCTCATGTGCGCGCGCGACTCCTCAAACGTCAGTCCGGGGTTGCCGACCTCGAGCATGTCCGGGTCGTTCCAGCCGTTCGGCCCCGAGTACGCCTCGAGCCCCACCTGCTGGTCGAGGATGCCCATCACGGACCCCCAGGAGGCATTGATGTCGCCGGTGGTCCGCCAGTAGTGGCCGCCCGCCTTGGCCGCCCAGAGCCACGGGTCGTTGGAGCCCCACTCGCAGATGCTGTAGACGATCGGCCGCCCGGACGCGGCGAGGGCCTCCGCCATGGCCGTGTACCGCTCGATCGCGGGCCGCCCCTGGTTGTTGCAGTTGTCGTACTTGAGCAGGTCCACGCCCCACTCGGCGAACTTCCGTGCGTCAGCCATCTCGTGGTCGAGGCTCGCGGGGAAGCCGGCGCAGGTGGCGGTGCCCGCGGAGGAGTAGATGCCGAGCTTCAGGCCGAGCCCGTGCACGTAGTCGGCGACGGCCTTGATCCCGGCGGGGAACCGGACCGGGTCCGCCCGGAGGTTGCCGTCGGCGTCGCGCGTGGGCGCCATCCAGCAGTCGTCGATGTTGACGTACTCGTACCCGGCGTCCTTCATCCCGGACGCGACCATCGCGTCGGCGGTGTCGCGGATCAGCTCGTCGTCGATGTTGCAGCCGAACGTGTTCCAGCTGTTCCAGCCCATCGGTGGGGTAGAAGCCAGCGGCAGCTTCTCGAACGCGGCCTGCGCACGCTCGATCTCGCTCGGTGAGGCCGCTCGGGGTGGTCCGGCGGCGGTCGGGGCTGCGGTGAGTGCGACGGCGGCCACGACCGTGGCCAGCAGCGCTGCGGGACGGCGGACGAACCTGTGCATGGAACGCTCCTCCCAGTCCGGTCATCGTCGACCGGTACGGATCCGTCCGTTTTGTACGGACAGTTTCCCCAGTCCACTGGTCGTCCAGGGCCCTGTCAACAGCTGCCATGCCGGAGGAGCCCACTGACCTGGTGGGGCGCGCGGCGCCCCAGACCACTGAGGGTCGCCATCCAACGTGGCGCGGACGCCGCTCATCCGGAGCGGCGTCCGCGCCGACGGTGCCGTGAAGGCTATCGCTGCAGGGTAAGGAGGCCCGGCCGGTACGGCAGCAGACCGTAGTCCCCGCCGGAGCTCGGCGACCGGCCTTGGTACAGCAGCTGCAGGTTGCACGGGTCGATCGTCATGGTCTGGTCGTTGCTCGCGCGCACGAGCTCGCCGTGGCTGATGTCGTTGGTCCAGGCGGCTCCGCTGTTGGCCTTGCCGGCGAACGGGTTGGCCTCGGTCGCGGCCTGCGCCGTCCACGAGCCGGAGAGGCTGCTCGCGGTGAACGAGCGGAAATACCGTCCGTTCGCGCCGATCGCCTCGACCGTCATGAGGTACTGGTTCTGGCCCTGGACCTTGTAGACCTGGGGCGCCTCGAACAGGTTGTTCGACGTGTCGCTCATGACCGTGGTCGACGACGTGCCGAAGCTCCCGGGGAAGTTCCCGATCGGCATGCTCGCACGATAGATCTTGCCGTTGTCGCCCGCGAAGAACAGGTACATGGTCGAGCCGTCACCGATGAGCGTCAGGTCGATGGGCCCGGTGCTGGAGCCGGAGATCGACCCGGAGAACAGCGCGCTGGCCGCGGACCAGCCGTTGGGATTGGTGGGATCGCTGGAGGTCCGGTACATGAACGCGGCCGCCCCCCACTGGTAGGCCAGAACCCAGATGGCCTTCGGCGCGAAGTAGAACAGCTGCGGCGCTACTGCCGCGGACGACATCCCGGTCTGGGTGGCCGAGCCCATGTCCGACCAGCTCGAGAACGGCGCGAACGCCATCGAGCCCCAGGTCGAACCAGTGTCGTGCGTGGTGGCGTAGACCAGGTGCTTGCCGTTGTATTCGGCAGTGGTGAAGTCCTTGAGCGAGGCCCAGCCCGACTTGGGGGTGGCGAGCGCGCCGGTCGAGGACCACGTGTACGTGGACGGCAGCGAGCACGAACCACCCGACGGCGGCGGGGTCGACGTCGAGTTGCTCACCAGGGAGGCGTCGTCGACGTACAGGCTGTCGGTGCCGTCGGCAGTCTCGACGTAGAACGAGGCCGAGGCCAGCGTCCCCGACCACGACACGTCCTTGGTGCCGGTCAGCTCCGTCCACCCTGACGAGCTCACCGACTTCTGGTCCAGCGTCACGTACGACGAGGTGCTCCCCACGGTGACCCGCAGCGTAAGCCGCGCCGCAGGGGATCCGCTGGCCGAGCGCACCCAGACGCTGCCGGTGTAGTTCGTGTTGTTCGTGACCTTGGCGGTCACGTCCTGCGCGGGCCCGTTCCACGCCGCGGTCCGCCCCGTCCGCGACAGCGCGTGTGAGCCGCCGTGCACCGGGCTCGTCACCGACGCCAGCGACCCAGCGCCGAAGACGGTCCAGCCCGTGGTGCCGTTCTCCATGTCGGGGTTGGTCAAGAGGTTGCCGCTCGCCGCGGCGGCCGGGAGGGTCGACGCGGTGACGGCGACCAGGGAAGTCAGCGCCAGCGCGACGGCCAACCCCATCGTGGGGAGTGCGGTCTTCCTGCTTCTTCTCACGTTCACTCCTGCTCGGTCGGGCTCCAGAGGGCACGTAGCCGCCACGCCGCCGCAGCACGACATCGTCACCGGGCGGGTCATCTGGCTGGGCCATGTGAGCGCTAACATCATTGTTGCGGAGAACCTCGGCCGTGAGTTCACTTTTAACGCTACATGCACGATTCGCGGCGGCACAAGAGGCCTTCCTCCGCTACCCGATGCCGATCGAAGAACCCATGACGCGCCTGGACGCCGGATGGATCTTGGATCAGCCGCGCACCGCCGGTGTCAGAAGCGGATCGGGACGCGCGGTCGACTCGTCAGTCGCTCAAGGGCGTCAGCCGGATCGCCCACGCGCCGGCCTCCCACGCCCGGCACAGGGCCGCCTCGTCCGGCACGCCGTCGACGACGCGCACGCCGTTGAGCCGCGCAAACGCGGGGTTGGCGCGGACCATGAGGCCGTAGGCGGCGACGACGTCGGGCCTCGCGGTGCAAACCGTGACGCGCGCTCGACGCGACCGGCCCTTCAGTCTGACCGGGACGACATCGCCCGTACGCAGATTGCGCTTCCACCCGGAGGACGTACCGACGAGCAGGTCGTCGCCGTCTGCAAGGTAGGCCACGGGGACCGCGTATCGGCGCCCCGATGCGCGGCCCATAAAAGACAGCACGACGAGCCGCCGCCCGAGGAGCGAGGCCGGACCGGGCGTCCGCAGCAGGCCGCGCACGACGACGTTGATGGCCCGCTGGCCACGCAGCCCGTGGCGGTGCTGCGCGGTCTGGGTCGAGGCCTGGGCACCCGTGTCCATCGAGTCTCCTTCTCCGCGAAGTGTTGGCCTGGCCAACATAGCGAATGTTGGCGGGACCCGCAATGGTTACGCTGGGGCGCATGCCTGTGGACCACGACCGCATCCGTCGGCTCCCGGAGCGGCTCGTCGGCCGCCCGCTCTGGATCCTGAGCCGCGTCGCGGCGCGATCGTCGGCGCTGCTGGCCCGGGGCTTCGAGGAGTACGGGCTGCGCGGCCATCACTACCGGCTGCTGGCCGCGCTCGCCGAGTGGGGGGCCGCGAGCCAGGCGGACCTCGGCCGCGACACCGGCATCGACCGCAGCGACGTCACGGCCGCGACCGTCGACCTGGAGGCCCGCGGGCTCGTCGAGCGGAGCGCCGACCCCGAGCACAGACGGCGCAAGATCGTCACGCTCACCCCGGCCGGCACCCAGATGCTCGCCCGACTGGAGGCCACCATCGACCAGGTGCACGAGGCGGTGCTGGCGCCGCTGACCGGGGCGCAGCGGCGGGAGCTCGCGCGGCTGCTGTCGAAGCTGGGGTAGAGCCTCGTCGACAGGATCGCCGCGGCGGCGGTGCCGCCGTCGCCGAGCTGAGCCGGCCGATGGGCCGAGACCTGTGCAGGACGTCCACACGCCCGATGTGCGCGCGCAACCTACGGTCCCGTAGGGTCGGGGTATCTGCTCCACGGGTGTATGTCCGCCCTCCGCGGCTGGGAAGTCGACACCGACCGCTGCGAGGCATCATGCCGCTGACCGCCCCCACTGCCCGCCGGGAGGCGCGCAACACCAGCACGTACACCGCGTTGTCGCGGACGGTGCGCGAGGTCGGGCTGCTGCGCCGTGCCTATCGCTATTACGCGTGGACCGGTGGTGTGCTCGCCGTCGCCCTCGCCGGCGTGATCGCCTGCATCGTCGTTCTCGGTGACTCGTGGTGGCAGCTCCTGCCGGCGGGCGCCCTCGGGGTCCTGTTGACCCAGTGCGCCTTCCTCGCGCACGAGGCGGCGCACCGCCAGGTGCTCACGTCGGGGCCCGCGAACGACCGGCTCGGTCGCTTCCTCGCCAACGGCGTGGTGGGGATCAGCTACTCGTGGTGGATGACCAAGCACTCGCGTCACCACGCCAACCCGAACCGGGTCGGCAAGGACCCGGACATCGAGAACGACACCATCGTGTTCACCGCGGAGGGCGCGCGCGCCCAGCGGCGGTGGCTCCGTCCGCTCCTGCGGGTGCAGGGGTGGGCGTTCTTCCCGCTGCTGACGCTCGAGGGCATCAACCTGCACCTGACGTCGATCCGGTCGCTCCTGACCGGGCCGCGCACCGAACGACGCACCCGCGCGCTGGAGCTCGTCACGATCGCCGTGCGGCTGACGCTCTACGTCGGCGCGCTGGTCTGGTTCCTCCCCCTCGGGCTGGCGGCCGCGTTCCTCGGCGTCCAGCTGGCCGTGTTCGGGGTCTACATGGGCGCCTCGTTCGCGCCCAACCACAAGGGCATGGCGATCATCCCTGCCGACAGCCGCATCGACTTCTTCGCCAAGCAGGTGCTCACCTCGCGCAACATCCGCGGCGGTCCCGTCATGAGCGTCCTCATGGGCGGCCTCAACTACCAGATCGAGCACCACCTGTTCCCCAGCATGCCGCGCCCGCACCTGGGCCGGGCACGCGAGCTGGTGCGCGAGCACTGCGCCTCGCAAGGGGTGCCGTACACCGAGACCAGCCTCGTGCGCTCCTACGCGATCGTGGTGCGCTACCTCAACGAGGTGGGGCTGGCCGCGCGGGATCCCTTCGACTGCCCTGCCTACCACCGGCTGCGGGGCGTGTGAGCCGCGCCGGACGGCACTCGGGAGAAGCCGTACCCCGTCGGGTGGTTCCTGCGGTCCGCATCCGGTTCGACGCCGACGCGCAGCCCGTGCTCCGCGCGGGCGACGACCTGACGCTGCGCCCGTGGCGCGACGACGACGCTCCCGCTGTGCGTGCCGCGTACGAGGACCCGGCGATCCAGCGCTGGCACGTGCGTCGCCTGGACTCGGACGAGGCCGCGCGCCTGCTGCTGGCCGGCTGGAACGACCTCTGGCCGACGGGCGAGGGGGCGGGCTGGGCCGTCGTCGACGGCGACGACCACCTGCTCGGTCGCGTCGGACTGGGCGCGTTCGACCTGTTCGGCGGGGCGGCCGAGGTCGTCTACTGGACGGTGCCGGCCGCACGCGGCCGGCACGTGGCGCCGCGCGCGGCCAAGGCGGCCGCCCGATGGGCCCTGGACGTCGGGTTCACGCGCCTGGAGCTGAGGCACTCGACCGCCAACTCGGCCTCGTGCACGGTCGCGGCTCGGGCAGGCTTCGCCGGTGAGCGCGTGGACCGCAGCGCGCTCCAGCACGCCGACGGCTGGCACGACATGCACGCCCACGCACTCGTAGCGGTCGGCTGACAGGCTGCAAGACCGCTGCAAGGCCGGCTGCGTGCAGGCCCGGCGGCCTGGCGCAGGCGCGCCGCTGCCCTCACCCGTGCCCAGCACCCTCGAGCTGCTCCACGATGTAGCCCAGCATCCCGCCGACGACGTCGAGCGCATCCCGGACTCCGCCTCGCGACCCCGGGACGGAGCGCGTCAGGGGTCATGCCGACGGCCGCGGCAACCTCAGCGCCGGGCTGTGGCCGGCTGAACGACAACGCTGCGGGGATTCTTGCGAGAACTTCGCGAAAGCCTATTTTGGTCTGACCAGAGACGAAGGGGGCCCGCCGATGGCCGAAGCACGTCCGCGCGTCCAGCGCACTGGGCTGGGTCCGGCGCGCGCCGACGTGCTCGACCATCTGCGCCGCTCAGGCCAGGAGGAGCCCCTCGCCGATATCGCGGAGGCGGTGCAGCTGAGCCCCAGCACCACCCGCTTCCACCTGGACGCGCTGGTCCGCGACGGGCTCGTGATCCGCGAGACCGAGAAGCGCGCAGGGGCCGGGCGCCCACGCGCTCTGTACCGCGCCGAGGCGCCGCGCGCCCCCGCCCCGGACGAGGCCGCGATGTACCAGGGACTGGCCGGAGCACTGGTCCGCCAGCTGGTGTCGGTCGCGAACGCCGGCGAGCAGGCCGAGGCCGCCGGGTACGCGTGGGGCACCGAGCTCGCCGCCGAGCGGCAGGACCTGGAAGGCGTCGACCGGATCGTCGACATGCTCGGCGAGCTCAGCTACCGGCCCGAGGTGGTCGGCAAACCGCCCCGGGCGATCGAGATGCGCCCGTGCCCGTTCAAGGACCTGCTGGAGATCGACGCCGCCGTGGTGTGCCGCCTGCACCTGGGCCTGATGCGCGGGCTGGTGGCCGACGACCCCGAGCTGCGCGTCACCGGGCTCGAGCCCTGGACGACACCCACGACGTGCGTCGCCCGCCTGGAGCACCGCCATGCCTGACGGCACCTTCGACGCCGTCGTCGTGGCCGGCGGGCGCGGCAGCCGCCTGGGCGGGCTCCGTAAGCCCGAGCTCAGCGTGGGAGGGCGCCGCCTTGTCGACGTCGCGCTCGCGGCCGCCGCCGAGGCGCGCCGGTGCGTCGTCGTCGGCGACGTGCCGGTCCCCGCGGGCGTGCTGCGCACGCGCGAGGACCCGCCCTACGGCGGCCCGGTCGCGGCCGTGGCCGCGGGCATGGCGCTGCTGGCCGGCGACCACGCGCCGTGGACGCTGCTCCTCGCCGGCGACCTGCCCGACGCCGAGGCCGCCGTCGCCCGCCTGCTCGCTGCCGGCGCGGACCCCGACGACGACGGGCTCTGCCTGCTGGACCCCGGCGGCCGGCTGCAGTGGCTGCTCGGGGTGTACCGCACCAGCGCGCTGCTGGCCCGCCTCTCGGATCGCGGCGACCCCCCGCTGACCGCGATGCACAGGCTCCTGAGCCCGCTGCGGCTGCGCGGCGTCGACCCGTCCGGCGCGCGCGTCGACGACGTCGACACCCCAGAGGATGCGGCGCGCTGGGGCATCGCGCTCCCCTGAGAGCTGCGCCTCTCACGACCCGGCACCGCGGCGATAGAGCGGGGCTATCGCCTCATCGGTCATCGCGCTTGGACATGCCCTGAGGTCGGGCCGATCCTGGAAGAGGTGGACCGGACGGAGGCACCTCATGAGCGAGAAAGCAACGATCGAGCCAGTGGCCGACCTGGTGGTCATTCAGGAGACGGTCACGTCATACGTCATCCGACCGGAAGCGCTGGCCTCCATCCGTCCGACGACCGTCCCCACGGGGACGTACGTCGCGCGGTTCGACAGCGGAGGCGTGGGCGACCCGACCTTCGCGGTGCTGCCCTACACGGACGGCCGCTCCGCCCAGACCATCACCCTGGCGGAGGCCGGCGAGGTCACGGACCGCTCGCCGCGGTACATGCGCGCCGCCGACAGGGCCGATGCGGTGGACTACCGGCTGCGCATGCCGGTGAGCTTCCCCGGCTGGGCGCCGCCGTCGCCGGAGGTGCCTGCGTAAGACGTGACGACGCAGGGCCGGACCAAGCGTCCGACCCTGCGTCTCGCATGCCTGAGGCACCGCGGCGATACGCTTGCTGGGGTGGACACCGGCGTCGCCGCGCGGGCGGCTGAGCGCATCTCGGCGGCTGAGCGCACCTCCGTGCAGGTGGGGCGCGCTCCGCTGACGGGCTGCGCGACCTTCCCCGACCGTGACCCGTGATGCAGTTCCGCCAGCTCGAGTACTTTGTCGCCGTCGCGGAAGAGCGGCACTTCGCGCGCGCGGCCGCGCGGTGCTTCGTCTCCCAGCCGGCGCTCTCCGCCGGCATCGCCAAGCTCGAGGCCGAGCTCGGCGTGGCGCTCATCAACCGGGTCCACGCGTATGAGGGTCTGACGCCCGAGGGCGAGCGCCTCGTGGGGTGGGCACGCCGGATCCTGGCCGAGCACGACGCCCTGAAGGCCGAGGTCAGCGCGATGCAGCACGGCGTCGGTGGGACGCTGCGGCTCGGCGTCGGGCCGACGACGGCGGTGACCACCGTCTCGATCACCCGCGCCTTCTGCGCCCAGCACCCGCTCGTGCGCGTCCAGGTGACCGAGCACCTGAGCGCTTCGGAGCTGCACCAACGCCTGCGAGACTTCGAGCTCGACGCCGGCATCGCCTACCTCACGCCCGACGACCAGGGCGGCTTGGAGGTGCTGCCGCTGTACGAGGAGCGTTACGTGCTCGCCGGGGCGCCGGCGCTCATGCCGACCGACGTCGCCCAGTGCGGCTGGGTGGACGCCGCCCGGCTCCCCCTGGTGCTGCTGAACGAGCGGATGCGCGTGCGCCAGGTGATCGACGACGCCTTCGGCGCCCACGGCGTCGACGTCGATCCGCAGGTCGTGGCCGAGTCGGTGGCCTCCCTCCTGGCCTACATCCAGGACGGCCAGTGGGCCACCATCGCGCCGCACACGATCCTGACCCAGAGCCCGGGAACGACCGGGCTGCGGACGCTCCCGCTCGTCGACCCGGAGATCACGGTCAACGTGGTCCTCGCCATCAACGCGGCGGCGCGCCAGGCGGCGGCCGTTCGCGCGTTCGCCACGACCGCTGCGTCCCTGACGCTGCGGGAGCGCCTGCGCTACGTGCATCCGGCATCGCCATGAGGCGTCGCAGACAACAAGACGCCCCGTCGTGTGGAGCGACGGGGCGTCTCGATCCGCTGTCTCATCGGATCCCGCCGACGCTCTCGCGCCGGAAGTCTGGTGCGGAGTCTACAGGTCGGCCGAAATCGTGACGGGCAGACCTGGGCGATCTGCCACAATCGGGCCGTGCCCGACTCCACGCGCTCCGTGACTCGTTCAGAGATCCGCCACGTGCTCTTCGACGCCGACGGCGTGGTGCAGGTCGTTCCCGGGGGATGGCACGCGCTCGTCGAGCCGTTCGTCGGGGACCGTGCGCCGGAGTTCATACGCCTGCTGCACCATGCGATGCCGACGTTCACCGGCGAGTGCGAGCTGCTCCTGTTCCTCGCGTCGGCCCTCGCCGAGGTCGGGGCCAGCGCTTCCCCCGAGCAGGTGTATGACGCCATGTGGCACCGCATCGACCCCGTCGCCGAGTCGTTCGCGCTCGTCGAGGCGCTGCGCAGCAACGGGTACGGCGTCCACCTCGGCACGAACCAGGACTACGACCGGGGCGCCCACATGGCCACCGTGCTCGGCTACGACGCCCTGTTCGACACGAGCAGCTACTCCTACGCCCTCGGCGTCGCGAAGCCCGACCCTGCCTTCTTCACGGCGGCAGCCCGCCGCATCGGCGCGGCGCCCGCCGCGATCCTCTTCGTCGACGACACCCTCGCCAACGTCGAGGGGGCGCGTGCCGCGGGCCTCGCCGCGGTGCACTGGCAGGTCGAGGACGGCCATGCGGCGCTGGTCACGCTGCTCGCGTGGCACGGCGTCGACGTCTGCCGGACGTCGTAGGCCGTCACAGCGCCCGCCGCACCTTCTCGATGAGCGGGCGCAGCCGGTACGGGATGAGCTCCCCCATCGCGAGCGACGTCTCCGTGCGGTCCACGCCGTCGATCTCCAGGATCGCCGCGTCGATGCGGAAGAGATGGTCCGTGTCCTTGCACACGACCTGGACGCGGAGGTCGGCGGTACCGCTGCGCCCGTACACCTGGACCACCTCGGGGATGCGCCCGACCTCCTGCACGATGCGGGCGAGGTCCTTCTGCCGCACCTCGACCTCGAGGAACGCGGTGAGCGGGTGGCCCAGGAACTGAGGGTTGAGGCAGCGGTCGAAGTCGAGGAACGCCCCGGCCGCCTCGAGCTGGCCGAGCCGCGCGTGGATCGTGTTCCGGGACATGTGCAGGCTCTCCGCCAGGGCGGCGACCGTCGCTCGCGGGTCGTCCGCGAGCGCCGCCAGGATGGCGAGGTCTACGGCGTCGTAGCTGCGCACATCGATCAGCGTAACGGCTGGTCGCTGAGCGTTCCGCGCAGCGCGCCGAGGGGTGCTGGCCGCCCTCTGTGACCGGCGTTACGTTGCGAGCAGGCGGTCCTCGACGAGGAGGACCAGCGGAGACGCGAGGCGAGGCAACCATGCCAGGCATCACGGATTCGACGACGCGCGACGACCTGTCACAGTCAGGCGACGCGCGCGAGAACGTGACCATCACCGGTCCGGGGGACGCGGGCACGGTGCGGCTCCTGGACGCCGAGGGCGTCCGGCACCCGTGGCCGGAGCACGACCGATGGCTGCGGGACGTCGACGACGGCGAGGCGGCGGCGGCGGGGCTGCTGCGCCTCTACGAGGACATGGTCGTGGTGCGCCGCATCGACGCCGAGGCCACGGCCCTGCAGCGACAGGGCCAGCTCGCGCTGTGGCCACCCCTGCTGGGGCAGGAGGCCGCCCAGGTCGGCTCGGCGCGTGCGCTGCGCCCGGACGACTTCGTGTTCACGACCTACCGCGAGCATGCGGTCGCCTACGTCCGCGGCGTGAGCCCGCTGGAGCTGCTGCGGGCGTGGCGCGGCGTCGTCGGCGCCGGCTGGGACCCTTACGCCGTCAACATGGCCACGCCGCAGATCATCGTGGGCGGGCACGCGCTGCACGCCGTCGGGTACGCGCTGGGCATCCTCGCCGACGCCGAGCGGGTCAGCCCCGACGGGACGGGCGACGACGGCACGGCCGCCGCCGTCGCGTACTTCGGCGACGGCGCGATGAGCCAGGGTGCCGTCAACGAGGCGTTCGTCTTCGCCGGCACGTGGTCGGCGCCCGTGGTTTTCCTGTGCCAGAACAACCAGTGGGCGATCTCCGAGCCGGTCTCGTTGCAGTCGCACGTGCCGCTCGTCGACCGCGCCCGCGGGTTCGGCCTCCCCGGGGTGCGGGTCGACGGCAACGACGTCCTGGCGATGCTGTCCGTGACCCGCGCCGCGCTGCACCGCGCCCGCACGGGCGGCGGGCCGACGCTGATCGAGGCCGTGACCTACCGCCGTGGCCCGCACACGACGGCGGACGACCCCACGCGGTACCGCGACGCGGCCGAGGTCGCGGCGTGGGAGCACCGTGACCCGCTCGCGCGGTTCGCCGTCTACCTGCGCGGGCTCGGGGTGCTGACCGCCGACGCCGAGGCGCGCGTGCAGGACGCCGCCGACCGCCTCGCCGCCGACCTGCGGGCAGCCGTCGCCGCGATCGAGGACCCGCCGCCGCTGACGATCTTCGACCACGTGTACACCGACTCGCACCCCGGCGTGGCCGCGGAGCGGGAGGCGTACGCGCAGTACCTCGCAGGGTTCGCCGACGACGCCGCGGGAGGCGAGCGATGACCACGCTCACGCTCGCGAAGGCCCTCGGCGCCGGGCTCCGGCGCTCCCTCGCCGACGACCCGTCCGTCATGCTGCTCGGGGAGGACATCGGCCGGCTGGGCGGTGTCTTCCGCGTGACCGACGGGCTGCAGGCCGAGTTCGGCCCCCGGCGCGTGATCGACACCCCGCTCGCGGAGGCCGGCATCGTCGGCACCGCCGTCGGCCTCGCCTTCCGCGGCTACCGGCCCGTGGTCGAGATCCAGTTCGACGGCTTCGTCTACGTCGCGTTCGACCAGATCGTCAGCCAGGTCGCGCGGATGTATGCGCGCACCGCGGGCGCGGTGCGGCTGCCGATCACGATCCGCATCCCGGTGGGCGGAGGCACCGGCGCCGCGGAGCACCACTCGGAGTCGCCCGAGGCGTACTTCGTGCACACTCCCGGCCTGCGCGTCGTCACCGTGGCGACCCCGCAGGACGGGTACACCGTGCTGCAGCAGGCGATCGCGAGCGACGACCCCGTCATCTTCTTCGAGCCCAAGCGGCGGTACTACGCCAAGGGCGAGGTGGACACCGAGGCCGCGCTCGCCGACGCGCCGCCCATGGGGGCCGCGCGCATCGTGGTGCCCGGCAAGGACGTCACCGTCGTCACCTACGGCGGCCTCGTCGCCACCGCCGTGGACGCCGCAGCCGCGGCCGCCGACGAGGGCGTGTCCCTCGAGGTGATCGACCTGCGGTCGCTCTCCCCCGTCGACCATGACACCGTCGCGGCGTCGGTGCGGCGCACCGGCCGGGTCGTGGTCGCGCACGAGGGGGCGCATGAGGCCGGGGTCGGCGCGGAGGTCGCGGCGACGATCACCGAGCGCTGCTTCGAGTACCTCGAGGCGCCGCCCGTGCGCGTCACGGGGCACGACATCCCCTACCCGCCGCCCAAGCTCGAGATGCACCACGTGCCGGACCTCGACCGCATCCTCGACGGCGTCGACCGCGTGCTGGGCCGCGTGCCCGCCGCCACCGCGGCGGTGGCCCCATGACGGTGCAGCGCGAGTTCCGCCTCCCGGACCTGGGCGAGGGCCTCACCGAGTCCGACGTCGTCGCCTGGTACGTGGCCGCGGGCGACACCGTCGAGCTCAACCAGGTGATCGCCGAGGTCGAGACGGCGAAGGCGCTCGTCGACATCCCGTCGCCGTATGCGGGCGTGGTCACCGCGCTCCACGCCGAGCCTGGGCAGACCGTCGGTGTGGGCGAGCCGCTCGTGACGTTCGAGGTGGCCGACGACGTCGCCCGTGACGGGGCGGGGGACGCGGAGCCCGCAGCCGAGGCTTCGGAGGCCGAGAGCGCGCAAGCGGAGAGCGCGCAAGCCGAGACCGCGCAGGTCGAGACCCCGCAGGCCGCGACGCCGACGCTGGTCGGCTATGGCGCAGGTCCGGAGCGCGGCGGGCACCCGACGCGCCGGCCCCGCCGGTACTACGCCACGCGGCCGTCGCCGCCTTCCGAGGCACCCGCACCGGCACCGGCACCGGCACCGGCACCAGCACCAGCACCGGGCACGCTCCTGCCGGCCGAGGTCACCCCGCTCGCGGCGGTGCCCCCTGCCGAGCGAGCCCGCTCCACGCCCGGCGTCCGGGCGTTCGCGCGCCGGCTCGGGGTCGACCTGGCGGGCGTGCCCGGCTCGGGCCCGGACGGCCGCGTGACACGACAGGACGTCGAGACCGCGGCCGCGGCCCCGACCCCAGGCGCCGGCGAGACGCACACACCGGTCCGCGGCGTGCGCAAGCACACCGCCGCCGCGATGGTGGCGAGCGCGTTCACGGCACCGCAGGCATCCGTGCAGCTCACGGTCGACGCGACACCGAGCATGGAGCTGCTCGAGCGGCTCCGGTCCCACCCGCTCGCGCGGGGGGAACGGGTCACCGTGCTGGCCCTCGTCGCGCGGGCCGTGTGCGCGCTGCTGCCCGCGCACCCCGCGCTCACCGGCCACTGGGCCGACCTGCCCGACGGCGACGCCGAGATCGTCCGGCCCGCGCACGTGAACCTGGGGATCGCGGTGGCCACCGACCGCGGCCTCGTCGTGCCGAACGTCCCCGCCGCCGACACGATGGGGCTGCCCGAGCTCGCCGCGGCGCTCGGGGAGCTCACGCGGACGGCGCGCGACGGGCGCACCGCGCCTGAACGGCTCTCGGGCGGCACGTTCACCATCACCAACGTCGGCGTCTTCGGCGTCGACTCGGGCACCCCGATCCTCAACCGCGGCGAGCCCGGCATCCTCGGCCTCGGCGCCGTGCGCCGCCTCCCCTGGGAGCACGACGGCGAGATCGCGCTGCGGCAGGTGGTGACGCTGAGCCTGACGTTCGACCACCGCGTCGTGGACGGCGAGCAGGCCGCGCGCTTCCTGGCGGACCTGGGCGCGGTCCTCGCCGACCCGGCCCTGGCCCTGCTGCTGGGCGCGCCCGCCACCAGCAGCTCGTCGAGCTCTCGGCAGCCCGAGCTGCCGCAGTCGCGACAAGCTGCATCACCGACGACGTCGGATGGTGCCGCGTGAGCCTGCTGGCCACCGCCGTCGACCCGCTCTCGGACGCCGCCCGCGCGACCGAGGCGGCGCAGCGCGTGCTGGCCGAGCAGCTCCGCGAGCGCACCGCGGCCGCCGCGGCCGGCGGGCCGGAGCGCGCGCGGGCCACGCACGTGGCGCGCGGCAAGCTGCTGCCCCGCGCGCGGGTCGACCGCCTGCTCGACGCGGGCAGCCCGTTCCTCGAGATCGCACCGCTGGCCGCGTTCGGCATCGACGACGGCGCCTGGCCCGGCGCGGGGGTGGTCGCGGGCATCGGGCTGGTCGAGGGCCGGCAGGTCATGGTCGTGTGCAACGACGCGACGGTGAAGGGCGGCACCTACCACCCGCTCACGGTCAAGAAGCACCTGCGGGCGCAGGAGATCGCGCTCGAGAACCGGCTGCCGTGCGTGTACCTGGTCGACTCGGGCGGCGCGTTCCTGCCCCTGCAGGACCAGGTGTTCCCCGACCGGGACCACTTCGGGCGGATCTTCTTCAACCAGGCCCGCCTCTCGGCGGCGCGGGTCCCGCAGATCGCGGCAGTCCTGGGCTCGTGCACCGCGGGCGGCGCATACGTGCCCGCGATGAGCGACGAGACCGTGATCGTGCGGGACCAGGGCACGATCTTCCTCGGCGGCCCGCCGCTCGTGCAGGCGGCGATCGGCGAGGTCGTCACCGCGGAGGAGCTGGGCGGCGGCGAGCTGCACGCCCGCCGGTCCGGCGTCGTCGACCACCTCGCCGACGACGACGAGCACGCGCTGGACCTGGTGCGCGGCATCGTCGCGACGCTGCCGCGGGACCCCGCGCCGGCATGGGACGTCGCCGAGGTGGTCGAGCCGGCCGTCGACCCGGACGGCCTCTACGCCGCCGTGCCCACCGACGTGCAGCAGCCGTACGACCCCCGCGAGGTGATCGCCAGGCTCGTCGACGGCAGCGAGCTGCACGAGTTCAAGCGGGAGTACGGCACCACGCTCGTCACGGGGTTCGCGCGGATCTGCGGGCACCCCGTCGGTGTGCTGGCCAACGAGGGCGTGCTGTTCGGGACGTCGGCGCTCAAGGGCGCTCACTTCGTCGAGCTGTGCGACCAGCGCGGCATCCCGCTGCTGTTCCTGCAGAACATCTCGGGGTTCATGGTGGGCACCGACGCCGAGGCGGGCGGCATCGCGAAGGACGGCGCGAAGATGGTCACCGCCGTCGCGACGACGCGCGTGCCGAAGCTCTCCGTGATCGTCGGCGGGTCGTTCGGCGCGGGCAACTACGCCATGTGCGGGCGCGCGTACTCCCCGCGCTTCCTGTGGTCCTGGCCCGGCAGCCGCATCTCGGTCATGGGCGGCGCGCAGGCGTCGTCGGTGCTCGCGACCGTGAAGAAGGACCAGCTCGCCCGCAGCGGCGAGGCGTGGGACCCGGACGACGAGGCCACGTTCCGCGCCGAGGTCCGCGACCGCTACGACCAGCAGGGCGACCCGTACCACGCGACGGCCCGCCTCTGGGACGACGGCATCATCGACCCCGCCGACACCCGGCGCGTGCTGGGCCTCGCGCTCGCGGTGTGCGCGCGCACCCCGCTCAGCGCAGAGTCGGCGTACGGGCTCTTCCGGATGTGAGCGCGGTGGACCTCTCTACGGTGCTGGTGGCCAACCGGGGCGAGATCGCCTGCCGGGTGATCGCCACGCTGCGCCGCCTGGGCCTCCGCTCGGTCGCCGTGCACACCGCGGCCGACGCCGACGCGCGCCACGTGCGCGAGGCCGACGTCGCCGTGCGCCTCAGCCGGGCGCCCACCGGTGCCTCGCCCCGCGCCGCCTACCTCGACGTCGACGCCGTCGTCGGTGCGGCGGCCGCCGCCGGAGCCGACGCGGTGCACCCCGGCTACGGCTTCCTCTCCGAGAGCCCGGCGCTGGCGCGGGCGTGCGAGCGCGCGGGCCTGACGTTCGTCGGGCCGCCGGTCGCGGCTCTCGAGCTCATGGCCGACAAGCTCGCGGCCAAGCGGCTCGTCGGCGCCCGCGGGGTGCCCGTGCTGCCCGGGACGCTCGACGGCGAAGCCCTGGCCGCGGGGACGCCGGCGGACAAGCTGCTCGCGACCGCGCGCGACGTCGGCCTCCCGCTGCTGGTCAAGCCGGCGGCGGGCGGCGGCGGCAAGGGCATGGTCGTGGTCCGCACCCTGGACGAGCTGCCCGCGGCGCTCGACTCCGCGCGGCGGGTCGCGGCGGCGTCGTTCGGGGACGACACGCTGCTGCTCGAGCGCCTCGTGGATCGCCCGCGGCACGTCGAGGTCCAGGTGATCGCCGACGTGCACGGCGGCGTGGTGCACCTCGGCGAGCGCGAGTGCACGCTGCAGCGCCGCTACCAGAAGGTGGTCGAGGAGGCGCCGTCGCCCGCGATCGGCGACGCCACGCGCGCCCGGCTCGGCGAGGCGGCGTGCGAGGTCGCGCGGTCCGTCGGGTACGTCGGCGCCGGGACCGTGGAGTTCCTGGTGCCCGCGGACGACCCGGCGTCGTTCTGGTTCATCGAGATGAACACCCGCCTGCAGGTGGAGCACCCGGTGACCGAGCTGGTCACGGGGCTGGACCTGGTCGAGCTGCAGCTGCGCGCCGCGGGCGGCGAGCCGCTGGGGTTCGGCCAGAGCGACGTGCGCACCACGGGCCACGCGGTCGAGGCGCGCCTGTACGCCGAGGCCCCCGCGCGCGGGTTCCTGCCCGCGACGGGCGCCGTGCTGGTCTACGACGACGCCGGCGTGCCCGCCGGCCCGGGCGCCGCCCCCCTGAGGCTGGACAGCGGGATCGCCGAGGGCACGGCGGTGACCGGCGACTTCGACCCGCTGCTCGCGAAGGCGGTCGCCCACGGGGCGGACCGCGCCCAGGCGCTGGACCGGCTCGACACGCTGCTCGCGTCGGTCGTCGTGCTGGGCGTCGAGACCAACCAGAGCTTCCTGCGCGACCTGCTCGCCGACGAGGACGTGCGCGCCGGACGCCTGGACACCGGCCTGATCGACCGCATGGTGGGCGACCTGTCAGGTCCAGGGCGCGACCGAGCCCGCCCAGGTCCTGACAACCCGGCGGCGCTCCTCGTCGCGGCGGCGCTGGCGACGCTCGACGGCGACCGCCCGGGGATGGTCGACCGCCCCGGGACGGTCCCGGGCACGGTGAGCGCGGCCGGCCCTTGGGCCGCGCGGGACGGCTGGCGCCTCAACGGCGTGCCCGCCCCGCGGCGGGTCGTTCTGCTCGACGACGCCGGGGCGGAGCACGCGGTGCTGGTGACCGGCTCGCCGGCCGACGCCATGGTGACGCTCGACGCCGAGCCCCCGGTCGCGGCGTCCTGGCGCCCCGCCGGCCGGCCGCACGCGTGGCTCCTGACCCTGGGCGGCGTCACCCGGACGTTCCACGCGGCCCACGCCCCCGCGGAGAGCGGGAGGTCGGCCCGGGCTCCGCGCTCCGACGAGGCCGACGTCATGCCCGCAGCGGTGTGGGTGGGAGCCGACGGGCGGTCGTCGCGGTTCGGCGTGCTCGACCGAGCCCAGCAGGCCGCCCGGCGGCGCACGCCCCGCGCCCCCGACTCCCCCGACGGCGAGGCGCCCGGCGAGGTGCGCGCCGCGATGCCGGGCACCGTCACCGCGGTCCCTGTCGCGGACGGCGACGCCGTCGAGCCGGGCGCGACCGTCGTCGTCGTCGAGGCGATGAAGATGGAGCACGCGCTCGCCGCGCCTCGCGGCGGCACCGTGCGCCTGCGTGTGCGGCCCGGGGACCTGGTCCGGCTCGACCAGGTCGTGGCCGTCGTCGAGAACGCCACCCAGGACGGCGCGGCAGACCCCGCCGCACCCGTCACGCACTCCGCCACCCGAGGAGCGTCATGATCACCGAGACCCACGGCCTCACGGACGAGCAGCGCAAGCTCTCCGACACCGTCCGCGACTTCGCCGACCACGTCGTCGCGCCCGCCGCCTACCGGTACGACACCGAGCGGCGGCTGCCGCTCGAGATCGTCCGGCAGATGGGCGAGCTCGGGCTGTTCGGCCTGCCCTTCCCGGTCGAGGTCGGCGGTCAGGGCAAGGACTACGTGTCGCTGTGCCTGGCGGTCGAGGCGCTCGCGCGTGCCGACCAGTCCATCGCCGTGACGCTCGAGGCGGGGGTCGGGCTCGGCATCATGCCGATCTACCGGCACGGCACCGACGCGCAGCGCGACCGCTGGCTCCCCGACCTGGTGACCGGCCGCGCCCTCGGGGCGTTCGGCCTCACGGAGGCCGAGGCGGGCTCCGACGCCGGAGCCACCCGCACCACGGCACGCCTCGAGCACGGCCCCGACGGCGACGAGTGGGTCATCGACGGCAGCAAGCAGTTCATCACCAACTCGGGCACGCCGATCACGAGCGTCATCACGATCACGGCCGTCACCGGCCAGGTCCCGGGGCGAGACGGCCGCACGGCCCCCGAGCTCTCGACGATCCTCGTGCCGGCGGGCACGCCCGGCCTCGTCGTCGGCCCGTCGTACGACAAGGTCGGCTGGCACACCTCGGACACGCACCCGCTCACCCTCACCGGCGTGCGGGTGCCGGCGTCGAACCTGGTCGGCGCGCGCGGGCGGGGCTACGCGAACTTCCTGCGCGTGCTCGACGAGGGCCGCATCGCGTTCGCCGCGCTCGCGACCGGGGCGGCGCAGGGCTGCCTCGAGGAGGCGCTGCGGTACGCAGGCTCGCGCACGGTGTTCGGCGGAAGCATCGCCTCCCACCAGCACGTGGCGTTCATGCTCGCGCGCATGCAGGCGCGCGTGCACTCGTCCCGCCTGTGCTGGTTCGACGCCGCGCAGAAGCTGGTGCACGGGCGCCCGTTCAAGGCCGAGGCGTCCGTCGCCAAGCTCGTGGGCGGCGAGGCCGCGATGGCTAACGCGCGCGACGCCGCGCAGATCTTCGGCGGGTACGGGTTCCTCAACGAGAATCCGGTCGCGCGCCACTATCGCGACTCCAAGGTGCTCGAGGTGGGCGAGGGCACCACCGAGGTGCAGCTGATGGTCATCGCGCGCGACCTGGGGCTGACCGCATGAGCGAGCACGCGGGCGGACCCCGGGAGGTGGTGCAGCGCGGGCTCTTCTACGAGGAGCTCGAGGAGGCGGTGCGCTACGTGCACCGCCCCGGACGCACGCTGACCGAGGCCGACGACGTGCTCTTCTCGACGCTCACGATGAACCCGCAGGGGCTGCACCTGGACGCGGCGTGGGCCGCGACGCAGCCCTTCGGGAAGCCGCTGACGAACTCGATGCTCACCCTGGCCACGCTGGTGGGCCTGTCGGTGGCGCACCTGACCCGGGACACGACCGTGGCGAACCTCGGGTTCGAGGAGGTCGCGTTCCCCCACCCGGTCTTCCACGGCGACACCCTCTACGGCGAGACGACGGTCCGGGCCAAGCGGCTCTCGCGGTCGCGTCCGGGCGAGGGCGTGGTGACCTTCGAGCACGTCGGCCGCAACCAGGACGGCGACGTCGTCGCGCGGGCCGTGCGGACGGCGCTGGTCCGCACACGGGAGGGCGCGCCATGAACCCCGTGCCGTTCACCCTCGGGCCGGCGCTGCTGTTCTGCCCCGCCGACCGTCCGGACCGGTTCGCCAAGGCGCTCGAGCGTGCCGACGCCGTCGTGCTCGACCTCGAGGACGGCGTCGCCCCCGACCGCAAGGAGGCCGCGCGGCAGGCCGTGGTCGACCACCCCGTGGACCCAGCGCGCGCCGTGGTGCGCGTCAACGGGGCCGGCACCCGCGACCACGGCGCCGACCTCGCGGCACTTGCCCGCACCGGCTACCGCACAGTCCTGCTGCCCAAGGCCGACGGCCGGTTCGTCGGCCCGCTCGTGCGGCCCGACGGCGCCCCGTACGCCGTCGTCGCGCTGTGCGAGACCGCGGCGGGCGTGCTCGCCGCGCCCGCCCTCGCGGCGCGGCCCGACGTCGTCGCGCTCGCCTGGGGCGCCGACGACCTGGTGGCGTCGCTCGGCGGGACGTCGAGCCGGCGTGCCGACGGCCGGTACCGGGACGTCGCGCGGCACGCGCGCTCGGCCGTGCTGCTCGCCGCGGGGGCCGCGGGGAAGGCGGCGATCGACGCCGTGCACCTGGACATCGGGGACCTCGACGGGCTGCGGGAGGAGGCGCTGGACGCGGCCGCCGTCGGCTTCGCCGCGAGCCTGTGCATCCACCCGTCGCAGGTTCCGGTGATCCGCGGGGCGTACGCGCCGTCGCCCGACGACGTCGCCGGAGCGCGCGAGGTCCTGGCAGCGGCCGCACGTGCGCCGTCGTCGGGGGTGTTCGCCCTGGACGGCCGCATGGTCGACGGGCCGGTGCTCAAGCAGGCGCGCGCCGTCCTGCGGCATGCGGGCATCGACGCGGGGATCGACGACGCGGGGATCGACGACGAGGAGGGCTCAGGACGATGACCACGATGCATCCCACGGCCGGCCACGCGCTGGACGGCCTGCTGCACGACGGCATGACGATCGCGGTCGGCGGGTTCGGGCTGAGCGGCAACCCGAGCGACCTCATCGAGGCGGTGCGCGACTCCGGCGTCCGCGACCTGACCGTGGTGTCCAACAACATGGGCGTCGACGGCAAGGGTCTCGGGATCCTGCTGGAGAACGACCAGGTACGGCACGTGCTCGCCTCGTACGTAGGCGAGAACAAGCTGTTCGCGCAGCGGTTCCTCGACGGCGACCTCGACGTGGAGTTCGTGCCGCAGGGCACGCTCGCGGAGCGGCTGCGCGCCGGCGGCGCGGGCATCCCCGCGTTCTTCACCGCGACGGGCGTCGGCACGCCGCTCGCCGAGGGCAAGCCGGTCCAGGAGCTCGACGGCCGCCGGTACGTGCTCGAGCGCGCGATCGTCGCCGACCTCGCCCTGGTGCACGCGTTCCGCGCCGACCGGTACGGGAACCTCGCCTACCGGCTCACCGCGCGGAACTTCAACCCGCTCGTCGCCGCAGCGGGGCGGGTGACCGTGGCCGAGGCGGAGCACGTGCTCGACGAGCCGCTCGACCCCGACGTCGTCGTGACGCCCGGGATCTACGTCGACCACCTCGTCCCGGCGCGCGAGCGCGTCAAGGAGATCGAGCAGCGGACCACCCGCCCCGCCCGGGTGGTCGAGACCACCGAGACCACCGAGACCAGCGGCGTGGTCTCGACAGGCTCGACCACCGTGAGCGGCGGAGGTGCCCGATGACCTGGACGCGCGACGAGATGGCCACGATCGCCGCGGGCGAGCTCCACGACGGCGACTACGTCAACCTCGGCATCGGCATCCCCACGCTCGTGGCCAACCACCTGCCACCCGGCGTGCACATCACGCTGCAGTCCGAGAACGGGCTGCTCGGCATCGGCCCCTTCCCGTACGAGGGCGAGGAGGACGCCGACCTCATCAACGCCGGCAAGCAGACCGTGACGACGCTGCCGGGCGCGAGCATCTTCGACTCCGCCGAGTCGTTCGCCATGATCCGCGGCGGCCACGTGAGCATCGCGATCCTCGGCGCGCTCGAGGTCTCCGAGACGGGCGACCTCGCCAACTGGACCGTGCCCGGCAAGCTCGTCAAGGGTCCCGGCGGGGCGATGGACCTGGTCGTGGGGTCGCCGCGCATCGTCGTGCTCATGGACCACGTGTCCCGCGACGGCTCCCCCAAGATCCGCCGCCGCTGCACCCTCCCCCTGACGGGCGAGGGCGTGGTGAACCGCGTCGTCACCGACCGCGCGGTGCTCGACGTCGAGCCCTCCGGGGTGGTGCTGCGCCGCCTCGCCCCGGGCGTCACCGTCGACGACGTGCGCGCGGCCACCGAACCCGAGCTCGTCGTGGACCTCGAGGAGGCATCATGACCGTCATCGTGGGGTACCGCCGCACCCCGTTCGTCAAGGCCAACGGGGTGTTCGCCACCGTGCCGGCCACCGCGCTCGGCGCGCATGCGCTTGCCGCGGCGCTCGCGGCGTCGGGCATCGCGCCCGGCGAGGTCGACTTCGTGCTCGGCGGGCAGGTGCTGCAGGGTGGCGCCGGCCAGAACCCGGCGCGGCAGGCGGCGGTCGGCGCGGGCGTCCCGTTCACGACGCCGGCGCTCACGCTCAACGTCGTGTGCCTGTCGGGCGAGGAGGCGGTGGTGCAGGCGCACCGGCTGATCTCGACGGGCGAGGCCCAGGTGGTCGCCGCCGTCGGCATGGAGTCGATGACGCTCGCGCCGCACGTGTGGGTGGGATCGCGTGCCGGGCAGAGGTTCGGGCCGGTCGAGCTCATGGACACGATGCAGCACGACGGCCTCACCGACGCGTTCGAGCACGACTCCATGGGCCTGAGCACCGAGCGCTACGGCGACGGCTACGGCCGCGCCGCGTGGGCGACCCGCGAGGCGCAGGACGCGTTCGCGGCCTCGTCGCACGAGCGCGCCGCGGCCGCCGCGCCGTTCCTCAAGGAGGAGATCGCCCCGGTCGAGGTGCCGGGCCGCCGCGGGAGCGTCACGGTCGACGCCGACGACGGCATCCGCCCCGAGACCACCCTCGAAGGGCTCGCACGCCTGCGGCCCTCGTTCCGGCCGGACGGCACGATCACCGCCGGCAACGCGTCGCAGATCTCCGACGGTGCCGCGGCGCTCGTGCTCGTGTCCGACGAGGTCGCCGCCGCACGGGGTCTGACGGGCACGCGCATCCTCGGGCACGGGCTCGTCGCCGGGCCCGACGTCGGGCTGCACCTGCAGCCTGCGCATGCGATCTCGTGTGCGTGCGCCCGCGCAGGCCTCGACGGCCACGAGTTCGCGGCCGTCGAGATCAACGAGGCGTTCGCTTCGGTGGTGCTGGCGTCGGTGGACCACCTGGGGTTCGACCCCGCCGTGGTCAACGCGAACGGCGGGGCGATCGCGCTCGGGCACCCCATCGGGGCGTCGGGCGCGCGGATCGTCGGTCATCTGGCGCGGCGGCTCGCGGAGCTCGGGCCGGGCGCCATCGGGGTGGCGTCGGCGTGCGGCGGCGGCGGGCAGGGGTCCGCAGTGGTGCTGCAGGCCTGACCCGCCGCCGCGCGCTCAGACCTCCTGCGCCTCGCCGTCACGCCCGTTGCGCGGGCCGTTGTGCGGACCCCGCGGGCCGCCGTGGTGGTGCGGACCGCGCTCGTGCGGGCCCCACGGCCCGCGCGGGCCCGGGCCGCCGAACCACGGGCCGAACCCGGGGAACCCTCCGCGGCCGAAGCCGCGCGGCCCGGAGCCGAACCCGCCGCGGGACCGCCAGGCCTCGAACTCCTCGCCGCGCTCGCCGGCCTCCTCGGAGCACTCCCGCTCGGCCTGCTCGAGGATGCGGGCGAGGAAGCCCGAGAGCTGCCCCACCTCGTCGTCCTCGAGCGCGTCCAGCAGGTCGTCCGACGGGCTCGGGTTGTGCTCCGCGGCCTGCTCGGCCGCCTTGCCGGCCTCGGTGAGCCGCACGACGACGACGCGCCGGTCGTCCGCCGACGGCTCCCGCTCGACCAGCCCCTGCTTCTCGAGCTTCGCCAGCAGCTCGGCGAGCGACTGGCGCGACATCCCCATGAGGAAGGTCAGCTCCCTCTGGGTGATCTCGGGCTGCAGCTTCAGGATGGCAAGCACGCGGCCCTGGCCCTGGCTCGGGTCCTGCCACGGTGCGCCGCGCCACGGGCGCATCGCCCGGCGCAGCTGGTGCATCTGCAGCATGCCGACCATCGCCAGCCGCCGGGCGGCCTGCTGTCGCGGGTCGGTCTCGTCGTTCGTGTTCTCGTCGTGGGTGATGTTCTCGTTCATGGTCGTGTTCCTCTGGGTGCGTCTCTCTACCATCTGTCAGGTACCTGACATCGAGAATGCGCCCACTCGGAAGAATCTGTCAAGTACCTGACCATCAGGTACCTGACGATGCAGGTCAGGGCCGCGTCGTGACGGGGTGGACCACGCCCGCGCCGCTGTCCACGAGCGCCGCCCGCGCCAGCACCCCGGCGAGCGGCAGCACCTCGTAGGCCGCCTCCACCGCGGTGGCGAGCTGGCTGAGCCGCACCCGGGGCGCGATGCTGACGTGCGGCAGCCACGCGCCTGGCACGTAGTGCCGGTGCAGCGCCTCGGGCGTGGCGCCGAGCGCCGCCACGAGCCGCTCCTGCCGAGCCGCCAGCTCGGCCGTCGGCGCCGGGACCAGGCACAGCCGACCCCGGCGGAAGGCCGCGACGGCGTCGAACCGCACCGGCGTCGGGCCGGCGTCGGGCAGCGCCTCGACGCGGGCACGCACGTCGTCCAGGTCCCAGGTGCGCAGGACGGCGAGGGACAGGTGCGGCACGTGGCGGCCGTGGGTGTGCTGCGCGAGCGACGGCACGCCGGCGTCGTCGAGCCGCCGCCAGAGCGCGCGCACCGCGCGCTCCCCCGGTCCGTCGAACAGCAGACACACGGAGAGCGCCAAGCGCGGGCCTCGCCTACGCGCCGCGCTCGATGCCGAGCCGCGCCCACACCTCGGACAGGTCGAACGGGGCGTCGGCAGGAAGGTGCGTGGCCGCCCACTCGAGCACCGGCACGACGGCGGTGCGCAGCGCCTCCATCTCGGCGTCCGCACGCCCGACGGCGTCGACGACGGCGGCAGGGCGGCCGTGGGACGTCAGCACCACGCGGTGGCGGCCCGCCTCGCGGGCGAGCCACGACACACCACGGCTGGAGGCGACGGCCATGGGGACAGAGACGCTCTCACCGCTCATGGACGCCAGTCTGGCAGGCGTCGCGTACGGCCGCACTGTTCGCCCAGAGGAAACGGACGCTCCCTCCGGATTAACCTCCGCACGCTCTGTGTTGTGACGGGCAAGACCGACAGGAAGGACCTCCCATGAGCGTCTGGACGCCCGACCTTCCGCTCCCCCGCTGGCTCGCCTTCGCGGAGCCGGCCCGCACCTGGATCCAGCTGCGCCGCGACCTCGCGGCCCTCACCGCCGAGCTCGACCGCGACCTGGCCGACGGCCCGGTGTCGCCATGCCCGGCCGCGTGACCTGCGCCGCCGGCTGAAGGTTCACCCCGCTCGACGCGGCCCGCGACGTATCGCGTGCCTCGTCCGGTCCCTCTCCTGCTCCCGTGCGCCTGATCGGCGCGCCTGAGGCCGGCTCGCCCGGCGGAGAGGACGACCATCTCCATGACCATCCCGAGAGGACGACCATCCCCATGACCACCCTGACCACCGCCGAGGCCCGCGACTCCCTGGCCTCGGCGGGCACCGTCCACCTTCCCGGCGACCCTGGGTACGACGCCGCCCGCCTCCCGTGGAACGTGACCGTCGACCAGCGGCCCGCCGCGGTGGCCGAGCCCGCCGACGCAGCCGAGGTCGCCGCCGTCGTGCGCGCCGCCCGCGCCGCCGGGCTGCGGGTCGCCCCGCAGAGCACCGGCCACAACGCCGGGCCGCTCGCCGCTCACGGCCTCGGCGACGTCGTCCTGCTGCGCACGCACCGGATGCGCGGCGTCGAGATCGACCCCGAGCGCCGCGTCGCGCGCGTGCTCGGCGGGTCCCTCGCCATCGACGTCGTCGAGGCGGCCGCCGCACACGGGCTCGCCGTGCTGCACGGATCCTCGCCCGACGTCGGGTTCGCGGGCCTCGCGGTCGGCGGCGGCACGTTCCTGTACGGGCGCAAGCTCGGTCTGGCCAGCAACAGCGTCATCGCCGTCGAGCTCGTCACCGCCGACGGCGAGCTGGTCCGCGCGAGCGCCACCGAGAACGCCGACCTCTTCTGGGCCGTGCGCGGCGGCGGCGGCAGCTTCGGGGTCGTGACCGCCCTCGAGGTGCGCCTGTTCCCGCTGCCCGACGTGCAGGCGGGGCTCATGCTCTGGGACGCCTCGCGCGCCCGCGACGTGCTGCGCGCCTGGGCCCGCTGGGCGCCTGACGCGCCCGAGGAGATCACCACCACCCTGCGGCTCCTGCGCGTGCCGCCGCTGCCGGAGCTGCCCGAGTTCCTGCGTGGCCGCCACGCCCTCGTGATCGACGGGGCCGTCCTCGGCACCGATGAACGCGCGGCGGAGATCCTCGCGCCCCTGCGCGCGCTCGAGCCCGAGCTCGACACGTTCGCCCGCGTGCCGGCCACCGCCGTCGCGCGACTGCACATGGACCCCGAGGGCCCGACGCCGGCGGTTTCCGCCTCGACCACGATCGACGTGCTGCCCGACGCCGCCGTCGACTCCCTGCTCGCGGCGTCCGACCGGGCGCCCGGGCTGATGGTGATCGAGCTGCGGCAGCTCGGCGGCGCGATGGGCCGCACCGCCGAGGGCTCCGGGGCGCTGGGCGAGCTGCCCGGGCAGTTCCTCGCCTACGCGGTCGCCGTTGCGCCGACGCCCGAGGACGCGCCACGCGGGCACGAGGAGGCCACTGCCGTCATGACCGCGCTGGCGCCATGGGCGACCGGGCGGCAGTACCTCAGCTTCACGGAGACCGCCGTCGACCCCAGCACCGGGTACGACCCGGACGCCTGGGCGCGGCTCCAGGCGATCCGGGCGACCGTGGACCCGGACCGGGTGTTCGCCGCGAACCACCCTGTGGCGTGAGGCCCGTCGACTGAGTCAGCCCCGCGAGGCCTCCTCGCGGCGGGCCCGCCGGGCCGCGGCGGCCTGGCGCTCGGCCTCGTCGAGCTGGGTGTCGACGTCGGCGAGCTCGGCGCGCGCGTCCTTCTCCGCCCGCCGCGCGTCCTCGGACGCGCGGCGGGCGTCGTCGCGCTCGGCGGTGACACGGGCGACCTCTGCCTCGAGACGCTCGAGCTCCGACTCGTGCCGCTCGGCCGCCTTGCGCGCGGCGCGGGCACGGGCGTCGACGTCGTCACGGAGGGCCTCGAGCCGGTCGACCTCGGCCGCGGCGGCCTCGACATCACGCTCGGCGCCGGCGAGGCCGGCGTCCGCGGGCGCGGGGTGCTCGAGCTTCGCCTCGGGCAGCGGCTCGGGCTTGGCCTCGGGCTCGGGCTTCGACTCGGGCTCGTCGGCCCGCTCGACGGCGGCCGCAGCCGGCGTCGGCGCCGCGTTCGCGTCGGTGCGCAGCGTGGCGACGTCGGCCTCCTCGCCGCCCTCATCGACGATGCCGAACCCGACGTGCTGCAAGGCTTGCTCGAGCCGCCCCGCGCGCACGACGGCCGCGGCGTCGGGGTCCATGACGGCGGCGGTCAGCGTCTGGCCGAGACGGTCGAGCACGTCGACCGAGACCGGCCTGCCGCCGAGCTCGCCGGCCGCCCGCAGCGGCGCCACGAGCGCGTCCGTCCGCTCGCGCCGCAGGTGGTCCAGCGCTTTGATGCGTCCCCGGTCCCGGTCGGCGGTCGCGGCGCGCAGCTCGTCGCCCAGGGCCGCGAGCGCCGCGACCTCGTCGGCGTGCTCGCGTGCGACCTGGTTGACGGCCCAGGCCGCGACCGTCGGCCGCCGCAGCCGCTTGACGCGAGCCGACCCGACCCGGTCGCCGCTCGCGGCGACCTCCTTGGCGAGGGCGTCCCGGGCCACGACGAACTCCTCGAGCGGCCCGGCGTAGAGCGCGTCGAGCCGGGCGTCGACGTCGAGCGCGGCCACGCGCCCCAGCCTGGCACGGCGCGCGGGGACCCGCGTCCGCGACCCGGCGGGGCCGCCGGTGACCCGGTCAGGGCTGGCGCGGCCGCGACGACGTCGCGATGACGGCCCGGTCCAGTGCCCACGCCCCGGCGAGCGCGACGCCGAGCCACGGGTGCCCGTGCCACCACAGCATGCCGCCGACGCCGCCGAAGAGGAGCGCCTCGATGAGGACGCGCACCGGCTCGGCGGGCCGGTGCGGCGCGCGCGGCGACAGCCAGGCGCCCCACATGATCCCGACGACGACCGGGGCGATCGCGGCCGCGGGCCATCGCCACCAGTGCTCCCCGCACGCGGTCCACACGCTCCACGCAACGCCCGCGAGGAGCGCTAGCTCGAGCACGAACCGCACCAGGAGCGCGACCCCGCGCCACCCGGAGCTCGTGACGTCGAGGCCGGACGGCAGGTCCGGGTCAGGCTGCCCCATCGCAGTCATGGCGCGACCGTATCGCCTCAGGGCCCTTCCGGTCTCTCTCCCGCCCGAGCCAGGATCCGCGCGAGGCGGCCGAGGGCCCCGCGCAGCTCGTCGCCGTCGAGCACCTCGAGCGGGAGCCCCAGGAGAGCGAGCCAGCGGGCCAGCACGTCCGGGTCGTCGGCGCCGACGTCGAGCACGCAGGCGTCCTGGCCCGCGGGCTCAGGGGCGAACGGCACCGGCATGCGCCGCGCGACGACGTCTGCGGGCGCGTGCACCAGGACGCGCGCGCGGTAGGCCCAGGCCGCCGCACCGACGGCGCGCCGCACGCGGTCGACCGGATCCTCGGGCAGCTCGCGCGGCGTGAAGCGCGCGCCCGTCGGCGGCCGCGGCTGCATGCGGTCGACCCGGAACACCCGCCAGTCGGCGCGATCGAGGTCCCACGCCATCAGGTACCACCGGGCGCCCCAGCTGACCAGTCGGTACGGCTCGACGTGCCGCGTCGCCTCCGTTCCGTCCCGCCGCACGTAGCCGAACCGGAGGCGCTCGTTGGCGCGGACGGCCGCGGCGGCGGCGCCCAGCATCGCGGGGTCGACCGGCGACGGCGGTGGATCACCGAAACCGCCCGGCGGCACGGACGCCGTCGCCTGGCGCACCGCCTCGACCCGGTGCCGCAGCGCGGACGGCAGCACCTGCTCGAGCTTGGCGAGTGCTCGCAGCGACGGCTCCTCGAGCCCCGGCGCACCCCCGCCGACGCCGGCACGCAGGCCGGCGGCGACCGCGACGGCCTCGTCGCCGTCGAGCACGAGCGGCGGCAGCTCCGCACCCGCGCCGAGCCGGTAGCCGCCCGTGACCCCCGGCCGCGACTCGACCGGGTAGCCGAGCTGGCGCAGGCGATCGACGTCGGCGCGGACGGTGCGCGTGCTGACGCCGCAGCGCCGGGCGAGCTCGGCCGCCGTCCAGTCCCGGCGGACCTGGAGGAGCGTCAACACCTCCAGCAGGCGCGCGGACGTCGTGAGCACTCCTCGATCTTGGTCTCGAATGCGGAAGGAAACCAGCCGCAATTGCTTCCTACCGTCGAGGAATGGACAACACGAGCACCGAACTCCAGCCCTTCGAGATCCACGTCCCGCAGGCAGACCTCGACGACCTGCACGACCGCCTCGCGCGCACGCGCTGGCCCTACGAGGTCCCCGGCTCGGGCGGGCGCACCGACTTCACGCGCGGCATCCCGCTCGCCTACCTGCGCGAGCTCGCCGAGGACTGGCGCGACCGGTTCGACTGGCGTGCCCAGGAGCGGGCCCTCAACGCGCTCGGCCACGTGGTGACCGAGATCGACGGGCAGCGTCTGCACGCCGTCCACCACCCGTCGTCGTCGCCCGACGCGCTGCCGCTGCTGCTGTGCCACGGCTGGCCCGGGGACCCGGTCGAGTTCGCCGACCTCGTAGGACCGCTCGCGGAGTCGTTCCACGTCGTCGTGCCGTCGCTGCCGGGCTTCGGCTTCTCGACGCCGCTCTCGGGCACGGGGTGGGAGGTCGCGCGGACCGCCGACGCCTACGCCGAGCTCATGACGCGGCTCGGGTACGAGCGGTTCGGCGTGCACGGCAGCGACATCGGCGCCGGCGTCGCCGGGCGACTGGCGGCGAAGTACCCCGACCGCGTCGTCGGCGTCCACGTCGCGAGCGACGGCGCCGCGCTCGCCATGGTCGGCGCGACGCTGCCCGTGCCCGAGGGCCTCACCGACGCCGAGCTGGCCCAGCTCGAGGCCATCAAGGACGAGCAGCATGAACGGGCCGGCTACTACGAGCTGCAGAACACCAAGCCGGACACGATCGGGCCCGCGCTCGTCGACTCGCCGGTCGGGCAGCTCGGGTGGGTCGCCGAGAAGTTCCACGGCTGGACGCACCCCAGCAAGGAGCTGCCCGACGACGCCGTCGGTCGCGACCGCCTGCTCACGCTGGCGAGCATCTACTGGTTCACCCGGGCGGGGCACTCGTCGGCGCGGTTCTACTACGAGGCGGCGCACGCCCAGCTCGACTGGCTCATGGCCGCGCAGGTGCCGACCGGGTGGGCGGTGTTCGACACGCGGCCCCTCGCGCGCAGGGTGTTCGACCCGCGGGGCGCCGTGCAGCACTGGTCGGAGTTCGCGGAGGGCGGGCACTTCCCCGCGATGGAGGAGCCGGGGCTGCTGCTCGCCGACCTGCGCGACTTCTTCGAGACCGTCCGCTGAGACCGTCCGCTGAGCGCGGGCGGTTTGCTCACCCTCATCGTCCGACCCGCCGTGTACCTTCTTCCCGGACCAACCGGGCAGAGCGGGACACAAGGGACGTCGCTGGTCAGCGCGGACGTCCCGGGCGAAAGGGGCGGGGCAGGCATGATGGGTGGGCATCACGCGGCGTCGGGCGCCGCGGCCTGGGTCGCGGTCACGGCGACGACCCCGATCGCGTTCGGCTGGTACCCGGTGTCGGACGTCGGGATCATCACCGGCGCACTCGTGTGCGCCGGCGCCGCCCTCCTCCCGGACGCCGACCACCACTCCGGCACCATCGCGCACTCGCTGCCACCCGTGTCCCAGGGCGTCGCGCGCGCGATCGCCGCCGTCTCCGGCGGGCACCGCGGCGGCACGCACTCGCTGCTGGGCGTCGCCGTCTTCACCGCGATCGCCTGGGTCGCCGGCATGGTGACCCTGAGCACCGAGGCGTTCGGCGACGTGCTGATCGGCCCCGGCATCGTCGCGGTGCTGCTCATCGCGTTCGCGCTGAAGGCGCTCAAGCTGACCCGCGATGGCCGCGCCTGGCCGTGGCTGGCCTCGCTCACGCTTGCCGGGCTCGTCGCGGTGTCCGCGCCCGAGGAGTGGTACTGGATGCCGTTCTGTGTCGGGCTGGGCTGCCTCGTGCACCTGTTGGGTGACCTGCTCACCACCAACGGCATCCCCTTGCTCTGGCCGATCCGGTTCCGCTCCCCGCGCTGGGTGCGCCGCTACCGCGCCCTGCCCTTCGACGACGTGTGGCGCGCCGGCGGCAACGTCTCCGTCCCCCTGCTCGGCGACGCCGGGTCGTGGCGCGAGTGGCTCGTCATGACGCCCGTGAGCGTGTACGCCGCCGTCGGGGTGGCCTGGGCCGGGCTCGACCTCGCGGGCGTCGACACGCTCGGCGCGTGGGACGCCGCGGCGTCGTGGGTCACGACGACGGCGGGCGCGCTGGTCGGCGCCTGACCCGCGGTTGCCGGGGGGACCAGGCGCTGGCACGGTGAACCCGATGACCGCCGACGCCGAAGTCCGGCCCACCGCCCGCTGGCGGTGGGCGCTCGCGGGCGCCGTCGTGGCCGGAGTCGCCGTCGCGGCCGGGCTGGCCGCCTACGCCGAGGCCCACCCCGGGCACGAGGCGCAGCTCTTCACGCTCTGGTTCGGCACGATGATCCGGGCGAAGGTCGTCCTGGCCACCGCGGCCGCGGTGCTCCTGCTCGTGCAGCTCGGTTCCGCGCTCGCCCTCTACGGGAAGCTGCCCGGGGTGCGTTCCGCGCCCGGCTGGGTGGGGTGGCTGCACCGGTGGAGCGGCGTGGCTGCGTTCGGGCTCACCCTGCCGGTGGCGTTCGCGTGCGTGTGGTCGCTCGGGTTCGAGGACAGCTCCCCGCGTGTGGTGCTGCACGGAGTCGCCGGGTGCCTCTTCTTCGGGGTGTTCACCGTGAAGATGCTCGCGCTGCGGGTGCGCCGGCTGCCGGCGTGGGCGCTGCCGCTGCTCGGCGGACTCGTGGTGACGCTGCTCGCGGTCGCGTGGTCCACCTCCGCGCTCTGGTACCTGATGGGGATCGGCCTATGAGCGGCGAGGAGCCGGAGGAGGGTGTCGACAGGCGAGCGGTGCTCGTCGGGATCGGCGTCGCGCTCGTGTCGGGCGTGACGGGGTACGGGCTGTTCATCGCCCTCGGGCCGTCGGGCGGGGACGACGACGGGGGCGGCGGGTCGCACGGAGGCGAGGGCTGATGCACCGCACCTGGTGGCAGCGCCTGCCCACCTACGTCCTCATCGCGCTCGCCGCGGCGACCGTGGGCGCGATGCTCGCGGGGTTGCGCTGATATTCGCTCGACGCGCGGCGCGAGGAGTGCCAGCATCGGCGCGTCAGGACGTCCGCGTGCCGCTGCACGCCGCTGAAGGGAGGCAAGCCATGACCGTCGTCGTCCCCACCTGCCTCCCGCACCCCCAGCGCTGAGCCGCTGACGCCTCCGGGAGGCAGGGCCGCACCGCAGCAGCCCCGCAGCTTCCCTCCCGAGGAGACTCACCCATGTCCGTCCTGGACACCTTTGACCTGCCCGCTCCCGGCACCCGCTGGTCCACCTGGACCGCCGTCGCCAAGGGCCAGCGTGGCCCAGAGCCCTACCCCTCCTGGATCGTCACCGCCGCCGCCGCGCTCGACACCGAGCTCGGCATCCTCAAGACGGGCAAGGAGGCCGACGTCCACCTCGTCGAGCGCGCCGTGCCCGGCGACCCCACCCGCTGGAGCCTGCTCGCCGCCAAGCGCTACCGCGGCCGCGAGCACCGCCAGTTCGACCGCGACGACTCGTACACCGAGGGTCGCAAGCTGCGCCGCACACGCGACCAGCGCGCGGCCGACGACCGCAAGTCCAGCTACGGTCGCGCTGTGCGCGCCGGCCACTGGGCCAGCATCGAGTTCGACGCGCTCTGCACGCTGTGGGAGGCGGGCGCGCCCGTCCCCTACCCCGTGCAGGTCGACGACACCGAGATCCTCATGGAGTTCGTCGGCATGCAGGGCGACGACGGCGCGTGGGTCGCGGCGCCGCGGCTCGCGCAGGTGCGGCCCGCGCCCGACGTCGTCGCCGGCTACCGCGAGCAGCTGCGCGACGCCATGGGCGTGTTCGCGCGGCTCGGCTGGGCGCACGGCGACCTGTCGCCGTACAACGTCCTGGCCGACGGCGAGCGCCTCGTGATCATCGACGTGCCGCAGGTGGTGGACCTCGCGGCGAGCCCTTTCGCCGTCGAGTTCCTGCACCGCGACTGCGTCAACATGTGCACCTGGTTCACCGCACGCGGGCTGGAGACCGACCCGGACGAGCTGTTCGCCGACGTCTACGCCCAGGCGTGGTGATGCCGCCCCACCTACCCTGGACCGCATGGGCGCGACGACGGCGTACGACCGCGACGACCTGCTGGCCTTCTTCGTGGACTACGGCCTGGCGCTCGGCACCGGCGACCTCGAGCGCGTCGTCGAGCGGTTCGCGTTCCCCGCCCTCATGGTCGGCCCCGAGCGCTCGATGCCCGTGCCCGACGCCGGCACCATGCTTGGGGCGTTGCGGCCACGGCTGGACGCTTACCGCGCCAGTGACGTCGTCGCAGCGGTGCCGCAGGTCGAGGAGGCCGACGGCGCGGGCGACACGCTGGTGTGGGTCCAGGTGCGCTGGAGCTACCGCGACGAGAACGCCGGTGAGAAGGCGGCCGAGCGGGTGCGGTACCTCCTGCGACGGGTGCACGACGGGTTCGAGATCTGCGTGCTGGTGCCGCTGCCCGTGTAGGGCGCGGCTCCCTCGTCGAGCTCAGAAGTAGGCGAGGTGGGAGAACGGAAGGCGCGACCGCCACGCCGGCCAGGGCCCACCGTGGCCGCGCGGGAGGAAACTCCCATAGCCGGGCATTCCGCTGCAAGGGCGGACCGTGAACCACTCCGGCTCCACCGCCACGAGCGGTCCCGCCGCGCGGTAGGTTGCCCGCGTGACACGGCGCGCGCAGGGGGCCAGGGTGGAGAGCTCGCTGAGCATCGCGGTGGCGCAGCCGAGGTGCACCGCGCACGACGTCGCTGCCAATGCCGCGACGCACGCGCAGGCCGTCCGGGCGTCGGGCGCCCGGCTCGTGGTGTTCCCCGAGATGTCGCTGACGGGCTACGAGCTGGACGCCGCGCCCGTCCGGCCCGACGACGAGCGGCTGGCCCCGATCGTCGCCGCGTGCGCCGAGACGGGCGCCGTCGCGCTGGTCGGCGCGCCGGTGGCCGGCCCGGCTGGCCCGCACATCGGCACCCTGGCCGTCGACGGCGACGGCGCCCGCCTGGCCTACGCGAAGGTCAACCTGCACGGCGACGAGGCCCGGTTCTTCGTGCCGGGCGAACCCGCCGTGATCACCGTGGACGGGTGGCGGCTGGGCCTCGCGATCTGCCGCGACACCGGCAGCCCGGAGCACGCCGCGAAGACGGCCGCCTTCGGCATCGACGGGTACGTCGCCGGCGTGGTCCACGCGGACGACGAAGCCGAGCAGATCGGCGAGCGCGCCCGCCGGGTCGCCGCCGACCACGGCGTCTGGGTCGCCACCGCGGCCTTCGCCGGCCCGACGGGTGCCGGCTTCGACCGTACCTCCGGGCGCTCGGGCATCTGGTCCGCCGACGGGGACCTGGTCGCCGAGGCGGGCACCGCACCGGACGAGGTCGCGCGGGCGGTCTTCACCCGCTGACGTCGGCGCGCTCGTCAGCGGAAGTCCCGCGAGCGCGTGTGCACCGGGAGCCGCAGGGGTGCCAGATGCTCCGCGACGAGGTTGGTCGCGCCGTCGGCCTTCTCCACCCTGCCCCGGACCACCATGGCCGGCGCCCCGCGCGCGACCGTCCGGAACCGCTGCCAGAGCCCCGGCGAGCAGATCACGTTGAGCAGCCCCGTCTCGTCCTCGAGGGACAGGAACGTCACGCCGCCCGCCGTGCCGGGTCGCTGGCGGTGAGTGACCACGCCACCGACGGCGATGCGCCGCCCCGACTCGGTGGTCGTGGCCTCCCCCACGGTGACGACGCCGGCGCGGCGCAGCCCGTCGCGCACCAGCTCGACCGGCGACAACCCCGGCGTGACGCCCGTGGCCCAGGCGTCCGCGACGGCGGTCTCGACGTCGGACATTCCGGGCAGCGTGGGTGCCTCGACCCCCACCGACACGCCCTCGAGCGTGCCGGGGCCCTCCTGGCCGAGCGCGCCCGCGGCCCACAACGCCTCGCGGCGGCTCACGCCGAGGGACTCGGTGGCGCCCGCGGTCGCGAGCGCCTCGAGCTGCGGCGTCGTGAGGTCGATGCGGCGCACCAGGTCGCGCATGCTGCGGTACGCCCCGCGCTCCTCCCGCTCGGCGACGATCGCCTCGGCAAGGTCCTTGCCGATCGAGCGGACCTCGCCCAGGCCCTGGCGCACCGCGAGGCGCAGGTCGGGCTCGGGCCCGAAGTCCGCCGACGGCGAGCGCGGCAACGGCTGCCGCTCCGGCTCGGCCGCGGCGTCGTCGGGCAGCCGCTCGACGGACGCGAGCGCGGCCGACGCGTTGAGGTCGGGGCGCAGCACGGTGACGCCGTGGCGGCGGGCGTCGGCGGCGAGCGACTGCGGGGAGTAGAAGCCCATGGGCTGCGCGGCCAGCAGCCCGGCGTAGAACGCGGCCGGGTGGTGCACCTTGAGCCAGCTCGAGGCGTAGACGAGGAACGCGAACGAGTACGCGTGCGACTCGGGGAAGCCGAAGTCGGCGAACGCCTTGAGCTTGTCGTAGACCTCCTGCTGCACGTCGACCGGGACGCCGTTCCTCGTCATCCCCTCCATCAGCCGCCCGCGCAGCGCCTCCATCTTCTCGAGCGAGCGCTTGGAGCCCATGGCGCGCCGGAGCCGGTCGGACTCGGCGGGGGTGAACCCGGCGACGTCGATCGCCATCTGCATGAGCTGCTCCTGGAACAGCGGGATGCCGAGGGTCCGGTGCAGCGACTTCTCCAGCAGCGGGTGCAGGTAGGTGACCTCCTGCCGGCCGTTGCGGCGCTCGATGAAGGGGTGGACGCTGCCGCCCTGGATCGGCCCGGGCCGGATGAGCGCGACCTCGACGACGATGTCGTAGAAGTTCCGCGGCTTGAGGCGCGGCAGCGTCGCCATCTGGGCGCGCGACTCGACCTGGAACACCCCCACGGTGTCGGCGGCGCACAGCAGCTCGTAGACGGCCGGGTCGCCGTCGGGCAGGTGGTGCAAAGACAGGCGCGTGCCACTGCGACCCTCAATGCCCTCGAAGGCATATCTGATCGCGGTGAGCATGCCCAGGCCCAGCAGGTCGAACTTCACCAGGCCGGCGTCGGCGCAGTCCTCCTTGTCCCACTGCAGCACCGTGCGGCCCTCCATGCGGGCCCACTCGACGGGGCACACCTCGATGACGGGACGGTCGCACATGACCATGCCGCCCGAGTGGATGCCCAGGTGCCGCGGCAGCCGCAGGAAGCGTTCGGCCAGGTCGATGACGTGGTCGGGGATGTCGCCGGTGTCCGCGGCCGACGGCGGCAGGTGGGCGGGGACGACGTCGTGGGTGTCGTCCGCGCGGCGCCGGTCGCTGTCGTCGGCCGCGAGCGGGTCGCGGACGTAGCCGAGGCTCGGCGTCCACTCGTGGGGGCGCCAGAGGGCGGCGACCTGGGCGTCCTTCGCCGCCGTCTTGGTCTCCACCGGGGGCTCGGCCTTCGGCGTGTCCCGCAGCGAGCCCCAACGCTCGATCGACTTCGACCACGCGTCCTGCTGCCCGACGTCGTACCCGAGCGCCCGGGCGGCGTCGCGCACGGCGGAGCGCGGGCGGTAGGAGATGACGTTGGCGACCTGCGCGGCGTGCGTGCGGCCGAACCGCTCGTACACGTGCTGGATGACCTCCTCGCGGCGCACGGACTCGATGTCGACGTCGATGTCGGGCGGGCCGTCGCGTTCGGGCGCGAGGAAGCGCTCGAACAGCAGCCCGTGCTTGACGGCGTCGACCGCGGTGATGCCCAGCGCGTAACAGACGGCGGAGTTCGCGGCGCTCCCCCGGCCCTGCGCGAGGATCCCTTTGACGCGGCAGAACTCGACGAGGTCGTAGACCACGAGGAAGTAGCCGGGAAAGTGCAGGTCCTCGATGACCTTCAGCTCGTGCTCGAGCTGGGCCCACGCGCCGGGCACGCGCTCCGCCTCGCGCGGCCCGTACCGCTCGACGGCGCCGCGGCGGACGAGCTCGCGCAGCCACGTCGCCTCGTCGTGGCCGTCCGGGACGGGGTACGGCGGCAGGTCGGGGGCGACGAGGCCGAGGTCGAACGTGCACTCGGCGGCGAGGTCCGCGGCGGTGGGCACCGCCTGCGGGTGGCGGTGGTGCAGGCGGGCCATCTCGGCGGCCGAGCGCAGGTGGGCCGTGGGCGCGCCGGGCAGCCAGCCGTCCATCGCCTCCAGCGAGCTGGTGGCGCGGACGGCCGCGAGCGCGGCGGCCAGGGTCGCGTCGCGGGGGCGCGCGTAGTGCGCGTTGGCGGTGGCGACGAGCGGCAGGCGGGCGTCGCGCGCGAGGGCCGCGAGTGCGTCGTGCAGGTCGGAGTCGTGCGGGTCGCCCGTCGCGGTGACCTCGACGGCGACGTTGTCGCGGCCGAAGATCGCGGTCAGGCGGTCGAGCTCGCGGCGGGCGGCGTCGGGACCGGCCGCCGTCAGCGCACGGCGGACCGCGCCCTTCCGGCAGCCGGTGAGCACCAGCCACTCGCCGTCGGCCTGCTCCCCCAGCCGCTCCAGGTGGTAGGTCGCCTTGCCCTTGACGCCTGCCTCGAGGTGCGCGGTGGCGATGGCGCTCGAGAGCCGGGCGTAGCCCGCGGTGCCCCGTGCGAGCACCAGCAGATGGTCGGCGCGGGGGTCGGGCACGCCGGTGGGTGGGTCGAGCACCGGCCCCAGCGGCAGGTGCAGCTCCGCCCCGAACGCCGTCGCCAGCCCGACGGCGGCCGCGGCCTGCGAGTGCCGCACGACGCCGTACAGCCCGTCGTGGTCCGTGATCGCGAGCGCGCTCAGCCCCAGGCGAGCGGCCTCGGCGGCGAGCTCCTCGGGGTGCGAGGCGCCGTCGAGGAAGCTGAAGCTCGAGTGCGCGTGCAGCTCGGCGTAGCGGGGCGTGGGCTCAGTCATAGACGGCCTCCACCTGCCAGGCGCCCCCGCTGGCGGCGAGCAGCAGCCCGCGCCCGTCGTCGAGCACCACCTGCAGCAGCACCCGCCGCTTCCCGCCGCCGGGCTCCCACCACTGCTCATGAAGCGGCCAAGGCCCGGCGAACCCCACCACTGCTGTCGCCGCCGTGTTCGAGCGCCCGTCGGGCTGTTCGAGCACCCGGGCGCTCGAAGGCCGCGACGAATGCTCGAACTCACCGAGGAGGATCGCGACTGGGGGGCCAGGCATCTCCAGGCGGGTCGTGACCACCACCTCGCGGCCCTCCGCGTCCAGGACGCGGGCCCCGAGCGGCTCCTCGAGCAGGGTTGCCGGGGCAGGCGACGGCAGCGCCCCCGGCCACGGCAGCGCCGCGTCCCGCGCGGGGGGCGCCTGCTCGCCGAACGGGACCAGGTGCACGCGGTCGCGCGGGTCGCGGCCCCCCTGCACCGCCACGGTCAGCACGGCGTCGCCGCCCAGCAGGCCCTGCACGCGACCCAGCGCCCGCCGGGCGCGCACGTCGCCGCCGGCGTCGGCGCCCCACAGACCCGGCTGGTGCGTCCCGGCCGGCGTCACCTCCTCCGCCGCGAGCGCCAGGTGCACGATCGGCGCGGGCGCCGCGTCGCCGTCGCGCCCCCGCCGCGCCGACGACGCCGTCAGCCATCCCTCGAGCTGCCAGCGCACCCGGTCGGTGATGCGCGCGGCGCTCAGGCCGCCGGTGGCGGCGTCGTCGGTGCGCCACACGCGCTCCAGCTCGGACTCCTCGGTGCGGGCCGTGATGCGCAGCCGTCCGCACGCCAACCCGCGCCGCGACAGCAGCTCGTACAGCTCCTCGGCCAGCCGGCGGGCAGCGAACGTCGCGACGTCGACGCGGAGCGCGGGCGGGTCCAGGTCCGCCCCGACGGCCAGGTCCTCCTCGGGGCGGCGTCGCGCGGGCGGGCGCAGGTCCTCGCCGCGCGCCAGGCGCTGTGCCCACGCCCCCAGGTCGCCGAACCGACCGCTCACGCTCTCGGGCGGCAGCGCCGCCAGGTCGCCCAGGCTGCGCACCCCGAGCCTCCACCACAGGTCGACGGCGGCGCGCACCGCCGCGACCCCGCCCGGGTCGGTGACGGCGTGCACCAGGTCGCCGGCCGGGCGCGGCGCGAGGAACGCCCGCGAACCCCCGGGGGGCACGACGTCGTCGGCGCGTGCCGCGAGCACCGCGGCGAGGATGCCGTCGGCCACGCCGACCTGCGGCTCGAACCCGGCCGACGACGCCGCCTCGACCAGCGCGCGCGCCAGCTCCTCCTCGGTGCCGTGGTAGCGCGCCGGGCCGTCGGCGGGCAGCAGCAGGAGCCCGGGCCGGGCCACCTCGACGCCCGCGACCACGGTCTCGGCCGCCACCACGACCGGCTCGAACTCGCGTACGTCGCGGGCGTCGTCGGCGGCGAGCAGCACCAGCTCGGGGCAGCGCTCCTGCGCGACCCGGCGCCGCATACCGCGGCGCACCCCCGCCGACCGCGCCACGGCCGACGCCGCGACCACACCCTGGTGCGTGAGCACCGCGGCCGGCACGTGCGCGTCGACGCCGGCGACAGCCATCGCGGCGACGACGGGCCAGTCAGGGACCCACAGGACGGCCGTGCGCACCGGTCTCGTCGTCATGCGACCACCCGCAGCAGCCCCGTGGCCGAGCTCGTCGACGCCTCGGCCACCCGAGGAAGCTCAACGACCGAGGGCGGCGCGACCGGGACCTCCACGTCCAGCTCGACCGACCGCGCCGCCGCCCCGCGCCCGGTGCGCAGCACGCTCAGGGTCCGCCGGCGCAGCCAGCCCGCCCCGTTGTCGGCACCCCACCACGACCCGCCGCGGGCGTCCAGGGTCACGTGCGCGCCCGGCCACCGCGTCGTCGAGGCGAGCACCGACCCGCGCTCGCGGGCGCGCGCGGCCAGGCGGCGCCGGTCGGCGTCGAGCAGCGTGGCGCCCGGGCCGACCACCACCACGTCCAGGCCGTCGAGCAGCGCGGCGACCACGGTGGGGGCGTCGGGCCCTGGGTCCGGGACGAGGGCGACGCGCTCGAGCGCCAGGCCGGCGTCCGACGCGGCGAGCATCCCCACCGCCGGCGCCCCGACGAACGCGACCCACGCCCCCTCGCCCGAGGCCGCGGCGAGCAGCCCCAGGAGCAGCGACGTCGAGCCCTGGACGGCGAGCGTGCCACCCGCGGGCAGCACGCCGCCGGGCAGCAGCGCGGCGAGGTCGGGGTGCACGGGCAGCCGCCGGGCGTGCGGAGCCGGCGGGTGCGCGACCTGTGGAGTGTGCAGAGCGGCCGTCGACGGCGCCGGCCGCGGCCTGCGGACGCCGGTGCGCTGCTCCGCCGCGGTGAGCGCGGCGAGCGCGTGCGCGTGCCGGCTCGCGCCGCCCGCGGCTTCCCCGGAGAGGGCACGATCGTCGGTGACGACGACGGTCATGGGACCCCTCTCCCCGCGGGCGGCACCGGCGCGTTCCCACCGTGCCGTCGAACGGTTGTTCGAACACGTGTTCTAGTCAACGCCGTCGAGGGGAGGCTGTCAACCAGGGTGGCGAGCACCGCTCCACCCGGGCACGATGGCGACATGTCACTCGAGCGGCCGTACCCCCCGGACCCCTACTCCCTCCTCCCGCAGGTGCCCTCGTTCTCCCTGACCAGCCCGGACATCACCGACGGGCAGCGCCTCGACGTCGCGTACTCCGTCGACGGCACCAACGACTCGCCCACGCTGGAGTGGTCGGGCTTCCCCGAGGGCACGCAGTCCTTCGTGGTGAACGTGTTCGACCCGGACGCCCCGACGCCGTCGGGCTACTGGCACTGGAACGCGGTCGACATCCCCGCGACGACGACGTCGCTGCCCCGCGGGGCGGGCGCCCTCGGCGGCTCGGCGCTGCCCGCCGGCGCCTACCACGTGCGCAACGACGGCGGCCAGGACGGCTTCATGGGCGCCGCGCCGCCGCCCGGTGACCACGAGCACCGCTACTTCTACGCGGTGCACGCCGTCGACACGCCGCACCTCGGCGTCGGGCCGGACGCGTCGAACGCCGTCGTCGCGTTCAACCTCGCGTTCCACACGCTCGCACGTGCCGTGATCGTCGGCACCTACCAGCGGTGACGCTCCCCGTCCTGGGCGACCTGACCTGGGCGCCCGCGATCGACCACCCCGACCTGCTCGCGCCGCCCGTGCTCGCGGCGCTCCAGGCCTGGGCCGACGTCGACCTGCGGGTGGCGGGCCAGGTCGCCGTCGCGGCCATCGACCCCGACCACGCCGACACGGCCACGCTCAACGAGGTACACGGCCTGCCGCCCGAGGCGAGCGCCAACTGCGTGCTGGTCGCCGGGCGCCGGGGCGACGTCGAGCGGGTCGCGGCCTGTATCGTGCCCGCGACCACGTTCGCCGACGTCAACACCCGCGTCCGCAAGCTGCTCGACGTGCGCAAGGCGTCGTTCCTGTCGCGCGAGCGCGCCGTCGCCGAGACGGGTCAGGAGTACGGCGGCATCGGGCCGCTGGGCCTGCCCGCCGGGTGGCGCGTGCTCGTCGACGCGCGGTTCGCGGAGCCCGGGACGCTCGCGCTGCAGGGCTCGGGCGTGCGGCGCTCGAAGGTGCTCATGACCGGCGAGCTGCTGTGCGCGGCGCCCGGCGTGGAGGTCGTGGACGGGCTGGGGATCGAGCGCTGACGCAAGCTGCCGACCGCGAGTGAGCCGTCAGATCTCGGCCTTGCCGCGCCGCCAGTAGCCCATGAAGGCGACCGACTTGCGGTCCACGCCGTGCTCCGCGACGAGGTAGCGCCGCAGCGTCTTGATGACGCCTGCCTCGCCGGCCAGCCACGCGTACAGCACGGCGTCGTGCGCGAGGGCATGCCCGGCGTCGTCGATCGGCACCTCCCACAGGAGGTCGTGGTCGATGTCGACGTCCTCGAGGTTCGCCTCCGGCGGCGTCGCGCCCGACGGGCGGATGCCCATCGCGAGCAGGCGGTCGGCCGCGGCCTCGACGGCCGGGACCAGCAGCGACCCGTGCTCGGCGCCGTCGCGCCCGAGCCAGTGCACGTGCACCCCGGCGGGCGCCGCGAGCGTCCAGCGGTCCTCGGGGTGTGGCACCTCGAGGAACACCTCGCCGAACGCGTCGTCCGGCAGCGACTCGCAGATCGCCGCGATGGCGGGCACCGCCGTCTCGTCGCCCGCGAGCAGCAGAGCGTGCGAGCGCGCCGGCGGGGCGAACCCGAGGCCGCCGTGGGGGCCGTCGTAGCGGGCGTCGGGCGCGAGGATCACCAGCGGCGTCCCGGGGCGCGCCCCGTCGGCCCAGCGCGAGGCGGGGCCGGTGTCGCCGTGCAGGACGACGTCGACGTCGAGCTCGTTCATCGACTGGCGCACCGCACGGACGGTGTAGGTGCGCAGCGGGTTGCGGCGCTCCTCGGGCAGCTCGCGCCACGACGTGAACCAGTCGGGGTTCTGGCGGTCGAGGTACTCCCAGCCGCCGCACGCGGCGGGCAGCAGGAACTTGATGCGCTGGTCGCGACCGTTGTCGGCGACCAGGTGCAGCTCCGGCCCGGTGAACGTGATGCGGACGAACGACGGGCACAGGCGCACGACCCGCGTCACCTCGACGTCGAACATCCGCCACGGCTGGACCTGGGGGTCGGCAGCCGTGGCGGCGAATGTCTGAGTCACGAAGGACAGCCTAACCTCACCTCGCGCCAGCCCCGGGTGTGACCTCCCTCTCACCGGCGAGCACCTCCGCGGCCACCACCTGCTGCGCGAGCCGCCGCAGCGTCGCCAGCACCGGGTCCGTGAGCAGCGTTCCGACGACGACCTGGCGGACGGCGCCCGCCTCGTCGGCAGGGACGGACGCGACGTCGGCCTCGGCGACCCCGCGGCTCGCCCGCGCCCACGCGAGCCAGCCCGCCTTCAGGCCCGCGACACCGGCCGCCTCCGCGGCGCGCAGCTGGCCGGCGAGCCGCGTGGCGAGCCCCGGGTCGCACTCCCAGCCGAGGTCCGCGAGGCCGTCCGCGACCCGGTCGGGCCAGGGGTCGCCGTCGGGCACCGCGACCGACGGCGACGCCTCGGCGCCGAGCATGGCCGCCTGCGCCGCCCCGAGCAGCTCGAACCGGTCGGCGGGCGGGTCGTCGAGCACCGCGAGCACCCGCCGCACGTCGGCGAGGCTGAGCCCTGCCGCCTGCGTGAGCGCGCGCACGAGGCGCACCCGCTCGACGTGGCCGGCGTCGTACCGCGCCTGGGTCGCGGCGGTCAGGCGCCCGGGCGGCACCAGCCCCTCGCGCAGGTAGAACTTCAGCGTGGCGACGGGCACCCCTGTCGCCTCGGACAGCGCCGAGATCCGCACAGGCCGACTCCCTTCCACGAAACCCTTGACATTGGAAAGTAGCACTCCCCAATAATGGAGAGCACCACTATCCAGTACCGATGGACACCCGGGGGACGAGAGATGGTCACGCTCACCACGCACCAGCACGACGGCGAGCTCGCCGTCTTCCTCATCGGCGCCCGCGTCAACAAGCTCTGGCGCCCCGACGGGTGGCTGCCCGCCTTCGCCGCCATGGGCCCGATGCTGCGCGAGCTCTACCGCGACCCGGCCTCCGGGTTCCTCGGTGCGCGCACCCTCGTGGGCGGCCGGGGCGTCACGGTGGTCCAGTACTGGCGCAGCGTCGAGGACGTCTACCGCTACGCCAACGACGACGGGCATGCGCACCGGCCGGCGTGGGTCGCGTTCTACCGGCGGGCCAAGCGGGTCCCGGGCGCCGTCGGCGTGTGGCACGAGACGTTCCGCGTGCCCGACGGCGGCCACGAGACCCTGTACGTGGACATGCCGCAGTTCGGCCTGGCGCGCGCCACGGGCGTCGTGCCTGCCGCGCGCCGCGGCCGCACGGCCCGCGAGCGGATCGCGAGCCGCGCGGCCTGAGGGCGCTCAGGCCCGGGTGGCCCAGAACGCGACCGCCGAGGCCGCGGCGACGTTGAGCGAGTCCACCCCGCCGGCCATGGGGATCTTCACGACGACGTCGCACGCCTCGATCGCCGCGTCCGTCATGCCGTGCCCCTCCGTGCCGAGCACGAGGGCCAGCTTCTCCGGCGGGTCCGCGGCGAGGTCGTCGAGCGACACGGCATCGTCGGCCAGCGCGAGCGCCGCGACAGTGAAGCCGTCCTCCCGCAGCTCGCGCAGCCCGCCCGGCCACGTCTCCAGGCGGGTCCACGGCACCTGGAACACCGTGCCCATCGACACGCGCACTGAGCGCCGGTACAGCGGGTCGGCGCAACGCGGCGTCACGAGCACGGCGTCGACGCCCAGCGCAGCCGCGCTGCGGAACGCGGCCCCGACGTTGGTGTGGTCGACGACGTCCTCGAGCACCGCGACCCGGCGCGCGCCCGCGCCGCCACGCGCGGACCTCACCAGCTCGTGCACCGACGGCAGCACCGGCCGGTGCATCGCCGCGAGCGCCCCGCGGTGCAGGTGGAAGCCCGTGATCTCCCGGAGCACCTCCTCCGAGGCGACGAAGACCGGCACGCCGGGCCAGTCGGCCAGGACGTCCGCCAGCGAGTCGAGCCAGCGGTCCGCCATGAGGAACGACCGCGGCCGGTGCCCGGCCGCGAGCGCCCGCCGGATCACGGTGGAGGACTCGGCCATGTACAGGCCCTCGGCGGGCTCGCGCCGGGACCGCAGGGCGACGTCCTTGAGGTCGGTGTAGTCGGTCAGGCGGGGGTCGGCGGGGTCGTCGATCCGGAGGACGTCAGGTGCTGCCACCCGCCGATTCTCCCAGGGCCGCCGAGCTGTGCGATCACCGTGGCGAGCCCTTCCTGGTAGGCCCGGGCCCGCGGGTAGTCGCTGTGGGCGGCGATCTTGAAGAGGTAGGCGCCGCGGTCCACCTCCTCGACCCCACGGTCGACGCCGTTGTCCGGCTCGTAGCCCAGCACGGGGAACCCGATGAGGTCGGTGCGGCGCCAGAGGTTGACCCAGGTCGGCCCGGACGCCCCGGGAGGCGTGAGCACGTCGACGAGGCGCCCGACGTCCCGGGCACGAGGCTGCGCGGCGGCCACGGCGCGCGGTTGCGCGGCGCCGTCGGCCGTCTCGAGGCGCCGCCGGTACCAGCGGTCGAAGCGCAGCGCGTGGCGAGCGGATGCCAGCCGTGCCCGCGCGTCCCCGCGTCGCCTCAGGTCCGTCCACCAGCTCGGGGGTGACGTCGCGAGCCGCGCCTCGGCCGGTGCGTGGGCGACGGCCTTCTGGGCGGCGTCGACGTCGGCGACGAGACGCTCCGCCGCGCCCGGCAGCTGGCGCCGCCAGGGATCGCCCTTCCAGGCCGCGCCCGTGCACACGGGGATGCCCAGCGCCCGCTCCCCGAGCAGCTCGGGGAAGAACCGGCCGAAGTAGGGCCGCAGCTGGCAGCCGTAGGTCAGCAGCCCGACGCAGCCGTCGCTGCGCTCGAGCGGCGCCGTGGTGCTCTGCCGCACCCGGTCGTCGGCCTGCAGGGGTTCATGGATCTCGCCCACCTCGCTGAGGAGGACGGCGGGGTTGCCCGCCCGGATGAGCACGACGGCGGCCGCGACGGTCGCGCCCATCGAGTGCGCCGACAGCACGACGGTGCGCCGGGACGCGACCTCGGTGCGCGTCGTCAGCCTCCCGTCACCGTCCGCCGGCACGTCGGCGGCGTGCAGCCAGGCGTCGACCCGCGCGCGGAGCTCGGGCACCGCCCGTTCCGCATAGCTCGCCGGGCCGAGCGGGTGCGCGCTGCGCGGCAGGAAGCACATGAGGTCCCAGAGCACGTCGAACGGCCGCGTCAGCACGTTCGAGGAGTTCCGCAGCGCGCTCACCAGGACGGTCACGGCGACCCATCCGACGGCCACCACCGCGAGATCCTGGAGCCGGCCGGGGATGGGCCAGATGCCGGCCACGGCGTCGTCGTCGACCCTGAGCGGGATCGAGGCGGCGAACGCCGCGAAGCACGCCACCGCCGCGACGCCCAGCGCGGTCTCGACGCGGTGCGCGAGAGCCGCGACGTGCCGCGCGCGCTGCACACGCCGCGCGACGAGCGACAGCTCGTGCTTGATCGTGCCGCGCGGCTTCGCACCGCTCTTCGTCGCGCCGGCCGTCGCTGCGCCGTCCACTGCCGCACCGTCCGGGGGCGTGCCTTCCTGGCTCTTGCCCGGCACCCGGGGCCTGACCAGGACGTCGTCGCCGGACTCGGCCCGGCGAACCCACTCGTTCGCCTCGACGTCGAGGTACGCCCACGCCGTCGGGCCCGTCCTGTCCCCCACCGTCCCCGGCGACATCGCGATCCACCGGGTGGTGCTGCCGACCAGCTCGCGCACGGAGGGCCAGGCGATCACCAGCACCTGCAGCAGGAAGATCCCCACGATCGCGAACGCCGCGACGCCGAACTCCGTGTACGCGGAGGGCACGGTGACGGAGTCCAGCGCGGGCGTCACGCGCCACACCTCAGTGACCCCCGGGGGCGGGCTCACGGGCGTCTCGGCCGCCGTCGCCTGCCCTCCGCGCAGCCACCACTGGACGCCCAGCACCAGCAGGCTCGAGTACGTGGCCCCCAGCGCGGCAGACACGAGGAGGAAGACGCCGGGGCCCGACCCGTTCCAGCCGTCGTACGGCCGCGTGTAGCGGCGGTCCGCCACGAACGAGACGACGGCGGGCACGACGAGGACGAGCGCCGCGACGGCGACCAGCGTCGTCGTCGTCCACTGCGGGAGCGACGACACGAGGTTCCCCTCGCCGGCGTCGTCGACGAGCCGGCGCGAGAGCGCGAGCGTGACGACACAGCCCGTCGCCGTGAGGGGGACGAACGCCCACGACGCGACCTGCCACGCGCGGCGGTGATGGCGCCACACGAGCCCGGTCACGGCGATCCCGACGAGCAGGGTGCCCAGCACCGACGGTGCCACCTCCATGCCCACCCATCGCGGTTCCACCGTCTGCACGGGCTGCGTCGCGGACACGATCCAGGCAGCGACCCAGAGTGCGAGGCCCCCGGCAAGGACCAGCGCGGCCAGCGGCCCCTTCCACCTCACCGGCGTCATCTCGACGCCGTCGTCGTCGGCCCGCAGTGCCACGACCACGGCGGCCATGAGCAGCACGACACCGCCGGCAAAGAGCAGCCCCGTCTGCAGTCCTGTCCGCTGGTCGGTCCACGAGAGCAGCACGGCCACCAGCGCGAGCGCCGCGCCGAGGTGCGCCCAGAGCGCCGTCGGCCCGGACGGCCGCCGCGCCCAGAACCCGCTGCGGTACAGCAGCGGTCCGCGCTTCCCGCGGCCCCCGCCGCCGGCGCGCGTGACGGACACGCGCTCGTCGAACCGGACCTGCGCGCTGCGGGCGACGAGCGTCAGCGCGACCATGACGGCGACGGGCACGAGCGTGAGCACGCCCGCGCGAACCCCGAGCGGCAGCTGCGCCAGGGCGTCGAGCTGGCTGGGCACACGGGCGCACACGTCGACCTGGCTGCCGGGGCCCGCGGGCTTGGCCACGCTCATGCACGCGGTGCCGAGCGTGGCGACCGCCGCCGTCGTGAAGGCCGCGGTCACGAGCAGCGTGAGCGCGAGGGCGAACAGCCGGACGGCGGCCGCCGTCGCCTCCGGCCGGGCCTTCGTCTCGGCTTCCTCCGCGTCGTCCAGCGGGACGGCCCGCGCCCAGTACGCGGCGTTGGCGATGCCGAACGGCACGACGGCGGCCCACAGCACCCGCAGCGCGGCGTGCGCCACCGATCCGAGCAGGCCGCCGAAGGGCAGCGCGGACGTGCGCGCCATCGCACCCCACGAGTAGGCCTCGCGGCGCACGCCGGGCGGGATGTGATGCAGGTGCCCCGGCGGCAGGGCGCGGTCACGCGCCTCGGCCGCGGGGGTCGGGATCCAGAAGGAGCCCAGACCGTCGCCGTCGGCGAGCATCACCTCGTCCGCGGGCAGCTCAAGCATGCGCGCCGGCGGGGTGTTCGCGATCCCGTGGATGCGCAGCTCCAGCACCGGTAGCTCACGTGCCCGGTCAGCGTCCATGGCGACCTCCGTGCGTCGTCGCTCCCTGCACCTGACAGGGAGCGGACGCGACGGCGCCGCGGACGACCGTGGTGGATTTCACCCGGTCACCTGGCGCGCACGCGGGCCCACGCCGACGCCGTCGCGAACCCCGGACGGATCGGCGCGACGCTCAGCGTGTCGGCGCGAGCGTGACCTCGACGGCCTCTGCCCCTGCGCCGAGCGTGAACGGCGCGGACGCGCCGGCGGCGGCGACCCGGTACCCGCCTCGGAAGCCGCTCACGTCCACGCGGCCCGCAGCGTCGGTGCGCAGCGTCGTCGGCGCCGTCCACCACTCGTCCTTGACGAGCGAGCGCAGGCGGTCGAACGCGGGCTTGGGCGTCCCGTCGGTGCGGACCAGGCCGCCCGGCGCGCCCAGCCACATGCCGCGGTCGCCCATGCCCCAGTAGGTGATGGCCTCGACCTGCGGGTGCGAGACGAGGGTGCGGTACCACTCCTCGACCTCGTCGGCCTGGCGCTCCTCGCCCTCCGGCGTCGACGGCCAGGACTCGACCCGCCAGTCGTTGAGGTCGACGATGTGCTTCGGCATCGGCTCGCCGGACAGCAGTGTGGTCTCGGTGAAGTGGATCGGGATGTTGTAGCGCGAGAAGCGGTCGAGGATGCGCAGCGTCTTCTCGCGGCCCCAGTAGCCCTGGTGCTGGTGGGACTGCAGGCCGAGCTTGTCGATGGTGATCCCGGCCTCGAGCACGGCCTCGATGAGGCACTCGTAGGCGGTCGACATGTCGAAGTCGTTGAGCAGCAGCGTCGCGTTCGGGTTGGCGGCGCGCGCCTCCTCGAACGCCATCCGGATCATCTCGACGCGACCCTTGACGCGGGCGAGCGGCGTGATGCCGTTCTCCTCCGCCTCGAAGACCGGCATGATGACGACCTCGTTGATGGCGTCCCAGATGTCGATGACGCCGGCGAAGCCGCCCGCGTCCCGGCGGATGCGCTCGCGCTGCAGCCGCTCGACCTCCTCGAGCGGCTTGCCGAGCAGCCACTTCGGCTGGACGGTGTGCCAGACCAGCGGGTGGCCCTTGACCAGGACGCCCTGGTCCTGGAACCAGCGCGAGGCCGTCATCAGCTCGTCCGTGCGCGGCTCGCCCTCGGAGGGCTCGAACGTGCCCCAGTAGAACGGCATGGTCGCCATGTTGAAGACGTCGAGCCAGCGCTCCGCGAAGGCCCGGTCGTGCTCGCTGCCGGCCTCGCCGGACGCGAGGGCGGTGGCGTGCTCCACGAGCTCGAAGCCGATGTTGCCGAACAGGAACTCGTGGCCGGTCTGCTCGACGACGACGTCGGCATCGGCGAGCGGGGTGCCGTCGGCACCGCGGACGGTGACGGCCGTGGTGGCGCGCCGGTGGGCGAGGCCCGGGTCGACGGCGCAGCTGACGGGAGGCGTGTAGAGGGACGTCGTTGTGCTCACGCGCGAAGCCTGCCACGTCCGGTCACCGCGCGGCGAATCGTTTCGACGCCTTCCGACCTGTGGGTCGGAACGGACGCCGCCCCTCCCCGGACGGGTCAGGGCGGCGCGCGGACCGGGCGTCAGGACCGCCTGACCGCGACCTCCTCGTCGTCGACCGCGGGCGCAGCAAACTGCGACTGGTAGAGCCGCGCGTACGCGCCGCCGGCCGCGAGCAGCGACTCGTGGTTGCCGGTCTCGACGATCTGCCCGTGCTCCATGACGACGATGACGTGGGCGTCCCGGATCGTGGAGAGCCGGTGCGCGATGACGAAGCTGGTGCGCCCGCTGCGCAGCGCGTTCATCGCCTGCTGCACCAGCACCTCGGTGCGGGTGTCGACCGAGCTCGTCGCCTCGTCGAGCACGAGGATCTCCGGGTCGGCGAGGAACGCGCGGGCGATGGTGAGCAGCTGCTTCTCGCCCACCGAGAGCGAGGAGCCCTCGTCGTCGAGCAGCGTGGCGTACCCGTCGGGCAGCGTGCGCACGAAGGGGTCGACGTACGTGGCGCGGGTGGCGGCGATGAACTCGGCCTCGCCGACGTCCCGCGTGGTGCCGTAGCGCAGGTTCTCCTCGATCGTGCCCTTGAACAGCCACGTGTCCTGCAGCACCATGCCGATGCTCGAGCGCAGGGCGTCGCGCGTCAGCTCACGGGTGTCGACGCCGTCGAGCGTGATGCGCCCGCCGTTGACCTCGTAGAACCGCATGAGCAGGTTGACCAGCGTCGTCTTCCCGGCGCCCGTCGGGCCGACGATCGCGATCGTCTGGCCCGGCTCGGCCACGAGGTCGAGGTGCTCGATGAGCGGGGCGGCGGGGTCGTAGGAGAACGAGACGTCCTCGAACGCGACCCGGCCGCGGACCGCGTCGACCCGCTTCGGGGTGGACGGGTCGGGCACCTGCTCTGGCGCGTCCAGCAGCTCGTAGACCCGCTCGGCGGACGCGACACCCGACTGCAGCAGGTTCATCATCGACGCGACCTGCGTCAGCGGCTGCGTGAACTGCCGCGAGTACTGGATGAACGCCTGCACGTCGCCCAGGCTCAGCGCGCCGGAGGCCACCCGCAGGCCGCCCACCACGGCGACGACCACGTAGTTGAGGTTCGCGAGGAACCCCATGGACGGCATGATCGTGCCGCTGATCGCCTGGGCGTTGCGCGACGCCTTGAACAGCGCGTCGTTCTCGTCCGCGAACTTCTCGGCGGACGCGTGCTCCTGCCCGTAGACCTTGACCAGCGAGTGGCCCGTGAACATCTCCTCGACGTGCGCGTTGAGCCGGCCGGTCGAGGCCCACTGGGCGATGAACTGCGGCTGGCTCCGCTTGGCGATCTGCGTGGTCACGACCACCGAGAGCGGCACCGTGACGAGCGCGACCAGCGCCAGCACCCACGAGATCGAGAACATCATCGCGAGCACGCCGACGACGGTCAGCACGGACGTGATCAGCTGCGCGAGCGTCTGCGTCGTCGTCTGGGCGACGTTGTCGATGTCGTTGGTGACGCGCGAGAGGATCTCGCCCTTCTGCTGCTTGTCCACATAGCTGAGCGGGACCCGGTGCAGCTTGGCCTCGACCTCGTCCCGCAGGCGGCGCATGGTGTTCTGCACCGCGATCGTCATGATGTACGACTGCAGCCAGCCGAACAGGAACGCGCCGACGTAGATCGCGAGCACCCACAGGAGCACCTGGCCGAGGCGGTCGAAGTCGATGCCCTGGCCGGGCACGACGTTCGGCGTCGCGGCGAGCATGTCGGCAAGCCGGCCCTGCCCGGACTGCCGCAGCGCGTCGACGGCCTGCGCGGTGGTGGTGCCCGGCGGCACCTGCGTGCCCAGGACCTTGCCGACGAAGCCCTCGAAGATGATGTTCGTGGCATGGCCCAGGATGCGCGGGCCGACGACGGACAGCGCCACCGATGCGGCGCCAAACAGGAGGAGCGCCACGACCTTGCCGCGCTCGGGCCGCATCGTGCCGGCGAACCGCCGCAGCGAGCCCTTGAAGTTCATGGCCTTCTCGCCCGGCATGCCCATACCCATGGGGCCGCCGGGGCCCGGCCCGAAGCCGCGCCGTTGCGGCGGCCGCACGGGTGCCGGCTCGCTGGTGGACTTCTGCTCGGTGCTCATGCCGCCTCCTCGAGGGACATCTGGGAGGTGACGATCTCCTGGTACGTCGCGTTGCTCGCCAGCAGCTCGGCGTGCGTGCCGCGCCCCACGACCCGGCCGTGCTCGAGCACGAGGATCTGGTCGGCGTCGCGGATGGTGGCCACGCGCTGAGCGACGATCAGCACGGTGGCGTCGCCGATGCGCGGCCGGAGCGCGGCCCGCAGGCGCGCGTCGGTCGCGTAGTCGAGCGCCGAGAAGGAGTCGTCGAACAGGTAGAGGCGGGGCCGGCGCACCACCGCCCGGGCGATCGCCAGGCGCTGGCGCTGGCCGCCGGAGAACGTGGCGCCGCCCTGCGCGACCGGCGCCTCGAGGCCCTCGGGCAGCGCCTCGACGAAGTCGCGCGCCTGCGCGACCTCGAGCGCCTCCCACATCTCCTCCTCCGTGGCGTCAGGCATGCCGTACCGGAGGTTGGAGGCGATCGTCCCGCTGAACAGGAATGCCTTCTGCGGCACCAGGCCCAGCAGCGAACCCAGGTCGTCGGTCGCGAACGAGCGCACGTCGACGCCGTCGATCCGCACGCTGCCCCCCGTCGCGTCGAAGAGGCGCGGCACCAGGTTGAGCAGCGTCGTCTTGCCGGCGCCGGTCGAGCCGATGACGGCGGTGACGGTGCCGGGCTCGGCGGTGAGGGACACGTGCTCCAGCACCGGCTCCGCGGCACCCGGGTAGCGGAACTCGACGTCGTCGAGCTCGAGGCGGCCGCGCGGGCCGTCGCCGTCGTTGAGCGCGGTGAGCGAGACCGGCGCGTCCGGCTCGACCACCGACGTCCGTGTGTCGAGCACGGCGCCGATGCGGTCCGCGGCGACCGCGGCGCGCGGCACCATCATGATCATCATCGTCGACATCATCACGGCCATGAGGATGTACATGAGGTAGCTGAGGAACGCCGTCAGCGAGCCGATCTGCATCTCCCCCGCGTCGATCTGCCGGGCGCCGAACCACAGCACCGCGACGGACGACAGGTTCATGATCAGCATGACCGTCGGGAACGCGACGGCCATGAGCTTGCCGGCACCGAGCGACGTCTCGTAGAGCGCGGTGTTCGCCTCGCCGAACCGCGCGACCTCGCGCTGCTCGCGCACGAACGCGCGCACGACTCGCAGGCCGGAGATCTGCTCGCGCAGCACGCCGTTGATGACGTCGATCCGGCCCTGCATCGCGCGGAAGTACGGCACCATCCGCCACAGGAGCAGGCCCATGACGATGCCCAGCACGGGCACGATGATTAGCAGCAGGCCGGACAGCGTCACGTCCTGCTGCAGCGCCATGATGACGCCGCCGATCAGCATGATCGGGGCCATGACCGTGATGGTGAAGGTCATGAGCATCACCATCTGGACCTGCTGCACGTCGTTGGTGGTGCGGGTGATCAGCGACGGCGCGCCGAACTTGCCCATCTCCCGGGCGCTGAAGCCCTGGACCGAGGCGAACAGGTCGTGGCGCAGGTCCCGGCCGAACGCCGTAGCGGCCCGGGCGCCGAGGATCGCGGCGCCGATGGCGCACGCCATCTGGCCGAGGCTGACGGCGAGCATCCAGCCGCCGGTGCGCCAGATGTAGCCGATGTCGCCCTTGACGACGCCGTTGTCGATGATGTTGGCGTTGAGCGAGGGCAGGTACAGGTTCGCCAGCGTCTGCAGCAGCTGCAGCACCAGCAGCACTGCGACGGCGGCGCCGTACGGCCGCAGGTACCTGCGGGCCAGGGTGGGGAGCATCAGGCTTCCTTGCTCTCGGGGCGGAGTTCTGCGGTGCCGACGAGCCCGTGGACGAGCGCGTCGGCGACGACGGCGGCCGGCAGGGCCGGCAGCAGGCGGTCGCGTGCGTGGGAGCCGGTGACAGCGGACTCGATCATCGCGGCGGCGACGTCGAGCGGCACGCGCAGGCGAGGGGCGTCGGGCTCGAGCAGCGAGCGCAGCCCCTCGTCCAGGACGACGCGCTGCGCCTCGCGCTGCGCGAGCAGCTCGGAGCGCAGGGAGGCCATGAGCTCGTGGTCGGCGCGCTCGGGGACAGTTGCGCGGGCGTGCAGCGAGCGCAGCACCCCGGCCCAGCGCCAGACGTCGCCGACCTGCGCGCGACCGGCCTCGATCACGGCCTGGACCCGCTCGACGAGCGGCAGCGCGCGGTCGATCGCCGCGAGCTCGTCGTGCGTCTGCTCGGGGCGCGAGGCGCGGCGCAGACCCTCGAACGCGACCTCGCCGACGAGCGTGCTCTTGTCGGCGAACACGCGGAACAGCGTGCCCTCCGCGACCCCGGCCGCGGTGGCCAGCTCCTTCGTCGTGACGTCGAGCCCGCGCTCCTCCACGAGGGGAAGGACGGCGTCGATGATCGCGGCTCGTCGCTCCTCGGGGGTCAGCGGAGCGGCGCGGCGCCGGGTGTCGACCTGCTCGATCCTCACCATCGCACCGTAAATGAGTGAGCACTCACTCCGCAAGACCCGCCAGGGCCGGACATGACAGGGCGGGGCGAGCGTGCGCTCGCCCCGCCCGTCCGGCGCCCGGGGGTCAGACCTCCGGCTCGGCCGGCGGCTCCGGCTCGGCCGGCGGCGCCGCGGTCGGCTGCGGCGGCTCGCCGGGGTGCTGCCCCGCCTCCTGGGCCGGGTCGAACGGCAGGCCGGAACGCGTGCCCGACGCCGTCGCGTCCGCCGTCGCGGCCTCGGACTGCCGCTGGGCCTCGCGCAGCGCCTCGGCCGGCGGGGTCAGCGTGTCGCCGCCGAGCGCCTCCATGCGCTCCTTGCGCAGGGCCCTGACCGCGGCCGACTCCTCCTCGCGGGGCCCCGTCGGGCCTTCGCCGGGCACGCCCGGCACTCCCGGCACACCGGAGCCACCGAATCCCTTGGAGATGGAGCCCAGCGCGGCGGTGAACTCGGTGGGGACGATCCACAGCTTCGAGGCCGTGCCGTTGGCGATCCGCGGCAGCATCTGCAGGTACTGGTACGCGAGCAGCTTGGGGTCGGCATCGCCGGTGTGGATCGCGTCGAACACCTGGAGGATGGCGCGCGCCTCGCCCTCGGCCCGCAGCACCTGCGACTGCGCGTCGCCCTCGGCCCGCAGGATCGCCGACTGCTTCTCGCCCTCCGCCGTGAGGATCTGCGACTGCTTGATGCCCTCCGCCGTGAGGATGGTGGCACGACGGTCGCGCTCCGCGCGCATCTGCTGCTCCATCGAGCCCTGCACCGACGCCGGCGGGTCGATCGACTTGAGCTCGACGCGGTTGACTCGCACGCCCCATCGCCCGGTCGCCTCGTCGAGCACGCCGCGCAGCTGGCCGTTGATCTGGTCACGGCTGGTGAGGGTCTGCTCGAGGTCCATCGAGCCGACCACGTTGCGCAGCGTGGTGACGGTGAGCTGCTCGATGCCGGTGATGTAGTTGGCGATCTCGTAGACGGCCGACTTGGGGTCGGTCACCTGGAAGTAGATGACCGTGTCGATCGACACCACGAGGTTGTCGGAGGTGATCACGGGCTGCGGCGGGAAGCTGACGACCTGCTCTCGGAGGTCGACGCCCGCGCGCACGCGGTCGATGAACGGCACCAGGATGTGCAGGCCGGGCTCGAGGGTCTTGTGGTACCGGCCCAGGCGCTCGACGAGCAGCGCGGTGGCCTGCGGCACGATCCGCACGGCCCTGACCAGCGCGATGACCACGAAGATCAGGAGGACGAGCAGCACCGCGTACAGCGCGATCGCGCCCGGGGTGAAGCTGGAGGTGTCCAAGGCGAGCTCTCCTTCGACGGAGTGCTCCGCCGCAGTTGCGGCGGAGGACGTGCTCAGGCGGCGGAGGCCGCGCCCACGGGGGCGACGACGGCGGTGGCGCCGTCGATCCGTACGACCTGGACCTCGGTGCCGACCGGCAGCACGGGCGAGCCCGGCAGGCCGTCGTCGTCGAGGCGGGCCGTCCAGACCTCGCCGACGAGCTTGATGCGGCCGCCCGTCTCGCTGACGTCGGCGACGACGACGGCGCGCCGGCCGACCTGAGCGGCGGCGTTGGTCTCTGTCAGCGGCACCCGGCGGCGCAGCGTGCGCAGCACCCAGGGGCGCAGCGTCAGGACCAGCAGGATGGCGGTGACGCAGGCGATGATCACCTGCAGCCAGCCGGGCGCACCGAGCGCGGCCGCGAGCGCCCCTGCGAGCGCTCCCCCGATGAGCATGAGGACGACGACGTCCAGAACGATGACCTCGACGATGCCGAGCGCGATCGCCGCCAGAACCCACCACACCCAGTCCATCGTGACCCTTCCCACGAGCGCCAACCATGACCTTTTGCCTAGATTTTACCCAGGCTGGAACGCGGGCGGCTAGGGTCGCGACGCGTCTCGCGCGGGCTCAGTGCCGGCCGTGGCTCCCGGCCGGCCTGGCCGCGCGGGCGAGCCACCGCCCGCCGCCGTGCGCCACGAGCAGGTCGATGCCGAACGCCGCCGAGAGGTTCTCTGACGTCAGCACCTCCTCGAGCCTGCCCGCCGCCTGGACCTTGCCGTGCGCGCCGAGCAGCAGCATGTGCGTGAAGCCCGGCGGGATCTCCTCGACGTGGTGCGTCACGAGCAGGAGCACCGGCGAGCTCGGGTCGCCCGCGAGCTCGGACAGCGCGCCGACCAGCTCCTCGCGGCCGCCCAGGTCGAGGCCTGCGCCGGGCTCGTCGAGGATCAGCAGCTCGGGGTCGGTCATGAGCGCGCGCGCGATCTGCACCCGCTTGCGCTCGCCCTCCGAGAGCGTGCCGTAGTAGCGGTCTGCGAGGGTGTCGACGTCGAACGCGTGCAGCAGCTCGGTGGCCCGCTGGGAGTCGAGGTCCTCGTACTCCTCGTGCCAGCGGCCGGTGACGCCGTAGGCGGCGGTGAGGACGACGTCGCGCACCAGCTCGTTGCCCGGGATCTGCTCGGCCAGGGCGGCCGACGCCAGGCCGATGCGGGGGCGGAGCTCGAAGACGTCCACCTTGCCGAGCGTCTCGCCCAGGAGCGCGGCGGTGCCTGCGGTCGGGTGCATGCGGGCGGAGACGATCTGCATGAGCGTCGTCTTGCCCGCGCCGTTGGGCCCGAGCACGATCCAGCGCTCGCCCTCCTCCACCTGCCAGTCCAGCCCGTCGAGGATGGTGGTGCCGCCGCGCCGAACGGTGGCGCCCTGCAGGTCGAGAACCCAGCTCATGGTGCCCGACCCTATCGGTACTCTGACCAGGTGCCCGCGAACCCCACCGCGCTCCCCCGCAGCGCCGTGCTCGCGCTGTGGCTGCAGTCCGAGTCCTTCGCTCCGGGTGTCGTCGTCCGGTGCGTCCAGGGTGACGACGAGCCCCACACCGTGAGCGGCCTGCCCGGCTTCGAGGCGGCCACCGCCGGCCTCAAGGACCTCGTCGAGACGTGGTCCGCAGGCCCCCGCGAGGTCGTCGCGCTCCAGCCTGCGCCGGGCGACCCGGCGGGCGTGCCCGCCGTGGCGACGGCGCCCGCGACCGCTGCCGGCGAGTGCCTCGCCGTCGAGACCCCGCGCGGGTCGTGGGCGGTGGTCCCCGAGGTCACCGCCTTCGGCAGCACGCTCGAGCGGGGCCACCTGGTCGCGTGGCAGGTGCTCGAGGTGCCGCGGTGGTCGACGGCGGTGGCCGGCGCGCTCGGTTCGCTCGCCGACGCCGAGCGCGACCTGCGCACCTCCCTCGTCACCGCCACCGAGGCGCTCGACCAGCTCGACGTCGCCCGGTGGCGCGACGACGCCGCCGACGCGATCGAGGCCGTCCGCAGCTCGACCACCGACGCGTGGCCCGTGCCGCCCCTCGAGGGCCGGCGGGCCCGGGTGCTGCAGCTCGCCACCCGGCTGCTCGCGATCGTCGACGTCGCCACGGCGGACGACGGCGGAGCGGTGAACCTCTGGCAGGCGGACCAGCGCTCGACGGCGCTGCGCGAGGTCGAACGGACGGCCCGCCACGCGCTGGCAGCGGCGACGTTCGGACGGACCGGGGGCTGAGCGCGTCCTCCCGCGGACTCAGCCCGCCAGCACCTGGCGGTAGACCTCCATCGTCCGCTCCGCGATCGCCGCCCACGCGAAGTGGTCCTCGGCGCGCTTGCGTCCGGCGGCGCCCATGTCGGCAGCCCGCTGCGGGTCCGCGAGCACGCGCAGCAGAGCGTCGGCCAGGTCCTTGACGAACGTCGGCGGGTCGAGCGGCGTGCCCGTGCCATCGTCGACCTGCTCGATCGGGACGAGGGCACCGGTCACGCCGTCGTCGACGACCTCCGGGACGCCGCCGGTCGCCGAGCCCACCACAGGCAGGCCCACGGCCATGGCCTCGAGGTTGACGATGCCGAGCGGCTCGTACACCGACGGGCACACGAACACCGTCCCGCTGCTGAGCACCGCGATGAGGTCCGGGCGGGGCAGCATCTCCTCGATCCAGATGACGCCCGCGTCGTCGCGGTCACGGCCGCCGCGACGCTCGCGGAGGTTCGCGACGAGCGACTTGACCTCGGCCATGATCTCGGGCGTGTCGGGGGCGCCCGCGCACAGCACCAGCTGGACGTCGTCGGGCAGCGCCTCGGCCGCGCGCAGCAGGTAGGGCAGGCCCTTCTGGCGGGTGATGCGGCCGACGAACACGACCGACTGCTTCGCCGGGTCGATGCCCAGGCGCCGCACCGTGGCCTGGGCGGCGTCCGCCTCGGGGCCGGTCTCGGCGGGGCGCACCCAGCCGGACAGGTCGATGCCGTTGTGCACCACGTGCACCTTGGCCGGGTCGAGCTCGGGGTAGCTCCGCAGGATGTCGGCGCGCATGCCGCCCGAGACGGCGATGATGCCGGCGGCGCCGAGGTAGGCCGTCCTCTCCGCCCACGAGGAGATGGCGTAGCCGCCGCCGAGCTGCTCGGCCTTCCACGGGCGCAGCGGCTCGAGCGAGTGCGCCGAGATCACGTGCGGGATGCCGTGCAGCAGGCCGCCGAGGTGGCCGGCCATGTTGGCGTACCAGGTGTGGGAGTGGACGAGGTCGGCGCCCGCGACGTCGTTCGCCATCGCGAGGTCGACGCCGAGCGTCGAGAGGGCGGGGTTCGCGCCCTCGAGCGTGGCGGGGACGTCGTAGCCGAAGATGCCGGCCGCCTCGGCCTCGGGGCCGCGCGGGCCGTCAAACGCCCGCACGCGGACTTCCGCGTGGGGTCGCAGCACCTGCGAGAGCTCGGCGACGTGGACGCCTGCGCCGCCGTAGACGAAGGGCGGGAACTCGCGGGTCAGCAGGTCGACGCGCAGGCGCGCGGAAGAACGGAGAGGGCCGGTGGGTTCGGTCACGCCGCCCACCGTAGCGAGCCCGCCGACGCCACGCTACGGACGCGACGCGGCCTGGCAGGGCGCCCGGGCGCACCCGGCCCTAAGGTCAAGCCATGGCGTCCAACCCCCGCGTTCTCGCGATCGTCCTCGCCGGTGGCGAGGGCAAGAGGCTGATGCCGCTGACCGCCCATCGCGCCAAGCCCGCGGTGCCGTTCGGTGGCATCTACCGCCTCATCGACTTCGCGCTCTCGAACATCATCAACTCCCGCTACCTGCGCGTCGTCGTGCTGACCCAGTACAAGTCGCACTCGCTCGACAGGCACATCTCCAAGACGTGGCGGATGTCACCTCTGCTCGGCAACTACGTGTCGTCCGTGCCGGCGCAGCAGCGCGTCGGCAAGCACTGGTACCTCGGCAGCGCGGACGCGATCTACCAGTGCCTCAACATCATCGAGGACGAGCGGCCCGACATCGTCGTCGTGGTCGGCGCGGACCACGTGTACCGCATGGACTTCTCCCAGATGGTCACGGCGCACACGGAGTCCGGCGCGCGCGCCACGGTCGCCGCGATCCGCCAGCCGATCGCGCTCGCCGACCAGTTCGGCGTGATCGACGTCGACCCGAGCCAGCCCGACCGCATCCGCGAGTTCCTCGAGAAGCCGACCAACCCCGTCGGCCTCCCGGACTCGCCGCAGGAGGTCCTGGCCTCGATGGGCAACTACGTTTTCGACGTCGACGCGCTGGTCGAGGCCGTCACGAAGGACGCGGCCGACCCGGCGTCCCGCCACGACATGGGCGGCGACATCATCCCGGCGTTCGTCGACCAGGGGACCGCCGGCGTCTACGACTTCATCCGCAACGACGTGCCGGGCTCGACCGACCGCGATCGCGACTACTGGCGCGACGTGGGCACCATGGACGCCTACTTCGACGCGAACAAAGACCTCATCGCGGTGCAGCCGGTGTTCAACCTGTACAACGACGAGTGGCCGGTCTACACGGGCTACATCGGGCTGCCCCCGGCGAAGTTCGTGCACGCCGGCCCCGGCCGCCTGGGCCACGCCGCGGACTCGATCGTCTCCCCCGGCGTGCTCGTCTCGGGCGCGACCGTCGCGGGCTCGATCCTGTCGCCCGGCGTGCACCTGCACTCGTGGGCGACGGTCACGAACTCCGTGATCATGGACGACGTCCAGGTGCACCGGCACGCCCAGGTCCACCGGGCGGTCATCGACAAGAACGTCGTCGTGGGCGAGCGCGCCCGCGTCGGCGTCGACCACGACGAGGACAGGGCACGGGGCTACACGGTGACCGAGTCGGGCATCACCGTCGTCCCGAAGGGCACAATCGTCACGTGAACCATGCCGTGACAGAGCCCCGCCGCCTCGTCGTGACCGACGTCGACTCCACGTTCATCCAGCAGGAGGTCATCGAGCTCCTCGCCGAGCACGCCGGCACGCGCGACCAGGTCGCCGACGTGACCGAGCGCGCCATGCGCGGCGAGCTCGACTTCGCCGCCTCGCTGCGGGAGCGGGTCGCGACGCTGGCCGGGGTCCCTGTCGCGGCGCTGGACGACGTGCGCGAGGCGGTGGTGCTCTCCCCCGGCGCCGCCGAGCTGGTGGCCGAGTGCCACCGGCGCGGGTGGGCGTTCGGGCTCGTGTCCGGCGGGTTCGAGGAGATCGTGGGCCCGCTCGCGGCGTCGCTCGGCATCACCCGGGTGCGGGCCAACCGGCTGGAGGTCGCCGACGGCGTGCTGACGGGCCGCACCCTGGGCACCGTCGTCGACCGGTCCGTGAAGGCCGCGACGCTGCGCGAGTGGGCCGACGCGGAGGGCGTCGCGATGGCGGACACGGTCGCCGTCGGCGACGGGGCGAACGACCTCGACATGCTCGCCGCGGCAGGGGTAGGCGTCGCCTACCGCGCCAAGCCGGTGGTCCGCGCGCAAGCGCCCCACGCGATCGAGACCCGCCTGGACGAGGTCCTGGAACTCGTGGACACCCTGACCCGAATCCCCTGACGCGGGCCCAACGACAGTTGTGGGTCCCTGGGGCTCCGGTCATCCGAGGCGATGACCGGAGCCCCAGGGACCCACAACTGTTTCTGCGCGGGAGTTACGGGCGCGTCACCGTCAGGAGGCGGGCGCGGGAGCGGCCCCAGTCCGCCCAGGCGTCCTCCGACTCCAGGACCGAGTAGGTGGCTGTCGGCACGCCGACGCGCACCTGCGCGAGCGCGGCGTCGTCGGACCCTGGACCCGCTAGGTGCGCGGCGGTGGCCGCCATCGTCGGCTCGTGCCCGACGACGAGGACGGTCCGGACGCCGTCGGCGACCGAGCGCACGAGCTCGAGGACGTCCGCGACGGAGGCCTCGTAGAGCTCGGGCTCCAGCCGCACCTCGCCCTGCGGCCCGTCGAGGTGCTTGGCGAGGAGGTCCCACGTCTGCCGCGTGCGCAGCGCCGTCGAGACGAGGGCGAGCTCGGGGGCGAGGCCGGCGGCGCTGAACGTCTTGCCGACCCCGCCCGCCTGCTTGCGACCGTTGGTCGCGAGGGGACGCATCTCGTCCGGCACCTCGTCGCGGCCGGGCTCGGCCTTCGCGTGCCGCAGGAGCACGAGCCGTCGTACGGTCATCGTCCCTCTCTGGTCGTCAGGGGGCAGTGCTACTGCCCCATCGCGTGAACACCACCGTCGACGTGAACGATCTCACCGGTCGTCGCCGGGAACCAGTCCGAGAGCAGCGCGACCACGGCGCGGGCGGCGGGCTCGGCCGTCGTCTGGTCCCACCCGAGGGGCGCGCGGCGGGGCCACGCGTCCTCCATCGTCTGGAAGCCGGGGATCGACTTCGCGGCGGTGGTGCGGATCGGGCCGGCCGACACGAGGTTGGCGCGGATGCCGTCGGGGCCCAGGTCACGGGCCAGGTAGCGGTTCGCCGACTCGAGACCGGCCTTGGCGACGCCCATCCAGTCGTAGACCGGCCAGGCGAACTGCGCGTCGAACGTGAGGCCGACGACGGCACCGCCGTCGGTCATGAGCGGCTTGGCCGCGACGGCGAGCGACTTGTACGAGAACGTCGACACGTGGATGGCCGTCGCGACGTCCTCCCAGGTCCCGGCGAGGAAGTTGCCGCCCATGACGCTCTGCGGCGCGAACCCGATCGAGTGCACGACGCCGTCGAGGCGGTCGAGGCCCGCGGCGCGCACGGCGTCGGCGAGGCCGTCGAGGTCCTCCTGGCTCGTCACGTCGAGCTGCACCACGGGGGCCTCGACGGGCAGGCGCTTCGCGAACGCCTGCGTGAGCTTCATCTGGCGGCCGAACGACGAGAGCACGACCTCGGCGCCCTCCTCCTGGGCGAGGCGCGCCGCGTGGAACGCGATCGAGCTGTCGGTCAGCACCCCGGTGATGAGGAGCTTCTTGCCGTCGAGCAGACCCATGATGACCTTTCGGAAGTTCTGGTGGGAGAGAGTAGCGAAGAGGGGCCTCAGTGGCCCATGCCCAGCCCGCCGTCGACGGGGATCACGGCACCCGAGACGTAGCCGGCGGCGTCCGACGCGAGGAACTGCACGACGCCCGCGACCTCCTCGGGAGTGGCGAACCGGCCGGCCGGGATCGACGCCTTGTACTGCTTCTGCGTCTCTTCGGGCAGCACCGCGGTCATCGCCGTCTCGACGAAGCCCGGCGCCACGACGTTCGCCGTGATGCCGCGGCCGCCGAGCTCGCGCGTGATGGAGCGGGCCATGCCCACGAGGGCGGCCTTCGAGGCGGCGTAGTTGATCTGGCCGGAGCCGCCGTACAGGCCGACGACGGAGCCGATCATCACGATGCGGCCGCGGCGCAGGCGGATCATGCCCTTCGAGGCGCGGCGGACCACCCGGAACGTGCCCTTGAGGTTGGTGTCCAGGACGGCGTCGAAGTCCTCGTCCGACATGCGCATGAGGAGGCCGTCGCGCGTGACGCCGGCGTTGGCCACCAGCACCTCGACCGGGCCGAGGTCCTGCTCGATCGCGGTGAAGGCGCGGTCCACCGCGTCGGCGTCGGTCACGTCGGCGACGTAGCCGTGGGTGCCCTCCGGCACGTCACCGCCGCGGTGCAGCGCGGCGACGGTGTCGCCCGCGGCGACGAACGCCTCGGCGATCGCGCGCCCGATGCCGCGGGAGGCGCCGGTCACGACGACGACGCGAGAAGACGTGCTCACAGGGGTGTCCTTTCGTCAGGAGAGGGCCGATGTGAACGTACCGTGACGCAGCCGCGGATCACGCGCACGCCCCGGACCGCTTCGGGCCCTGGACTTGTCGGTTTCCTACAAGGCCCGGGGGAACCCCGGAGCGCTCGTAGACTGGCGAGGTGAGCACCAGTGCGGCGTCGCCGCGTCAGCCCGCCCGCCGGCGGGACGAAGAGGTGCCCTCGATCACGAGCGCACCCGAGCCCCTGGCGGACGACCAGGCGCGCCGCGCGCGCCGGTACCTGATGCAGATGGGCTTCCGCGTGGTGTGCTTCGTCGGCGCGTACTTCGCGTCGGGCTGGCTGCGCTGGACGATGGTCGCCATCGCCATCGTGATCCCCTACGTCGCCGTGATCCTCGTCAACGCGGGGCGCGACAAGGTCGAGTACGACACGTCCGCGATGCTCCCGGCCACGCCGAAGGAGCTGCCGGCGACGCCCGACGGCGTGGACGTCGTCGAGCACGTCGACGATCCTGCCGACCCCCCTGCCGACCGTCATGAGGAGCGCTGAGTGGACCTGCTGGGATCCGCCGACCCGGTGGCCGAGGGCGACCTCGTCTGCTCGGCCAAGGGCTGCCGGGAGGCGGCCGCGTGGGGGCTGCTGTGGAACAACCCCAAGCTCCACGCTCCGGAGCGCCGCAAGGTGTGGCTCGCGTGCGACGCCCACCGGCCGACGCTGGAGGAGTTCCTCGGCCTGCGCGAGTTCTGGAAGCAGACGGTGCCGGTCTCGGAGCTCGACCGGTTCGACCCGGACGCGCGCCCGTGACGTCCGCCCCCGCCCCGACCTCCGCGCCGCCCCGCACCCGCCGTCAGTGGGTGACGCTGGGCGTTGGCGCCGTCGTGCTCGCGGCGCTGTGCGTGCTCGCCGCCGTGTGGCAGTGGCACCGGTACACCGCGCGCGAGGCGCAGATCCACCTCGTCGAGTCGAACTACGGCGCCGAGCCGGTCGCCCTCGGCGAGATCCTGCCGGCGCCGGGCGCGGTGCTCGCCGAGGACGACACCTGGCGTCCTGCGACCCTCACGGGCCGGTACCGCCCGGAGGACACGGTGCTGCTGCGCAACCGGCCGGTCGAGTCGACGCCGGGCTTCCACGTGCTGGTGCCGTTCGAGACCGACGACGGGCTCGTGGTCGTCGTCGACCGCGGGTTCGTGCCCTTGGGCGAGGACTCGAGCAAGCCCGACGCGTTCCCCGCTCCCCCGGACGGCGAGGTCACCGTGACCGTCACGCTGCGCGCGGACGAGCCGGCGTCGTCGCGCGGGGCGCCGGCCGGACAGGTGCAGGCGATCTCGACGCCGCAGGTGCTGGCCGCGGGGCCGTCCGGGGCGTCGTGGGCCGGCGGCCGGACCGTGGCCGCCTACGGGCAGCTGCGCACGGAGGACCCGGCGCCGGCCGGGTCGCTGCTGGCCCTGCCTCCGCCCGACCTCGACCCAGGCTCGCACCTGTCGTACACGTTCCAGTGGTGCGTGTTCGCGGCCGGGGCGATCGGCGGGTACATCGTGCTCTGGCGTCGAGAGACGCGGGGCACCCAACCCACCGCGGGTGACCTGCTGCTGGCCGGCGGCGAGGAGGGCACGCGCGCGCCGCGGCCCCCGCGGCGTCGTCGACCGACCGACGAGGAGCTCGAGGACGCCCTGCTGGGCGAGGACTGACGACGCGGACCGTAGAACGGGCGGCTGGCCCTGGCCTCCGCCGCCCGAGAGCGCTCTGGTGAGCTGGCCGAGGTCTCCGCCGGTGCCGAAGAACATCGCGAGGAGCGCCACGATGATGGCACCGAGGCCGCCGCCCGGGGGTGCGCTCGCCACCCCGGTAGACTGCGGGGGCCGTCGCCGATGCCGGCCTGCTCTCTCCGCATTCCTTCCCGACACCCCCGAGGCATACCGACCGTGATCACCGCCCACGGCGTCGAGCTCCGCATCGGCGCCCGCGTCCTGCTGAACGAGGCGTCGTTCCGTATCGCCGCGGGCGACCGCATCGGCCTCGTCGGCCGCAACGGCGCAGGCAAGACGACCCTCACCAAGACCCTCGCCGGCGAGACGCAGCCGACGTCCGGCCAGATCGTGCGGTCGACCGACGTCGGCTACCTGCCGCAGGACCCGCGGACGGGCGACCTCGACATCATCGCGATGGACCGCGTGCTCTCGGCCCGCGGCCTCGACTACCTGGTCAGGGCGATGCGCGAGACGGAGGCCAGGATGGCGTCATCCGACGCCGACGTCATGGTCGCCGCTCTCGAGCGCTACCCCAAGCTCGAGACACGCTTCCTCGCCGCGGGCGGGTACGCCGCCGAGTCCGAGGCGCACCGCATCACCAGCAACCTGGGCCTCGACGACCGGGTGCTGGCGCAGCCGCTGCGCACCCTGTCGGGCGGCCAGCGCCGCCGCATCGAGCTGGCCCGCATCCTGTTCTCCGGCGTCGGCACCCTGCTGCTCGACGAGCCGACCAACCACCTCGACGCCGACTCGATCGTCTGGCTGCGCGACTACCTCAAGACGTACCCCGGCGGCTTCGTCGTGATCAGCCACGACGTCGACCTGCTGCGCGACACCGTCAACAAGGTGTTCCACCTGGACGCCAACCGCGGCGAGCTCGACCAGTACAGCCTCGGCTGGGACAAGTACCTCGAGCAGCGCGAGCAGGACGAGAAGCGCCGCCGCCGCGAGCGTGCCAACGCCGAGAAGAAGGCGTCCGCGCTCATGGCGCAGGCCGAGAAGATGCGTGCCAAGGCCACCAAGGCCGTGGCCGCGCAGAACATGATCCGCCGCGCCGAGACGATGCTGGGCGGCCTCGAGGGCGAGCGGCAGGCCGACAAGGTCGCGCGGCTCCGGTTCCCCAAGCCCGCTCCGAGCGGCCGTACGCCGCTCACGGCCAACGACCTGTCGAAGTCGTACGGCTCGCTCGAGGTGTTCACGGGCGTCGACCTGGCGATCGACCGCGGGTCGCGCGTCGTCATCCTGGGCCTCAACGGCGCCGGCAAGACGACGATGCTGCGCATCCTCGCGGGCGTCGAGAAGCCGGACACCGGCGAGGTCGTGCCCGGCCACGGGCTCAAGCTGGGCTACTACGCCCAGGAGCACGACATGCTCGACATGGACGTGACGGTCGTGGAGAACCTGCGGCACGCCGCGCCCGACCTCACGGACACCGAGGTCCGCAGCGTGCTGGGCTCGTTCCTGTTCTCGGGCGACGACGCGAACAAGCCCACCCACGTGCTCTCCGGCGGGGAGAAGACGCGCCTCGCGCTGGCGACGCTGGTGGTGTCGAGCGCCAACGTGCTGCTGCTGGACGAGCCGACCAACAACCTCGACCCGGCCTCGCGGGCCGAGATCCTCGGCGCGCTCAAGACGTACGAGGGTGCGGTCGTCATGGTCACGCACGACGACGGCGCGGTCGAGGCCCTCGAGCCGGAGCGCGTGCTGCTGCTCCCGGACGGCGACGAGGACCTCTGGAGCGACTCGTACCGGGAGCTCGTCTCCCTCGCGTGACGCGGGCCTCGACGCGTGGAAGGCTCGCCCCGTGAAGGCCTCCCTGTTCGGGTATCGGCTCCGGTCGCAGCTGCTCGCCGGTGCCGGCGCGCCTGACGGCGCCACCGCCGTCGGTCACCTGGGCGCCGTGCAGTCGCAGCTGCACGACATGTCGCTGTGGGCGCTGTCAGGGCGCACCGGGCTGACCCGTGCGGACCTCGCCGCGGAGTTCGACGCCGGGGCGTTCGTCCGCACGCACGTGCTGCGCCCCACGTGGCACCACGTGCTGGCCGCGGATCTGCCCGACCTGCTCGAGCTCACCGCCGACCGGGTGCGCCGCTCCCTCGACACGGGCGCCCGCACCGCCGACCTGCCCGCGGCCGACCGGCTCAAGGCCGCCGACGTCGCCGTCGAGGCCGTGCGCACCGACGGCCCGCTCACCCGGACCCAGGTGCAGGACCGCCTCGTCGGCGAAGGGCTCGCCGGCCCCGGCGGGCGCTGGGGCACGGTCCCCCTCGCCTTCGTGCTCATGGAGGCCGAGCTGCGCGGCGCCATCGGCTCCGGCCCGATGCGCGGCCGGCAGCACACCTACCAGGCGCTCGACCTGCAGCCCTCGGGCCGCACGGCCGACGAGCGCCTCGCCTGGCTGGCGCGCACCTACGTGCGCGGCCACGGCCCCGCACGCCCCGAGGACCTGGCGTGGTGGGCGACGCGCCCGATCACCGTGGCCCGCCGCGCCTTCGCGCTCGCGGAGCTGCGGCCGGTCACGGTCGCGGGCGTCGACCTGTTCACCGACGCCGACGGCGCCGCCGCCCCCGAGCCGGCCGAGGTGCCTGCCGCGATGCTGCTCGCCAACTTCGACGAGCTGGTCTCCTACCGCCGCGACCCCGGCGACTGGGGCCCGCACGCCACCGACGCCGTCCTGCGGGCGCAGGGCCTGCTGCTGGTCGACGGCGCGCTCGCAGGCCTGTGGACGCGCACGGAGTCGGCGGGCGGCGTCGTCGTCAAGGTGGCGACGCCGGTCCCCGTGACGCGGCGGGTCCGCGCCGCCCTGGAGGCCGAGGCCGAACGCTACGGCCGCTTCGTAGGGCTCCCGGCCGAGCTCGTCCTGGCCTGACGGCCGACCCGCGCTGCGCGGCGATGCCCGCTCCCCAGGCGAGGTGCGTCAGGCGAACGCGAACACCGGCGGGAACACCAGCACCACGACCGCTGCCCAGGCCGCATACACCGGCAGGTACCGCGTCTGCCACCGCTCGACGGCGCCGAACGCCCGCGTCCCACGCACGAACCCGAGCAGCAGCCACCCGGTCCAGACGAGGTGCGCCAGCAGCACGACGTTGAGACCCAGCGCGGCCGTCTTGTTGGCCGTCCAGCCGAACTCGGCGATGCGCGACACCATCGCGGTCAGCGCGACCGCGTTGACCGCGAACGCGACCGCGACGAGCACGAGCTGCAGCCAGTCGAACACCGTGGGCGGGGCGAGCGGGTCACGCGCCGAGATCGAGTAGAGCAGCAGCGCGAGCACCAGCACCAGCACCGCGTCCATGAGGATCAGGAGGTTGCGGTCGACCGAGATGAGCGAGCCGTGTGCGAGCAGCACCACGAGCATCGCGCCGAGCATGACGATGGTCAGCGGCGTGAAGACGCGCGTCAGCACGGGTGCGATGTTCTCGACGACGTTCTTCTTGGCCTCCACGAGCCACGCGGACACGAAGAACGCGCCCGGCACGGCGAACGGCAGGAGCCAGTCCTGGTAGAACGGCGCGATGTCGACGTCGGCGAGGTTGAACGTGCCGGCGGTGAGGCCGAGGAGCAGCCCGCCGCCCATGGCGACGAGCGCGAAGTAGATGAGCAGCTCGCCCGTGAACCGGACGAAGTCCATGCGCCGCGCGTCCGAGCGCCAGGCTCCCCCGGTGTACGCCACCCCGAGCAGCAGCCAGAGCACGACGGGGACGTGCGTCGCCGCGAGGACGAACGTCATCCCGGGACGGCCGGAGGCGAGGTCCTTGAACGGGTACAGGTTCACGGCCAGGGCGAGCAGCGCGGCGACGCCCACGAGCAGGCCGGTCGTGCGCGCGGGCAGGCGCCGCGACCAGGCGAAGTAGGCGGCGAGGAACGGCAGCACGGCGAAGGCGACATTGGCTGCGAGCACCGCGCCGTCGTCGGCTGCAAGCAGGGCCTTGACCACGATGCCCGCTCCGACGGCGAGCGCGACCAGGACGGCGAGCTCGCGGTACCGCGACGACGTCTCGGCGGGCTCCTCGGGCACCAGCACGAGCTGCTTCCACAGCCGCTCGGAGTGCTCGCGCGCGAACTCGCGCGAGACGTCGTCGAGGTTGCCCATGCGCTTGACCGCGACGAGGAACGCCTCGTCGTCGTCGAGCCCGCCTGCGCGCAGGTCGGCGACCTGGCCGCGCAGGTTGTCCTCGAGCTCCTCGGCGTCGGCGGCGGTGATCGCCCTCCGGCGCAGCACCCAGCGGCGCCACTGGTCGATCTGGCTCTCGAGGGCCTGACGCTCGTCGAGCGACTCCCGGATCGGCTCGTCCATCACGCCCACACCTCCGCCGCGGCGGGGCCACCCGCCAGGTCGTTCCACACCTGCCGCAGCGCGTCGGCCACGACGCCCCACTGAGCCTGACGCTCGCCCAGGGCGGCGCGTCCGGCGGTGGTGAGCGCGTAGTGCTTGCGCTTGCGCCCGGCCTCGGACAGCCCCCACTGCGCGGACACCCAGCCGTTGCGCTCCAGCCGGTGCAGCAGCGGGTAGAGCATGCCGTCGGTCCACTGCATGCGGCCCCCGGACAGCTCGCCGACCCGCTTGAGGATGGCGTAACCGTGAAGGTCGCCGTCGGCGAGGATGCCCAGGACCAGCGGCGTCGCGGAGGCCGCGACCAGGTCCTTGTCGATGTGCACTTGCGTGCTCCCATACCTTGAGGTGCTAGGGATTCGAACCCTAGCACCCCTAGGTATGGATCGCATCGAGCGATCCGGAGGCACCGGTGCTCTACTGGAGCCATGACCACCGAGACGCCAGACATCCACGCCGAGCACACCCAGGCCGAGCACACCCACGGCGAGGGCTGTGGCCACGAGGCCGTCCAGCACGGCGACCACGTCGACTACGTGCACGAGGGCCACCGGCACGCCGCGCACGGGGACCACTACGACGAGCACAGCGAAGGCGCCGGCGCCTGAGGTACGCGTGGCGCCTTCCCGTCACCAGGTGGAGTCCCCACGGATCATGACGTCGGCGCCGCCGTCGACGAACACGACCTGCCCGCACAGGTGGCTGTTCTCGGGGCTGACCAGCCACGCGAAGAGGTGGGCGGGCACCTCGGGCTCCATGTACCCGTGCAGCGGCATGGGCACCTCGGCGGCGAGCGCCTTGCGCGCCTCGGCCGTCGCGGTCATCTTGGCCGTCATCGGGGTGTTGACGATGCCCGGGGCGATCGCGTTGAGCGGGATGCCCGCACCCGCCCAGTCCGGCCCCGCCGCGACCCGGCGCAGCCAGTGGCACAACGCCACCTTGGAGCTCGCGTAGACCAGGCTGCCGTCGCCGGCCTCCTTGAGCTTGGCCGCGCGGGCGCGGGCGCCGTCCTCGTCGCCCGCGAGGCACTCGTCGACGAGCTCGGCGTCGAACGGCAGGAGGCTCGAGCTCGACGCGGTGACGACGGCACGCGGCGCTGCGGACCCCGCCAGCATCGGCCGCAGCGCCTCGAGCGTGACGACGGCGCCGAAGAAGTTGACCGAGACGGTGTCCGGGGTCTCCCGCGCGAGGCCGGCGTTGGCGACGATCGCGTCGATCGCGCCGTCCGTGCGTGCGGCGACCCCCGGGATGAGCCCAGCCCGGCCCTCGGGGCTCGCGAGGTCCACGACGACGTCGGCATCGTGGAGGTCGACCCCGATGACCCGATGGCCCTGCGCCGCAAGGACCTTCACGGTGGCCCGCCCGATGCCCGAGGCGGAACCGGTGACGACGACGGTGCGCATACGACCCTCCGTTCGTGAGCGGCCCGGCTCCGTCGCCGGACACCTCCCACGCTACGGTCACCCGCCCCCGACGGCCCCGGCGGAGCTCCCGCGGCGGCGGGCGAACAGCCCTCGCCGTGCGCCCGGCACGCCGCGCCGCCCGCCCCGGCCGGGAGCAGGATGTGGCCATGAAGATCGCCGTCGCCGGTGGCACCGGCACCGTGGGACGCCCGATCGTCGAGGCCGCGCGCGCGGCCGGGCACGAGGTCGTGCTGCTGACCCGCTCCGCGGGCGTCGACCTCACTGTGCCCTTGCTCGCGGCCGACGCCCTGCGCGGCGTGGACACCGTGATCGACGTGTCCAACCGCCCGTCGATGGCGGCGAGCGCCTCCGTCGTGTTCTTCGAGCGCGTGACGCGCACGCTGCTGGCCGGCGAGAAGCAGGCCGGCGTCGGGCACCACGTGGCGCTCTCGATCGTGGGGGCGGCCGAGGTCGACGCCGGGTACCTCGCCGGCAAGGCCGCTCAGGAGCGGCTGGTCATGGCCGAGCCGGGGGGCTGGTCGCTGTTGCGGGCCACCCAGTTCCACGAGTTCGTGCCCCAGCTGCTGAAGCAGGGCCGGATGGGCCCCCTGCAGCTCGTGCCGCGCATGCGCTCGCGGCCCGTCGCTGCGGCCGAGGCGGCCGCGGCGCTCGTGCGGATCGCCGAGGCCGGTCCCAGCGGGCTGGTGCCCGACCTCGGTGGCCCGCGCGAGGAGCGGATGGCCGACCTCGGGCGGCGCTACCTCGCCGCCATCGGGGTGCGACGCCGCGTGCTGGAGCTCTCCCTCCCCGGCCGGTGGGGCCACAGCATGCGCGACGGCGGGATGCTCCCGGGCCCGGGTGCGACGCTCGGCACCCAGACGTTCGAGGAGTGGCTGGCGGAGCGATGACGCCGGCGGGGCCGCCCGCCGGCGCCATCGCTGGTGCCACTCGTGAGGACGCGCCTCAGAGCGACATCTTCTCCACCCCGAGATAGAGCTTCGCGACGTTCGACACCGGGTCCTGGGCGAACCAGTGCTGGAGCCTCCCGCCGTTCAGCGCGTTGTCGAGCGCGGCCATGATCATCGACTGGTCGAGCACCAGCATGCGGTGGCCGACCTGGCCGGTGGCCGGGTTGACGGCGTCGTAGAACCCGCCGTCGTGCGTGTACAGGTCGGGGTACAGCTGGCGCAGCTTCATGATGTTCGCGAACGCCTGCTGCGGCGCCACGTCGAGCGCGAGGAACGACGCGTGCGGCGTGACCACCGACTCCGGGTCGGGCTGGCAGCCGAAGCACGGGCCCTGCGCGAGCCACTGCCCCTGCGGGAACTTGAAGCCGTCCGCGCCGAAGCCGCCGTAGCCGCCGGTGTCGTCAGCGGTGCTCGACGGCGACATGCCCCAGACCGGGTAGCCCAGCTCCTCGGTCGCGTACTTGATCTGGACCTGGGCGATGCGCTGGTCGGCGAGGCCGAACGACTGGGGACCCCACGTCGTCTCCGGCACCACCTCGTTGGCCATGAGGCCCTCGAACATGCCACCCGCGTAGGTCGGCACGAACGTCAGGTCGGAGCCCGGGTACGTGTAGTGACCCTCCCACACGGGGAAGACCTTGCCCGACTGCGGGTCGGTGATGGTGGTCCAGTAACCCTGCGGCGGCCACTGGCCCTGCCACGAGAAGTCGGGGTCGGTGTCGCAGAGCTTCGGCGGGAGCGTCCGCCAGGAACGCCACCACACGTCGCCGGGCATCTGGTGCAGGCCCATCCCGATGTACATCGAGATGCGCGGGTCGGAGTAGATGGCGCCGTTGTGGTACCCGGCCGGTCCCACGCCCGCGTAGTAGCCGCCGTACTGCTGGCCCGTGGGCTGGAACTGGAGGTCGGCGTTGACGTTGCAGGCCGTCTGCGCCCGGTTGTCGTAGAAGATGGAGAAGTCCATCTGGCCCAGCAGCGCCGAGGCGATCCCGCTGAGCTGTGGCAGCGCCTGACGTGCGACGACCAGGCCGCTCGCGTACCAGCCGTTGTCCACGGCCGACAGGAACGAGCAGTTGTCCGTCGTGCCCCCGACCTTCGGGCAGGCGCCCTGGCCCGGGTTGAGGATCACCTGGCCGGTGGTGGTGTCGTACCACTGGTACAGGAACCCGTCCGAGCGCTGGAGGCTCTGGACCGACTTGAGGGTGTGCTGCAGCCGCGAGACGGCCTCGCCGGTGCTGATCAGCCCCAGGTCATGGGCCGAGACCACGGCCCACAGGTAGACCCCGACGTTCGACGCCGAGGTGTACGTGCCGCGCGTGGTGCCGGGCCCGACGTTGTCCAGCGGCAGGGCCGTGCTCGGGTCGACGTCCTTCGCGTAGAAGGCCCACGTGTCCTTCGCGATGCCGCGCAGCACGGAGCGCTGCGCGGCGGTGAGCGGTTGCTGCGTCGCCGACGACGGCGCCGCGGCGTTCGCCGTCAGACCGGGGCCCAGGCCCACCGCGAGCGCCGCGACGGCGACGCAGGCGAGGGCGCGGGTGACCAGACGTGCGTGTCTCATCGTGCTCCCCTTGTTCGTTCGGTCCGTTTGCGTTCAGGTCTCGGCCCCCGCGTACGGGTTGGGCACCGCGTCGAGGAGGCGCTCCGTGTAGGGGTGGCTGGGGTTCTGCAGCACGTCCTTGGTGACCCCGCGCTCGACGACCTTGCCCTCGGAGAGCACCAGGATCTCGTCGGTGACGACGCGTGCCGAGAGCAGGTCGTGCGTGATGTACAGCAGGCTCAGGCCACGCTCCTGGCGCAGGCGGGCGAGCAGCCGCAGCACGCCGGCGCGCAGCGAGACGTCGAGCATCGACACCGGCTCGTCGGCGACGATGAGCCCAGGCTCGCAGGCCAGGGCGCGGGCGATGACGACGCGCTGCCGCTGACCGCCCGAGAGCTGGTGCGGCAGCTTGGGGGCGAACTGCTCGGGCGGCGTCAGCCCCACCGTGTCGAGCAGCTCGCGCACCCGGTCGTCGGCCTGCCGGGCGTCGAGCCCGAGCAGGTTCTCCAGCGGCCGCGAGAGCGTGTACCGGACGGTGTGCAGGGGGTTGAGCGCGCCGTACGGGTCCTGGAACACCATCTGGACGTCGCCGTGGTAGCGGCGCAGCGCGTCACCGCGGAGTGCTGTGACGTCGACGTCGCCGAACCGGACGCTGCCCGACGTCGGGCGCAGCGCGGCGGTGACCATGCCGGCGACGGTGGACTTGCCCGAGCCGCTGGCACCGACCAGCCCGACCGCAGCCCCGGGCGCGATCTCGAACGACACCCCGTCGACGGCGTGCACCTTCAGGCGGCGCCCGTCGGGTCCACGCCGGCGCGAGGTGAAGACCTTGCTCACGTCCTGGACGACCAGGGGTTCAGCCGACATGCTCCACCTCCGGGACGGGGAGCCCCACCTCGGCGGCGCGCACGTGGCACGCCGCGCGCCCCGGTCCGAGCGGGGTGAGGCCGGGGTCGATGACACGGCAGACGTCCCGGACCTCCGGGCAGCGGGGCGCGAACGGGCATCCGGGCAGGTCGAGCGACAGGTCCGGCGGCGACCCGGGGATGCCGCCCAGGGTGACCTCGGGGGCGCGCGGGTCCGCGTAGCACGCGAGCAGCGCCTCGGTGTACGGGTGGTGCCGACCGGTGCGCAGCGCGGCCGAGGGCTGGTCCTCGACGATCTGCCCGGCGTACATGACGAGCGTGCGCTGCGTGGCCTCGAGCACGGTGCCGAGGTCGTGGCTGATGAGCAGCGCGGTGAACCCGCGCTCGGCCTGGAGCCGGCTGATGGTGCCCATGACCGCCTTCTGCACGAGCACGTCGAGGGCGGTGGTGGGCTCGTCGAACACGACGAGCCGCGGCTCGAGGGCCAGGGCGAGGGCGATCGAGACGCGCTGGCGCATGCCGCCCGACAGCTCGTGCGGGTACCGCCCGAGCACGTCGGGGTCGAGCTCGACCATCGCCAGCAGCTCGCCCGCCCGATCACGGGAGGACGCGCGGTCCCACCGCTCTCCGGGGCGGGCGTGGGCGCGCAGCACGTCGCGCACGTGGTGCTCGACGGTCCGCACCGGGTTGAGGGCGTTCATGCCGGACTGCAGCACGAGCGCGAACCCACCGCGCCGCTGCCGGCGCAGCGCCTCGCCCGTGAGCGTCGCGATGTCGGTGCCGGCGAACGCGATGGTGCCCGCCTCCAGCCGGGCGGGGGGCCGCAGCATCCGTGTGAGGGCGAAGCCGAGCGTGGACTTCCCGCACCCCGACTCCCCCACGAGCCCCACGAACTCGCCCTCCGCGAGCTCCAGGTCGACCCCGCGCACGGACCAGATCCGCACCCCGCGCGCGGGCTCGTAGACGACGTCGACGCCGCGCGCCGAGAGCAGCGGCGCCGCCGTCGTCGGGGCGTTCACGACTTCTCCCGAAGCCGGGGGTTCGACAGGACGTCGACCCCGAAGTTGATGAGCGTGAACGCCATGGCGAGCAGGGCGATGGCCAGGCCGGGGGCGAAGATCATCAGCCATTGCCCGGTGAGCAGGGCGTTCTGCTGCTGGGCCTGGTAGAGCATCGTGCCCCAGGAGATCGTGGCCGGGTTGCCCAGCCCGAGGAACTCCAGGCTGGCCTCGGCCATGACGGCCGCCGTCGACGCCGCGAAGAAGCTCGCCGCGACGAGCGAGGTCATGTTCGGCAGGATCTCGCGGAACACGACGCGGCCCAGCCGCTCGCCCGAGAACTGCGCCGACCGCACGAAGTCGCGCGTGCGCAGGGTTGCGGCCTGGGAGCGGATCACCCGCGCCCCGGTGGCCCACGCGGTGAGCGTGACGACGAGCACGATGGTCCACACCGAGTGGGACGGGATGTAGGCGGCGAGGATGATCATCAGCGGGATGCCGGGCAGCACCAGCGCAAGGTTGGTGACGAACCCGATGACGGCGTCGACCGCTCCCGGCCGGTACCCGGACACGAGCCCGAGCACGACGGCGACGAACGTCGCGCCGAGGCCCGCGGCGATGCCGACGAGCAGCGAGACGCGCGCCCCGTAGACGAACTGGGAGAAGACGTCCTGCCCGTTGCCCGTGGTGCCGAACCAGTTCGAGCTGTTGGGGCCGAGGTAGGGCGGGAAGTCGGTGGCCGACGGGTCGTGCGGGGCGATCAGCGGCGCGAAGAGAGCCATCAGTACGAAGAAGCCGAGGATCAGCACCCCCGCCCGGGCCTTGCCGTTGCTCCAGATGGTCGCGCCCGCGCGGGCGAAGAACACCAGCGGGCCCGGCACACCCGGGTGCTCATGGACGACGACGGGCCGACGGTCGCCGGCGCCCGGCGTCGAGCCGGGCTCCGCGAGCGAGCCCGCGGACAGGACGCTCACGACGCCTCACCTCCCTGCGTGCGCACGCGCGGGTCGAGCCGCCCGTAGAGCAGGTCGACGACGAAGATCGTCACGAGCATGCTCACGGTGATGACGAGGAACAGCGCCTGCATCAAGGGGTAGTCGTGGTTGGTCACGGCCTTGAAGAGGAGCTGCCCGACGCCGGGGTAGCCGAACACGCCCTCGACCAGCACCGCCCCGCCGACGACCGCGCCGAGCGAGAGCCCGAACGCGGTGACGTTGGGCAGCAGCGCATTGCGGGCGGCGTACCCGAGGGCGACCGTCCGCTCGCGCAGCCCGTTCGCCTCGGCGAACACGACGTAGTCCTCGCCCAGGGTGTTGATCATGGTGTTGCGCATGCCGAACACCCACCCGGACAGCGTCGTGATCGCGAGCGTCAGCCCGGGCAGGACGGAGTGCACGAACGCGTCGCTGAAGAACGACCACGACAGGTTCGGTGTCGCACCCTCGGAGTACCCGCCGGAGATCGGGAACCACTGCAGCCGGAACGCGAACACGTAGAGCAGCAGCAGCCCGAACCAGAACGGCGGGAACGCGCCGAAGAGCGTCGACGTCGTCGTGATCAGGCTGTCCGCGCGCCGGCCCCGGCGCCAGCCGGCGAACGCGCCGAGCAGGGTGCCGAGGACGAACGTGACGACCGTCGTGACGCCCACGAGCACGATCGTCCACGGCAGCGCCTTGCCGATCGCCGAGGCGACCGACTGCGTCGGGTCCGTGAACGACGTGCCGAACCGCAGGTGCACGACGTCGGACAGGTACTGCACGTACTGGCTCCACAAGCTTCCGTGCGGGGAGCCGAGCTGGGCCTCGATGGCCTGCCGCTGCGCGTTCGTGACCTGCTGCCCGCTCGCCGCCAGCCGCGCGAGCGCGGCGTCGAGCGGCGAGCCGGGCATCAGGCGCGGTAGCACGAAGTTCAGCGTGACCGCCGCCCACAGCGTGAGGACGAACATCCCGATGCGGGTCAGGACGTAGCGCATCAGGCCTTCTTCAGGTGGGTGACCACGAGGAGGACGGCGTTGTTGTACGGCGTCGGGAGCGTGTACGGGTCGTCCTTCGAGGGCCAGCCCGTGAAGTTCTTCGTGGAGAACAGGCCCCACGACCCGCCGTAGTACATGAGCACGATCGGGACCTTGGTGTACATGGCCTGCTCGAGCGCGTAGGTGGCCTGCTGCTGCTGGGACTCGTCGGTGGCCTTGGCGAGCGTGGCCAGCGCCTGGTCGACGTCCGGGTCCTTGAAGCGCTGGAAGTTGTTCACCGTGGCGGTGTTGACCGGCGTCGCGAACGTGCTGTTGAGCGCGTTGTTGAAGTCGGTGTACGGGCTGCCCGAGCCGCCGTACCCGCCGATCGCGGCGTCGAACGTGCCGGCGCCGATCTGCTGCTGGTACTGCGCGAACTGCGGCAGGTCGAGCGTCACCGCGATGCCGGCCTTGCCCAGCTCCGTCTTGACCTCCGTGGCCGCAGCGACCCAGTCGGTGAAGTTGGCCGGCAGGACGACCGACATCGCCGCCTGCTTGCCGCCCTTCATGAGCTTGCCGCCCCGCATCGTCCAGCCGGCCTTCTCGAAGGACGCCGTCGCCTTGCCGGTGTCCTGCTTGACCACGCCCTGGTCCGGCAGGCTCGGGTCGAGCCACTTCTGCAGGTTCGGCAGGATCAGCCCGGAGAGGCTGGCAGCGTCGGTGTAGCCGTTGACCGCCTTCTTGGCGATGGTGTCGCGGTCGAGCGACTGCGAGACGCCCATGCGGAAGTTGACGTCCTGGTACACGGGCTTGAGGAGGTTGAGGTAGAGCCCGATCGTGCCGCCCGGCGGGAACCAGTAGGTGTTGTGCTGCTTGTCGCGGGCCACGTAGGTCTGCTCCACGTTGGGCAGGAAGTTGTACGACCAGTCGAACTTGCCGCTCGTGACGTCCAGCTGGTTCGTGGACTGGTTGCTGGACTGCGCGGGGTACATCACCTGCGCGGGAACGATCTTGTCGGCCTGCCAGTACTTCGGGTTCTTCGCGAGCACGTACTGCGTGGGTGCGAAGGTCTTGAGGGTGAACGGGCCGGTGCCCACCGGCTTCGTGTTGGTGTCCTTGGTCGGGTCTGCGATCGAGGACCACAGGTGCTTCGGCACGATCGGCACCTGCGAGACCGTCGCGGCGAACGGCACGTTCGGCTGCTTGAACGTCATGGTCACGGTGTTGCCGCTGCCCGCGACGGAGGCGAGCTGCGTCCACACGCCCGTGGTGTCCAGGGGCGGGAACTTCTTGAGCAGGTCGAAGGTGAAGACGACGTCGTCGCCGCTGAACGGCGTGCCGTCGCTCCAGGTGACGCCGTCACGCAGCGTGTAGACGAGCGTGGTCGGGTCGGAGAACTTCTGGGCCGTCGCGAGGAACGGCGTGTAGGTGCCGTCGATGGAGCTCGGGATCTGCAACGGCTCGTACATGAGCCGCGTGCCGCCGAGCTGCGTCGTCGAGAACGGGTTGAAGTTCTCCGTGAGGGTCGGGTCACCGGCGTCGCCCTGGATGGTGAGCACGGACGACCCGCCGCCGCCGGACGAGGACTGCGAGCTGCTCGCGCCGCTGGTGCAGCCGGCCACGACGAGCGCCGCGGCGGCGGCCAGGGCGCCGGCGAGCGCGGCCCGGCGTCGGGGACGGGGGAAGGAGCGGTTCATCGTCGACCTCCTTGCCTGCAGAGCCGGGAGGCGCTGCAGCGACGGGCCGACCGGGCGACGGCGGGACGCCGCCGGGCGGATCAGGCCGGATGGTGTGCGCCGGGAGCGCCGACCCGGATCCGGGCGACGCTCGGCATCGGCAGGTGGAGCTCGATCTCGACGGAGTCCGTGCCGTCGGGAACCGGCTCGAGCGGCTCCGTGTGGAGCCTGTCGCGGGCGCGCAGCTCGGCCCACAGGGCGGGGTCAGGCCACGGCGTGTCGGCGGGGTAGCCGTCGAGGATGTTGGAGTGGTGCGCGTCGACCAGCGCGAGGGAGACGGAGCGCTCGCCGTGCAGGAGGGCGCCGTCGTCGTCGTGGTCGAGGCCTTCGATGCGGACCCGCACGCCGCGGTCCAGGCGCGGGTCGCCGCCGACGAGCGCGGCGTTGATCGTCCCGTCCCAGACCAGGACGTCGATCGTGCCGTCGTCGTGCCGGGTGGCCCAGGCGTGGACGAGCGTGCCGGCGCCGTCGCCGGCGAGCAGGGTGCCGAGCGCGTGGGTGCCCTGGTGGGCGGCCAGGTGCTCGGCCCAGTACCGCGGCTTGCGCAGGTTGCCGACGGTGAGGAGGCCGAACCCGTCGTGGAACAGCGACGGACCGCGGCCGAGCTCCTCGAAGTGGTCGCTGATCACCCAGTACGCGACCCGGTCCATGCGTCCCTGCACGGCCTGGAGGCCGGAGAGCACGAACGGCGCGCCGAGCGGGGCGTCGTGGACCGGCCCGAAGTGGGTGGACCCGATGCCCCACTCGGTCCACCAGACCGGGACGCCGTCGAACCCGTGCCGGTGCAGCGCGGGCCGCACGTCGAGCGGGAGGTTGCCGTAGGTGTGGCTGGTGACGAAGTCGAGCGGCACGCCCTCGTCGCGGGCGTGCGCGGCCAGCGCCTCGACCCACTCCCCCGCGGCGGTCGACGGGCCGCCGACCAGCAGCCGCGGGTCGACGTCCTTGAGCGCGCGGGCGGACTCGTCGTACAGCCGCAGGTAGTCGTCCCGGGTGCCGGTCCAGAAGACCTGGAGGTTGGGCTCGTTCCACACCTCGAACCCCCATCCCGCGACCTCATCGATGCCGTACCTCTCCACGAGGTGCTCGGCGAGCGCATGCACGGTGCGGTACCACTCGGCCCAGTCGGCGGGCGGGGAGATGATCGCGCGGTAGGCGAACACCGTCTGACCCGGGTCGCGCGCGAGCGCCGCGGGCATGAACGAGAGCTCGACGACGGGCCGCAGCCCCAGCGTGAGCGCCTGGTCGTACAGGGCGTCGACCTGCGTGAAGTCGAACCGCAGCGCGCCGTCCGGGCCGCGCGTGACCACCCGGTTGTCGTCGTGCAGGATCGCGTGGGCCCGCACGTGGGTCACGCCGAGGTCCTCGGCGGCGGTGCGCAGCGCCTCGGCGAACTCGGCGCCGACGTCGTTGCCGTGACCGTCGTCGTGGGTACCGAGCTGGGTCAGTCGCTCCGAGCCGACCATCCGCCACACGGGCGTGACGTCGGCGACGGCGTGGTCGGCCGCGACCGTCACGCGCACGACCGGGGTCACGTCGTCGGCGCCGGGCCCGTCCGTGGTCGCGGCGCGCACGGGCTCCGACCACGACCAGGCCGGGTGCTCCGCGCCGGCGACCGCGGCGACCCGGTAGGAGTACGCGGCACCCGGCTCGAGGCCCGTGTCGGCGAAGGGCGGCCCAGGCACGGCCGGGACGTCGGCGCCACCGTGCTGCACGAGGCCGGGCTCGCCCTCCGGCCCCGTGCGCTCGATCAGGTAGCCGGCCGCCCCGACGACCGGTGCCCAGTCGAGCCGCACGTGCCCCCGGCCCGGCGTCGTGCGCACGTTCCGAGGTGCGGGCAGCGCGAGCGCCGGGTCCGCGCCCGTGGTGTCCGTCAGCCGGCGGTAGATGCGCCGCTCCCAGTCGGCCCGGGCGTCGCTCTCGCTCGTCATGCCCTGCTCCCTGCCCGAGACGTCTGCTGCTCGTCCCCCGCCGCCGTCTCGCGGTGCCCGTGCCCATGGGTGCAGCCGCACGAGGAGCGCAGCACCACGCGCGTCGGCAGCACGACCGAGCGACGCTGCGCCGCGCCGTCGGCGAGGCGCGCGACGACGGCGCGCACCGCCTCGGCACCGATCTCGCGGATCGGCTGGGCGACCGTGGTGAGCGACGGGCGCACGTGCCGCGCGATGGCCAGGTCGTCGAAGCCCGTCACGGCGACGTCGCCGGGGACGTGCAGGTGCTGGGACGAGAGCACGCCGAGCGCGCCGACGGCCATCTCGTCGTTGCCGCACACGATCGCCCGCGGCGGCGTGCGCCCCTGGTCGGACCGCCGGTCCAGCAGGTCCGCGACGGCGCGTGCGCCGCCGCCCTCGGTGAATCCGCCGTCGGCGTCGGGCGCCCTCGGGGCGTGAAGCCCCGCGGCCGCCACGCCCTGGCGGAACGCGGCGAACCGTTCGATGGAGTCGGGCGAGTCCGCCGGCCCGCCGACGAAGGCGAGGTCGGTGTACCCGTGCACGGACGTGAGGTGGGCGACCAGGCCGCGCAGACCGCTCCGGTTGTCGACCCCCACGGCGTCGACGTTGGTGCGCCGGCCCACCTGGTCCGAGAGCACGACGACCGGGACGCGCTGCGCCAGCGTCGCGAGGTCCGACTCGTTCAGCGCGCGGGCCACCACGACGAGCCCGTCGCACTTACTCGCCACCGCGAGCGCCAGCGCCCGCCCGGACGCGCCGCGGGTCGCCGCGATGAGGACGGCGTCGCCGTCGGCGGTCGCGGCGCTCTCCGCACCGCGGATGACCTGGTCGACATACAGCGGCGACTCGACCTCGAGGTCGTCGCTGGAGCCGAGGTCGGGGAACAGCAGGCCGATGATCCCGTTGCGACGGCTGGCCAGCCCCCGCGCCGTGCCGGAGGGGAACCAGTCGAGCTCGGCGGCGGCCGCAAGCACCCGGGTGCGGGTCGCCTCCGAGAAGCCGGTCCCGTTGCCCATGACGCGCGAGACGGTCGCCGTCGAGACGCCGCTCTGCCGTGCCACCTCGTAGATCGTCGACCGTTCGGGCACCGGGACCTCCCTGTCCCTCGCACGTAAGCGCTTACGTACTCAACCGCTTACGTAACTCCGTCGAGGCGCCCGCGTCAAGGGCCCGGCGGGGTCCGCGTCGGCACTGCCCGCGGGTAGGCTCCGCCCCGTGACGTCCGGGCGGACCCCCGGCACGCCCGCTCGCCGCGACGAGAGGACCTCTGGCGAGCGGCGGTGCCGGCTGTCGGGCCTCACCTGGAGAAGTGAAAGGGGGTGAGCCGCATGTCCGGAGCCATCCCGCAGGCGGGCGAGACGCTCGACGTCGTCGTCACGCGTGAGCTGCCGTTCGGTGTGCTCGTCGAGACCGGTGCCGGCGTCGCCGGCCTGGTCCGCGGTGCCCGCGGCTCGGCCGGTGCCACGCTGCGCGTGCGCGTCGTCGAGTCCGACGCGGCGCTCGGCCGGTTCAGCGCCGAGCCCGGCTGACGCAGGGCCGAGCAGGCGGCCGGCCGCGGCGAGCGGCCGGCCGCCTGTCCACTCCGCCATGCGCGGCCTCATGGCGCGCGGTCGCCGCGCGCCTCGTCCACCTGGGCCGCGTCGTGCTCCCCGCTGTAGTCCGGCCGGGCGCGCTGCGGCGTCTGCTCGGCGCCCTCGCCGCCCTCGCGCCCGCCGAACGGCCGGGTGTGGTCGGCATACTCGTCTCGCTCGAAGATCAGCGACCGCTCACCGATGTGGAACGCGGCCCCGGCGTGCAGGGCCTGGGCGCCGGGCCGGTCGACGTAGTGGCCGCCGGCGACGGTCGGGGCGCTGCCCTCGGCGAGAAGCACCAGCACGTAGTCGTCCTTCTCGTCGTGCCGGATCTCCGCATGGATCGGCGCGATGCCCTCGAGCCGGATGTCGGCCTCGGGCGCGGAGCCGATGACGGTCACCTCACGGTCGAGCCGGAACGTCCGCTGCGACTCGCGGTCCCAGGCCCAGCCTTCGTGGCCGAGCAGGAGGCGGGGGTTGCCCTCTCCGTAGCCGGCGTGCGTGGTGCCCGCGCGCTGCGGCTCGGGGGTCGGCGTGGGGATGTCCGGCATGGTGCTCTCCTCGCTGGTGCCGCGCCGCTCGGCCCGCTCGGCCTCAGCGCCGGCGACGTCGACCCCTCCACCGTGACCCGGGCCTGCGGAGTCCGCATCTTGCGCACCGCACGAGACGGCCGGCTCGACCACTGCGTAGTGGTCGAGCCGGCCGCGTGGGGCTGGGTCGTCAGGGGTGCTGACGCCGCGTGGAGCTGGATGGTCAGGTGAAGATGCTGACGCCCCCTGGGCCGACCAGCAGGCCGACGATGATGAGGACAGCGCCGAACAGCCACTGCCTCCGGAACAGCATCACGATCCCCGCCACGACCAGCACCACGGCGATGATCCACAAGAGCGTTGCCATGGTCCCTCCTTCGCCGTATGTCGGCGTCGCCACGCCCTGACGATCTCTCCAGCCTGCCCCGGGTGGCGTCGACTCGCACGTCACGGGACCGGCGGTGCGAGTCGCCCGGGCCAGTGGCAGCGTGGGAGCGCGGTCCGGCGCCGGCCGCCGGAGCGCGGACGGAGGCCCCACGATGAGCACGGCCGCTCACGGGACGACGGCTCTGCGCATCGCGCTGGGCGTCGTACTGGCGACCACTCTGGCCGGGTGCGTCGACGCGCACGGCTCTCCGTCGGACGCCGTGCGCGAGTTTCAGGCCGCGCTCCGCCGCGGCGACGGGCCCGCGGCCTGCGCTCTGCTCACCCCCGCCGCGGCGGAGGCCGTCGCGGCGGACGCGGGCATCCCGTGCGCGGACGCGCTCGGGCGGGGCGACGTGGGCGAGGAGCTGCGCGCGCGCGGGGTGGGCACGAGCCTGAGCACGCGCGTCGCGGGCATGCAGGCCCAGGTGACGACCGGCGACGACGTCCTGTTCCTCGCCGCGTCCGGCGGAGCGTGGCGCATCACGGCCGCCGGCTGCGACCCGCGGCCGGGACGCCCGTACGACTGCGAGGTGGAGTCATGAGGGTCCCTCGGGCGCTGTTCGTCGGCACCCTCCTGGGCATCGCGCTCGGCATCGCATGGTGCATGCTTCTCGCGCTGGCGGCGCGATGAGCACGGCGGCGCGGCCGGGAGCTCGAGGCCGCTGGCGGACCGTGCTGCACGAGAACGCGCTCGCGCTGTTCTTCGCTCTTCTCCTGCTGGGCGCGCTCACCGGTCAGGCCGCGGCGGGCACCGCGCAGGTGAACCGCGAGCAGCTCGCGGCCGGGCTCCAGACCGTGACGGTGTGGCGGTACATCACGTCGAGCGAGTTCGGCGTCGACGTCATGGAGAACTGGCAGTCCGAGTTCCTGCAGTTCCTGCTCTTCATCCTCGCCACGGTGTGGCTGGTGCAGCGCGGGTCGTCCGAGTCCAAGGCGCTGGGCGAGCAGGGGCGCGGGAGCGACGCCGACCAGAAGGTGGGCGCCTACGCGCAGCCCGGCTCCCCCCGCTGGGCGCGCGCCCCGGGCCTGCGGCGATCGCTCTACTCGCACTCGCTCGGCCTGGTCATGGGCACGGTGTTCCTGCTGACCTGGCTGGGACAGTCGATGGCGGGCACCGTCGCCTACTCGGAGGGGCAGCTGCGCGACCGCGCCGACCCGGTGACGTGGGCGACGTATGTGGGGCTCCCCGACTTCTGGAACCGCACGCTGCAGAACTGGCAGTCCGAGTTCCTGGCAGTGCTGAGCATGGTGGTTTTCTCGATCTACCTGCGCGAACGGGGGTCCCCGGAGTCGAAGCCGGTGGGCGCTCCGCACGACGAGACCGGGACCGAGGAGTAACGTCACGGTAAAGGAGTCTGGACACGGCCCCCGACCGCACCACCGTCAGGAGTCGAGATGTCTACGACCCTTCATGACTTGTCCCCCTCCCCGGCGCCTGGGCGCGAGCCCGGTCCCGTGGAGCCGACCGAGGTGGCCCGCGTGCTGGGCGCCGGGGTTCCGCTCCTCGTGGGACGCATCCACGTCGACCTGGCCACGGGCGAGTGCGCCTGGTCGCCAGAGGTCGAGATCATGCACGGCCCGCGTCGCGGCCGCCGCCCCTCCCTGGACGCGCTGCGCAGCTGCCTGCACCCCGACGACCAGGCACGCGTCGCGAGCGCCGTCGTCGACTCGGCCCGCAAAGGAAAGCCGTTCGCCGCGGCCCATCGCGTCGTCGACACGCGGGGGCGCACGCACACCCTGGTCGTCGTGAGCGGCGCGAGCCGGGACGCCAAGGGCGGCGCCGTCGAGGGCGCCGTCGTCGACGTCACGCCCGCGCAGCGCGAGGCCCTCGCGCGGGAGCGGGACGGCGTCGTGGCCCGCGCGATGGTCGAGCGTGCCACGGTCGAACGGGCCACCGGCGCCCTCATGGCCGTCGGCGGTCTGGACGACGACGCCGCCACGCGGCTGCTCAACGATGCGGCCGCGCGGGCGGGCGTCACCGGCCCCGAGGCGGCCCACCAGGTGCTCGCCCACCTCGTCCCCGACGACGAGCCGCGCGCCGCGGACGCACCTCGCGTGGACGCCGTCCGCGACGCCCTCGACGCCGTGGCTCCCGTCGCACGCCACGACGCCGCACTGCTGGCGCGTCGCCGCACTCGCAAGGACTAGTGAGCGGGCGGTTCACCGCCGCCCGGCGGTGAACCGCTCCCACACGCGGTGCCCGGCGAGCGCCGACACGACCGCCTCGACGAGCGCCACGGCGTCGTCGGCGGTGGTGATGCCCGCCGCCCACGCCTCGGCGCCCGCGGCGGCGAGCACGGCGACGCCGTCGGGCACCGTGGCGATGGCCTTGGCGTGCCGGAAGGCTTGGTCGACCAGGGCCACGACCCGGGGGTCGACCTGGACGCCGTCGATGCTGCCGGCGTCGGTCCGTCCGGCGGCCCTCGCGTCGGCCGTAGGGTCCGCGCCGGGCGCCAGGTTCGCGCCGGTGAGGAGCATGAGCGCGTCGACCTCGACGGACGCCGCCGTGAGCCAGCTCCGGTGCGCGCTCACGCCGTCCGCGACCCATCCGCCGGTCGGAGCCAGCACCAGCGGCCGCACGCCGCGCTCGAGGAGGAGGCCGTGGACCCGGTCGAGCTGGGCGGTGCTGGTCGCGCCGTCGGCGACGACGCCGACGACGCGACCGGCGACGGGCCAGGAGTGGCCGAGCTGGGACAGCGCCCGGCTCTTGGGGGTGTCCCGCAGCACCACGGTGGGCGCGGGGGCAGGCAGTCCGAGCCCGGCCGCGACGGTGGCGCACAGTCCCGGATCGATGTTCGCGAGCGCCTGGAGCTGGCGCTCCTGGACCTCCGGGTGCGTGCACCGGCCGAGCTCGAACGTGTACGCGGCTGCGGTGTGCGCCTGCTCGATGGCGGACAGCGACCGCCAGAACAGGCGCGGCTGGCTGAAGTGGTCGGCGAACGAGGCGGGTGCGCGCCGCGCCTTGACGGGAGCGACGCCGTCGTCGTCCACCGGCACGGAGACCTCGATGAAGGCGGAGCCGCCGCCGGCGTGGACCGGGCACCCGCCCCCGACGGAGCTGGGCAGGTACGCGACGCCCTCGTGGACCTCGGTCTGGTGCATCCCGTCGCGCAGCAGGTCGTCGACGGGCGCGTGCGGACGGTTGACCGGGAGCTGCGTGAAGTTCGGGCCTCCCAGGCGCGTGAGCTGCGTGTCCAGGTAGGAGAACAGACGGCCCTGCAGCAGTGGGTCGTCCGTGAGATCGATGCCGCGCACCAGGTTGCCGACGTCGAACGCGACCTGCTCCGTCTCGGCGAAGTAGTTGCGCGGGTTGGCGTCGAGCGTGAGCCGGCCGACGGCGTGCACCGGGGCGAGCTCCTCGGGGACCAGCTTGGTGGGGTCGAGCAGGTCGATGCCCTCGAACTGCTGCTCGGCCGAGTCGGGGAACACCTGCACGCCGAGCTCCCACTCGGGGTAGGCGCCGGCGTCGATCGCCTGGGCGAGGTCGCGCCGGTGGAAGTCGGGGTCGAGGCCGGCGGCGAGCTGCGCCTCCTCCCACACCAGGGAGTGCACGCCGGCCTTGGGCTTCCAGTGCCACTTGACCAGGCTGGTGCTGCCGTCGGCGGCGACGAGGCGGAACGTGTGCACCCCGAAGCCCTCCATCGTGCGGTAGGAGCGCGGGATGCCGCGGTCGGACATCAGCCAGATCGTGTGGTGCTGCGCCTCGGTGTGCAGGGAGACGAAGTCCCAGAACGTGTCGTGCGCGCTCTGCGCCTGCGGGATCTCGAGGTCGGGCTGCGGCTTGACGGCGTGGACGACGTCGGGGAACTTGATCGCGTCCTGGACGAAGAAGACGGGCATGCTGTTCCCGACCAGGTCGAACGTGCCCTCGGCCGTGTAGAGCTTCGTGGCGAACCCCCGCGTGTCGCGCACGGTGTCGGCCGAGCCGCGCGAGCCGACGACGGTCGAGAACCGCACGAACACGGGCGTGACGACGTCGGGCTGCAGGAACTGGGCGCACGTCAGCAGCGACGCGGTCCCGTAGGACTCGAACCGCCCGTGCGCGCCGGCGCCCCGGGCGTGGACCACGCGCTCGGGGATGCGCTCGTGGTCGAAGTGCGTGATCTTCTCTCGCAGGTGGTGGTCCTGCAGCAGGCTGGGGCCGCGGGTGCCGGCCTTGAGCGAGTGGTCGGTGTCGGCGACGGGGACGCCGCCGGCAGTGGTCAGCCGGGGCGTGCCGGACGGGTCACGGGGCGTGCTCGATCGGTCGGCCATGGGTCCCCTTGTCCCAAGGCACGGCACTCGCGCTGTTCTGACGATCTCCCGTACCGGTCCTTCCACTATCGGGCGGGCCCCGGGCAGTCGCACCCGGGCCCGCCGCGTGCGGACCGGGTCACGCCGCACTGACGTGCGTCAGCGCGTGGGTGGCGGCCTCGAGCCTCCCCGCCGCCTCCTGTTCCTCCCTGAGGTTGGCCCGCAGCAGCTCGCACACCTCGGCCATGCCCATTGCGTCGGCCGTGTCGATGAGCGTTGTGTAGGCCGCGATCTCGTAGTGCTCGGTCTCCAGGCCCTCACCGAGCGCGACCTGGTCGCACAGCGTCGGGTCCGCCTTGCGCAGCAGGGCGTTGGCCTCCTCGGCGAGCCCACGGGTGGTAGGTGACGGCGCGTCGTCGATCTCCTTGCCGAGCAGGTCGAAGCACCGCTCGACGTTGGCGATCTGCCCGCGCGTCTCCACCTCGTGGTGCGCGAAGATCTGGCGGACGTCGTCGCGAAGCACCTGGCCCTGCAGGTCCTGCAGCATGTTCAGCGAGTCGTGCTCTGCGGACAGCAGGGCACCCAGGCGATAGGTGAACAGATCATCTGGGGTGTTGAGGTCCTCGAACATCGCCCTGGTCATCTCCCCGGCTCGAGCTGCCGGCCACCGGCCGGACGAATCCCTGCGCCGCCGGTGCAGCGGGGACTCGGCCATCGTGCGACCGTCCCCAGTCGCCCACAACTCGTCACAGCCGGGGGTCGTAGCGCACGTAGCCGGCCCGCAGCACGATCGCCGCCAGCCGCTGCGGGTCGCGCCGCTCTTCCGGGGTCGGCACGCGTTCGACGTCGTCCCAGTGGGCGAGGAACGTGCCCCGGTGCCACGCCTTGAGCAGCTGCGCCACCGGCCACGGGCTGCTCGCGGTCGTGCGCTCGAACCCGAGGAACGACGTGCGGGTGCGCGGCGAGACCACCAGCCCGTGCAGGCGGGGGCGGGCCAGCATCCCGTCCGGCGGGCCGTCGAGCACCAGGCGCAGGTCCACGGTCCAGCCGACCGGGGTGCCTGCGTGGTCGAGGACGCGGACGTCCAGCAGGTCCGAGGCGATCACTGCTCGCCCTCCGGGTCGTGCCGCCCGCCGGGGATGCGGCCGATCACCTGGTCGCGCACCCAGCGCTCGACCCAGGCGACGTCGAGGTCCTTGCCCGACGCCGACAGCCGGACGGCCGTCCCGACGTCCGTGACCTGACGCCACGGGATCGGGTGCCAGCGCGAGCGGGGTGGCCTGCCGCCGAACACGCGCGCGCCGAGCACGGGACCGGACAGCAGGGCCGTGACGTACGGGGCGACGCCGCCGCCCGGCTCCGGGTCGGTGAGCTCGAGGTCGTCCAGCACCGTGACCGGGACGCCGTCGCGGTCGAGGACCTGGCGGTCGAGCAGGTGCAGACGCGCGTCGAGCACGCGGCCCGGCTGAGCGGGCTCCGGCCGCAGGTCCTCGACCCGGCGCGCGCTCATGCGCCGGCCCTCGTCGCGATCATCAGCGGGATCGCCGCGAGAGCCGCGACGCAGAGGATGGCCAGATACAGGACGCCGAACAGGTTCATCGCCCGGCCGTTGGTGTGCTCCCCCATGTACTCGCGGTCGTTGGCGACGACGAGGATGGGCAGGTACGTCAACGGCAGCGCGACGGCGGAGAACACGACGGAGTACTCGGTCACGGCGATCGGGTCGACGTTCGTGGCCAGCACGGCGACCGCCAGGAAGAGCGCCAGGATCATCGCGAGGTGGAACCGCGCCGCCTCGGCCGGACGGCGGAACTTGCCCCAGGACCAGCCGAGGTACTGGGCCAGCGTGTACCCGGTCGACAGCGACGTCTCGAGCGCCGCGCCGAAGGTGGCGGCCGTGATCCCGACGATGATGACGGCGACCAGCACGACGCCGCCTGCCTGGGAGATCGGCAGGAGCAGCTGGGCCATGGAGTCGACACGGATCCCCGCGGGCAGCAGCACCAGAGTCGCGCACGCCGCGATCGCGATGGACAGCACGCCGCCGAGCGGGAACCCGACGGCGACGTTGAGGCGGGACGTGGCCAGGTCCCGGACGGTCCACCGCTCCTCGACGCCGCCCGAGGAGAAGAAGAACACCTCGTACGGCGTCATCGCGGCACCGAACAGCGCCACGGCGAAGTACCAGTACGTGGCCGTGCTCTCGCCGGAGGAGAACGCGGTGGGCGCGAACCGGGAGGCCATGTCGCCCCAGTCCGGACCCAGCAGGAAGACCGCGACCGCGAACCCGATGAGCGTGAGGCCCAGCAGACCCGTGACGTTCTCCATCACCTTGAACTTGACCCGCCACAGCACCAGCCACACGGCCAGCGCCGCCACCGGCACCCACAGCCGGTGGTCCACGCTGCTGACCAGCTGCAGCGCGAGGGAGATGCCACCCACCTCGGCCACGAGCGTGAGCACCGTGACCGCCAGGCTCGCGACGAGGTTGAGGCCGGCGGTCCGGGGGCCGAGGCGCTCGCGGATCACCTCGAACGTCGCGCGCCCCGAGACGGCGGCGACCTTGCCCGACATCTGGGCGAACACGCAGATCCCGGGAATGCCCACCACCACGACCCAGGCGAGGGACAGCCCGAACCGCGACCCGACGACGGCGTTCGTCACGAGGTCGCCGGCGTCGAGGAAGCCGCCGATCGCGGTGAGCACCCCGAGCGCGACCGCGAAGAGCTTGCTCACGGGGCGGCCTCCGCGCTCGCCGCGTGCTCGACGACGACGCCGGCCTGGTCGAGCGACCGGGCGGCGTCGTCGAGCGTGGCCAGCGCCCGCCGCGTCGCGGCCGGGTCGCGCGCGCCCAGCGAGTCGCGCGCCTGCGCGACGGAGGCGACGGCGTCGGACGCAGCGCTCAGCGCCTGCTGCCGTGCCGCCCGCGCCTCGGGCGGCATGTCCGGGACGACGAGCGTGGCGATGCCGTGCGCGGCGCTCGTCGCGGTCTCGGCGGCGGCGCCCACGGTCGCGTCCGCGGTCACCGGGAGCAGCCGCCCCTCGGTGCGGTCCTGCAGCGCGAGCCGGGTCGTCGCGACGGCGGAGGTCGACGCGTCGAGGTGGCCCGCGACCGCGTCGAGCGCGGCGGCGCCGTCGGCGCGAGAGGCGGCCGGGCCGCAGCCGACCAGCCCGCCCGCCATGGCGAGCATGGCGGCGGCGACGGCGAGGCGGTTCGGGTGCACGGCGGCTCCGGGGCGATCGGGGTGCCATGGCCCGGCACCGCTCGTTCCAGCCATCGTCGCGCTGCCGGGCGCGATTCGCCCGCTGCGCCGCTCGAGCCCTCGCCGCGCCGTGTGCTGCAGCCACGGGAAGGCGGCCCGTTTCCTGACGTGCTGTTGCGGTGAGCACCTGTGGTGCCTAGCGTCATAACGTCGGGTCAGGACGGAGCCCGCGATCCTCCGTGGAAAGGACACGTGTCCATGTCGAGCACGCCACACGACGTGCAGCGCGCCCTGACGGCAGGCGTTGCCTACCCGACCGGAGAGTTCCGGTACGAGGTCAGCTCCGACACCTGGTGGTGGTCGGACGAGATCTTCCGTATGCACGGCTTCGAGCCGGGCGAGGTCGTGCCGACGACGGCGATGATCCTCGCGCACAAGCACCCGGAGGACCGCGCCCGCGTAGCCGGGGCGCTCGAGAACACGAGGCTGCACGGTGGGTTCTTCGGGTCGGTGCACCGCATCCTCGACGCTGAGGGGCTCGAGCGTGTGCTAGCAATCATCGGCGAGGCCCGGGTGGCGGCGGACGGCCGCGTCACCGAGATCGCCGGCCACTTCGTCGAGGTCACCGGACCGGTGCGCGCCATCGCTTCCGACGAGGCGACCCGCCAGATCCAGGCCTCCGACCAGCACCGCGCCGTCATCGACCAGGCGATGGGCGTGCTGGTCCATCACACCGGCCGGACGCCGGAGGAGGCCTTCGACACGCTGCGCGAGGCCTCCATGCGCTCCAACGTCAAGCTGCGGGTGCTCGCGGCGCGCGTGGTCGAGGCCGCCCTCGGCGGCGTCACCGGGCCGCTCGACATGCTCGCGAGCCTTGCGGAGGAGAACGCGGCCGCCGAGCACGAGCGCGCCGAGGCGCCGGTGACACCCGATACCGCCACCGACGTCAACTGACCCAGACGCCCCAACGACCGGCCCGCCCGGGCGCAGCGACTGCTGTACCCGGGCGGGCCGCTGCTGTCAGCCCAGGATGAGTCCGTGCGGCCGCCTGGGTCTGACCCACGACCGCGACGACGCACTCATCGGGAGCAGACCATGGGACTCATCGAGATCGAGCTGTTCGCCACCCTCGACCTCGTCGGGCAGGCGCCGGGCGGGCCCGAGGAGGACCCGGAGCACGGCTTCCCGTTCGGCGGCTGGCAGGCGCCGCTGCTCGACGACGTCGCCGGCGCGCAGGTCGGCGCCGCGTACGAGGGCACGGATGCGCTGCTGCTGGGCCGGCGCACGTACGACATCTTCGCGTCGTTCTGGCCCCACCAGGAGGGCGGCGAGGACGCCGACTTCGCGAGGCTGTTCAACAGCATCCCCAAGTACGTCGCGTCCCGCGGTCGGCCCACCCTCGACTGGGCCGGGTCCACGCTGCTCGGCCCGGACCTGCCCGCCGCCGTGCGCGAGGTCCGCGACCGGCACGAGCACGTCAAGGTGGTCGGGAGCCTGAACCTGGTGCAGACGCTCCTGCGCGAGAAGCTCTTCGACCGCCTCGACCTCTGGGTGCACCCGATCCTGCTGGGCGTCGGCAAGAAGGTGTTCGACGGCGGCGCCGTGCCGACGAATGTCACGCTCCTGGAACCGCCGGCCACCAGCCCGAAGGGCACGGTGCTCCTGCGCTACGGGCTCGCCGACGGTACGCCCGGGACGGGCGACATGGCAGCGCCCGACCGGGGCCTCGGCACGTCGTGAGCACGTCGTGAGGCGGCCCGTCAGGTTGTCGCGACTGACGCAGCGCCGTCATCGAGCTGGAAGTGCCACATCACGATGTTGGGCACGCCGTCCCAGGCGGCCCCGGCCGCGGCCGGGGCGATGCCAATGAGCGTCCAGGGCCAGATCTCCCAGTCCTCGGTGCGGATCTCGTCGGGCATCGGCGCCTCCGGCCTGTCGCTCTGCCCGCGCGGCTCGGCGCAGCGGCGCACGACCAGGCCGTGCGGGAGGGCCGCGTCGAGGTAGTCGCTCGCCCGGTGCCGGTAGGACGCGATCGTGCGCGCCTCCCCCGACGGCGTGCGGAAGTGGGGCACCGAACCGAGGGCCACGATCTCGTGGTGCGCATCGGTGACGACGAGGTGCCCGCCGGGTCGCAGCACGCGGGCCAGCTCGGCAAAGGCCGGCTTCAGGTCCGCGAGGTGGGTGAGAGCCAGCGCGCAGACGGCCAGGTCGACGTGGTCGTCGGGGAGCGGGATCGCGGCCAGGTCGCCTGCGACGAACTCGCCGCCGGGGACCTTGGCGCGGGCGTGCGCCAGCATCTCGGGCGAGCTGTCGACGCCGATCACCCGGTGCCCACGGCCCGCAAGGTAGGCGGCGTGGCGCCCGGTGCCGCAGGCCGCATCGAGCGCGATGCCCGGCTCCAGCGCATCGACGACCTCGTGCACCAGCGCCTCCTCGATCGGGAAGAGGCTGTTGGGCTCGTCGTACGTCGTCGACCAGCTCCGGTACCCGGTCACGGTGTCGACGGGCGTCGTCGTCACGCCGTCGACCGCGAGCTCCGGGCTGTCGAGCAGACGCCGGATCTCCGCCACCCGCGCGGCGCCGAACTCGGCGCCGTAGTCGCCGTAGTAGGTCTTGAGCAGCGCGACGCCCTCGACGCCGAGCAGGTAGTGCAGCGGATGTTGATACGTCACGCTGCGAACCTACAAGCCGTCAGGCGGTCGGCTCCACGGAATTCGCGGGCGGCCCCTGCCAGGTCCACACCGGCATGGCCAGGTCGCCGGGCACCGCCATCGGGTCCTCGTACTCGTGGTTGATCGTCTCCGTCGCCCACGTGAACCACAGGGTCAGGGTGTCGCGGAGCCGGTCGTCGTCGGGCAGGTCGGCGTCGTCCAGCGCGAGCACGAAGCAGGCGACCGCGCGGGCGTCCATCTCGTCGTGCGGGCCGTTGCCCGAGTGCAGCGCCACCGCGTACGCATGGCTCGCGACCGAGCCGGTGTACGCCCGCGGTCCGCCGAGCTGCTCGGCCCAGTACGCGGCCAGCCGCTCGCCGTGCTGCGGGTGGATGGGCGGGTGGAACGCGTGCCCGACGACGGGATCGTCCATCACGCGCGCGTGCCAGGCCCGCGCGAGCGCGGCGACCGCGGGCATCCCGCCCATCGCGTCGTAGACCGTCCCCATCGGCTCCATGGCCCCAACGTCGCACGGCAACCCCCTGAGCGCACCCCGCACGCCGCCCTCGGCAGCCACGTGAGCGTGGCCGGGTGTGACGCGCACCCTATTTTCTCCAAGTCCGATTGGTATTAAATCCGCTGGTGGCATCTCAGCAGGTCAGCACGCACTCCGGCACCGCGCACGCCAAGGCGGTCCTCCTCGGCGAGCACGCCGTCGGCTACGGCGCGCCGGCGATCGCTCTGCCGATCCCGGCCCTGACCGTGCGAGCCCGGGCCCGGCGGGTCAGGCGCGGCGGGCGGCTCCGCTCGGCGCTCTACCAGGGCCCGCTCGCCGCCGCACCGGCGAGCGTCGGCCCGGCCCTGACGGCCGTCCGGGCCACCCTCGACGCGGTCGGGGGCGCGGCCGCGGGTATCGGCCCGGACGGCGTCGACCTGCGGATCGAGAGCCACGTCCCGCCCGGGCGCGGCCTCGGCTCGAGCGCCGCCGTCGCGGCGGCCGTCGTCGAGGCCGTCGCGGGCGCGTGCGGCGCCGCCCTCGACCCGCAGACCCGCCACGAGCTCGTCCAGGAGTGCGAGCGCGTCGCCCACGGCGCACCGAGCGGCCTCGATGCCCGCACCGTCGTGTCCTCGGCTCCGCTGTGGTTCTCCGGTGGCTCGGTCGCCGAGCTGTCCGTGGGCGCCGCCGGCGTCCTCGTCGTTGCCGACACGGGCACCGCGGCGTCGACCCTGGACGCCGTGGCCGGCGTGCGCGAGCTTCGCCGCCTGCGGCCGGGCACGGCCGGGGCCGCGCTCGCGGCCCTGAGCGACCTCACGGTCGCCGCCCGGGACGACCTCGCCGTCGGCGACCTGCCCGCGCTCGGCAGCGCCATGGACGAGGCGCACCGGCTGCTCGCGACGCTCGGCGTGAGCAGCGCCGGGCTGGACCACCTGGCCGAGCAGGCCCGCCGGGCCGGCGCCCTCGGGGCGAAGCTCACGGGCGGCGGCCGCGGCGGCTGCGTGATCGCGCTGGCCGACGACGACACCGCGGCGGCGCGGCTCGCGGCACAACTGCGGGCGGCCGGCGCCCACGCCGTCTGGACCCTCGGGCTCGTCCCCAGCACCGCGGCGGTCGCCGCATGAACGCGGCCACGGCGGTCGCCCACCCCAACATCGCCCTCGTCAAGTACTGGGGAAAGCAGGACGAGGCGCTGAACCTCCCGGCGACGGGCAGCCTCTCGCTGACGCTCGACGTCCTCCCCACCGTCACGACCGTCACGCCCGGCGACGGCCCGGGCGAGGACACGTTCGAGCTGAACGGACGGCCCGTGACCGGTGCTCCGCTCGATCGCGTGCGGCGCTTCCTGGACCTGGTCCGTGCGCGCGCGGGGGTCCGCGACCACGCCCACGTCGTCTCCCGCAACACCGTGCCGACCGGCGCCGGGCTCGCGTCGTCGGCCTCGGGCTTCGCCGCCCTGGCCACCGCCGCGAGCGCCGCGTACGGGCTGCCCCTCGACGTGCCGTCGCTGAGCCGGCTGGCCCGCCGGGGGTCGGGGTCGGCCGCGCGCTCGGTGGTGCCGGGCCTGGCCGTGTGGCACGCCGGCGACGACGCGACGTCGTTCGCCGAGCCCGTCGCGGGCCCCGCGCTGGCCATGGTGCTCGCGACCGTGGACGCCGGTCCCAAGCCCGTGCCCAGCCGCGAGGCCATGCGGCGCACGGCCGCGACCTCGCCGTACTACCCCGCCTGGCTCGCCACGACCCACGACTGCCTGGAGCAGGCGGTCGCGGCGTGCGCCCGCGGCGACCTGCCGCGCCTCGGCCGGCTCGCCGAGGCGAACGCGCTGCGCATGCACGCCGCGATCCAGGCCTGCGACCCGCCCGTGCGCTACCTCGCTCCGGGGAGCGTGCGGCTGTTCGACCGCGTCGCCCTCCTGCGTGCCGAAGGCGTCGACGTCTGGGCCACGGCCGACGCCGGGCCCAACGTCGTCGCGGTCTGCCGCCCGGAGGACGCCACCCGGGTCGCGGGCGCACTCGCGCAGGACGCCGCCGTCACGATCGCGGGTGCCGGCCCGGGAGCCCGGCTGGTCGGGGCGCCGGCGATCGCCTCGGGGATCGCCTCATGATCACCACGCGAGCGCCGGGCAAGCTGTTCGTGGCGGGCGAGTACGCCGTCGTGGAGCCGGGTGAGCAGGCCGTCCTGGTGGCCGTCGACCGCTACGTCACCGTCCGCGTGACCGAGGGCGGCGGCGCCGGCACCGTGCACTCCCCCGACCGCACGCGCCTGCCGCTGGTGTGGCGCCGGGACCGGGACGGGGTGCGCGCGGACGTCTGGCCGCACCCGTACGGCCATGTGCTGTCCGTGCTGACGGTGGTCGAGCGCCTGCGGGCCGAGCGCGGGATCCCCGCCCGGTACGCCGACCTGCGCATCGAGAGCGAGCTCGACGACGCCTCCGGGCGGAAGCTCGGCCTGGGTTCGTCGGGGGCGGTGACCGTGGCGACGGTGCGGGCGCTCGACCGCTTCTACGGCCTGGACCTCAGCGAGCAGCAGGTGTTCCGGCTGGCCCTGCTGGCGACGATCCGGGTCACGCCAACGGCCTCGGGCGGCGACGTCGCGGCGAGCACGTTCGGCGGCTGGGTGCGCTACTGCTCCCCCGACCGGGCCGTGCTCCGCGAGAGCCTCGAGAACGGCTCCGTGCGCGAGCTGCTGGACGCCGACGAGCCCACCGGCCCGTGGGCGGGCCTGACAGTGGAACCCGTGCCGGCGCCCCGTGCGCTGCGCCTGCTGGTCGGGTGGACGGGCACGCCGGCGTCGACCGAGCGCCAGGTGGGCGAGGCGCGCCGCCGCCGCGACCCGGGCGCTCTCGGCCACGCGGAGTTCCTCGCCGCGAGCCACGACTGCGTCGGCAGGCTCGTCCACGGGCTGCGGACCGGCGACGACGGCGAGACGATGCGGGCGCTGCGCGACGCGCGACGCGTCCTCGCCGAGCTCGCCGCGCAGACGGGCCTCACCGTCGAGACCGCCCGGCTGGGCGCGCTGTGCGACGCCGCCGAGGCCGGAGGGGCAGCGGCGAAGCCCTCCGGCGCCGGCGGCGGGGACTGCGGCATCGCGCTCGCCCCGGACGGCTCCGACGTCGGCCCGATCCTGGCGGGCTGGCGAGCCTGCGGCGTCCGGCCGCTGGCGCTCGCCGCGGCCCCGCGCTCGGAGGCACCGATCGGACGGAGGACGCGATGACGGAAGGTCCGCTGGAGGGGCGGGGCCCCAGCGCCCGCTCGGCGCGCAAGGACGAGCACGTGCAGCTCGTCCTCGCCGGTCGCCGGGAGGCCGGCCCCCGACCCAACGACTTCGACGACGTCGAGCTGGTGCACCACGCCCTCGACGGCGTGGACCCGGCGCGCGTGCGGCTCGAGGCGGCGGTGGGTCCGTGGCGCTGGGCCGCCCCGCTGTACGTCAACGGCATGACCGGAGGCAGCGAGGCCACGGGCCGGATCAACCGCGCGCTCGCGATCGCCGCCCGCGAGACCGGGATCCCGGTCGCCTCCGGCTCGATGAGCGCCGCGCTGGACGACCCGTCGACGCTGCCGACCTTCCGCGTGCTGCGCGACGAGAACCCGGACGGGTTCGTGCTGGCCAACCTGGGCGCGGACCGGACCCCGGACGACGCGTTGCGCGCCGTCGAGGCGCTCGAGGCGAACGCCCTGCAGCTGCACCTCAACGCGGCCCAGGAGACGGTCATGCCCGAGGGCAGCCGCGGCTTCGACACCTGGGCGGCCTCGATCGAAGCGATCTGCGAGGAAGTCCCCGTGCCCGTGGTGGTCAAGGAGGTCGGCTCGGGCCTCAGCGCCCGCACGCTGACCCGCCTGCACGGCCTCGGCGTCCAGCTCGCCGACGTCTCGGGACGCGGCGGCACGGACTTCGTCGGCGTCGAGAACGCCCGGCGCGCCGGGCGCGACTTCGGCTACCTCGCCGGCTGGGGTCAGTCGGCGGTCTGCTGCCTGCTGGACGCGCCGACGCCGGCCCCCGAGCTGCTCGCCTCGGGCGGGGTGCGCTCCCCGCTCGACGTCGTGCGTGCCCTGGCGCTCGGAGCGCGCGCCGTGGGGGTCGCCGGCACGTTCCTCGCCGTCGTCGTCGACGGCGGCGCCGAGGCCGCCGTCGCCGAGATCCGCCGGTGGCAGGAGCACCTGGTCGCGCTGCTGTCGCTCCTGGGCGCCCCCACCCCCGCCGACCTCGCGACCGTGGACGTGCTGCTGCTCGGCCGCGTCCTCGAGTTCGCGACCCTGCGCGGCATCGACGCCGGTGCGCTGACCCGGCGCTCGGACGCGCGTTCTTTCTGATCCACCCCGACCTGATCCACCCCCGACGAAGGAGCTCCCATGCCCGATGTCGCCTCGAGCGCCGTCACACCCATACCCACCCGCTGGGTGGGTCCGATCCGCGTGAGCGGCGACGCCGTCGCGGGCGAGCACGAGGTGCCGCTGGCGACGTACGAGACCCCGCTCTGGCCGTCGGTCGGCCGCGGTGCCCGCGTCTCGCGCGCGGTCGAGGGCGGGATCCGGGTGACGGTCGTCGACGAGCGCATGACCCGGTCGGTCCTGCTCGTGGCGCCCGACGCCGCCGCCGCGGTGTCGGCGGCACGCGCCGTGCAGGGGCGGCTCGCCGAGCTGCAGGCGCTGGTCGCGTCGCAGAGCCGGTTCGCGTGGCTCCTGGAGATCCGCGACGAGGTGATCGGCAACCTGCTCTACCTGCGGCTGGCGTTCACCACGGGCGACGCGTCCGGGCACAACATGGTGACCCAGGCCGCGGACCTGGTGCTCCAGGACGTGCTCCGGGCGGAGCCGCGGCTGGAGTACGGCTCAGTGTCGGGGAACCTGTGCGCCGACAAGAAGGTGAGCGCGGTCAACGGCCTGCTCGGCCGCGGCAAGAACGTGGTCGCCGAGCTGCTGGTGCCGGGCGCCGTCGTCGAGCGGGAGCTGCGCACGAGCGTGCGCCGGCTCGTCGACCTCAACACGCGCAAGAACCTGGTCGGCGGCATCGCCGCCGGCTCGCTGCGGACGGCCAACGCGCACTACGCGAACGTGCTGCTCGCGCTGTACCTGGCCACGGGGCAGGACGCGGCCAACATCGTCGAGGGCTCGCAGGGCATCACCTGGGCCGAGGAGCGCGGCGACGACCTCTACTTCTCGTGCACGCTGCCCAACCTGGTGGTGGGCACCGTCGGCAACGGCAAGAACCTGCCGGGAGTCGAGCTGGCGCTCGAGCGGCTCGGCTGCCGCGAGGACCGCGCGGTCGGGGCGAACGCTCGCCGCCTCGCCGCGCTCACGGCCGCCGCGGTGCTGTGCGGCGAGCTCTCGCTCCTGGCCGCCCAGACGAACCCGGGCGAGCTCATGGCCGCGCACGTGCGGCTCGAGCGCCGCGCGGAGGTCCGGGCATGAGCGCGGGCATCGGCATCCACGACCTCTCGCTCGCCACGGGCCAGTACGTGCTCGACCTGGACCTGCTGGCGGCGGCGACGGGCACCAACCTCGACAAGTTCCACGTCGGGCTGGGCCTGGACGAGATGAGCGTCCTCGCCCCGGACGAGGACGTCGTCACCCTCGCCGCGTCCGCGGCGCTCCCACTGGTCCGCCGGCACGGGACCGACCGCGTGCGCACGCTCATGGTCGCCACCGAGTCCGGCGTCGACCAGTCGAAGTCGCTGGCCGTCTACGTGCACCGGCTCCTCGGGCTGCCCGCGAGCTGCCGGGCCGTCGAGCTCAAGCAGGCGTGCTACGGCGCGACGGCCGGGCTGCAGGCCGCGCTCGGGCTCGTCGCCCGGAACCCGGAGGAGCAGGTGCTGCTCATCGCGGCCGACGTCGCGCGCTACGAGCCGGGCTCGACGGCCGAGCCGACCCAGGGCGCGGGCGCCGTCGCGATGCTCGTCGGCGCCGAGCCCGGGCTGCTGACGGTCGAGCCTGTCTCCGGCGTCCGCACTGCCGACGTCGACGACTTCTGGCGGCCCAACGACCGCTCGGTCGCCCTCGTCGACGGCAGGCTGTCGGTGACGGCGTACCTGGACGCGCTCTCCGGGGCGTGGGACGACTACCAGGCCCGCGGCGGCGTTCCGGTCGAGGCGATCGACCGGTTCTGCTACCACCAGCCGTTCACGCGCATGGCGACCAAGGCGCACCGGCGGCTGGCCCAGCGCACCGGCGTCGAGCTCGACGAGGCTGCCCTGATGCCGACGACGCGCTACAACCGCCGGCTCGGCAACTCCTACACGGCGTCCCTCTACGCCGCCCTGGCCTCGCTGCTCGACCACGACGACGACCTCGCGGGCCGCCGGGTCGCGCTCTTCAGCTACGGCTCGGGGAGCGTCGGCGAGCTGGTCACCGGCGTCGTCGGGGACGGCTACCGCTCGGCGGAGCGCGGCCTGCGGCACGCGCGGGCGCTGGACGAGCGCAAGCCCGTCGACGTGCACCGCTACCGCGAGCTGCACGCCGCCGCGGAGCATCCCAGCGACGTCGACGTGGACGTACCGGTCGCGAGCGGCACGCCGTTCCGCTTCGCGGGCGTGCGCGGCGGGGCGCGGCGTTACGAGGTCGGCGCCTGACGGGCCGAAGGCCTCCGGTGGTGGACGTCCCACCACCGGAGGCCGTCACTCGGCGCTGTTCGGCCTCATAAGGTCGCCGCGACGGACCACTTCTGGTTGCCGGCCCCGTTGCAGCTCCAGACGTCGACCTTGGTCCCGTTCCCGGTCCCCGCGCCGGCGGCGTCGAGGCAGAGCCCCGGCTGCGCGACGCTCGAGATGCTCGAGTCGGCGTTGACGACCCAGGCCTGGTTGGCCGCGCCGGCGCAGTCCTCGATCACGGCTGGGCTCCCGGCGCTCGAGCCGTCGCCTCCGATCGTCAGGCACATGTCGCCGTAGACGGTGAGCTCGCCCGCGTTCGTCAGGTTCCAGGACTGGTTGCCGCCGCCGTTGCAGTCCCACAGGTCCAGCTGGGTGCCGGGCGTCGTCGAGAACCCGGGCACGTCAAGGCACCTGTTGCTCGCGACGCCGCGCACCGCGCCGCCCGGGGGTGCGGGGGGCAGGTCGTTGACGGGCTCGTCGGCCAGCAGGCCCCAGCCCCACTGGACCTGGGCCAGGCCGCTCTCGCTGTTGACCGTGAGCCGACCGTCGGCCTGCCGGGTGGTCATGGAGTACGAGTCGCCGTCACGCAGACCGGGCCAGTAGATGAGGCCCATCCCCTGCTCCCGTGCGGTCTGCGTCAGCGCCCCGAGGTAGGCCGTCGAGGTGTTGCCCTCGTGGTTGCCGTAGTTGAGCCCGATCGTCATGGGCGACCCGGCCTCCGAGACGAGCGTGCGCCACCCGCAGCTGCCGATGCGGGGCTCGAGGTTCGCCAGCCACTCGGCCTCGGTGGTGTACGACGCCCAGAAGCCGTAGAAGTGCAAGGACAGCAGGGTGCCCTTGAGCTCGGGGGCCGCACAGACGCCCGTGACGTTGTCGTTGTAGCCCGTGCCGGAGACGATGACGCGGCCGCGCGGCACGTCGGAGTGCCGGGCCAGCCACGCCGCATTGAGGGCCACCCACTCGTCGAGCGTGTAGCCGAACGGCTCGTTCATGAGCTCGAACCGGACCCGCGGGTTCTGCCCGTACGCTGCCACGACGGTGTCCCACATCGCGTCGAACGCCGCCGGGTCGTCCGCCCGGCCGTCCTTGGCGTCGTTCGCCTCCCAGTAGCTGAGCACCACCGTCATCTTCTGTTCGACGGCGGCGTCGATGGCGGCGCGGTACGACCCCCACCACGCGGTGCCGACGCTGGCCGGGTTGATCGGCAGCCGCACGGTGTTCGCGTCCAGCTCGGTGCGGAACTCGCTGACCGTCAGGGCGGCCTTGGCGTACGTGGTCTGGTAGTCGTCGGCCGTGCTGAGCCCCGACGGCACGACGGCGTCGGCGGCGTAGTTGTCGCGCGGGTCGGCCCAGTTGACCCCCCGGTACTGATGGGTGTCCTGGCCCGGCGGGCCCTCGACCGGGGCGGCGCCGGCCGGCGCCGTCGTCACACCGGTCACCGCCAGGACGAGTGCGGCCGCGGCGGCCGAGCGGGCAAGAGTGTTGCGCATCGAGCTCTCCGTTCTTCGTCGAACGTGTGCCGCGCCGTCGCGGCGCGGGTCGATGGGCAAAGATGTTGACGTCAACATCGAAGCCACGGTGCAGAGCATCCCATGTGGTGGGGAGCGTGACCACCCCGTCGTCACGCTCTGGCGACGCGTGCCCGCGAGACGACGACGTGCCACAAGACCGACACCGCGACCATGGCGAGCACCAGGCCCTGGATCGCGGCCACGGCGCCCTCGAGGGCCCCGGCAGAGAGGCCCGGAGCTGCGGCGAACGCAGCGACGCCGGCGACGAGGCTGGCGGCGGGCGCTGCCAGGCACCACCACAGTGGACGCCGCACGCTCGCCGCGCGCTGGGTCGCGGGCAGCCCGCCGAGCCACCACACGGCGTAGCCGACGACGACGGCGACGCCGACGACGCCCGACACGTACTGCGCCCACTGCAGACCGAGAAGACCCGCGTGCTCGGTCTGGAGCCACTCGACGCGCACGGCGAGCCACCGTCCCGGGTGGGTCGCCGAGTCCCAGACGACGTGCGTGAGTGCTCCGACCGCCGCTGCCGGCGCAGCGAGCCACCACTGGCGCCGAGTCAGCGACACCGACGCCGGGACACGGTCACGGGCCCGCGGCACGACGTCGGCATACGGGTCCCGGACGAGCGCGAACCACAGCCACACCGCCGCGAGCGCGACGAGGGGGTCGGTGGTGAGGACTCCCCAGACGCTGTGCGTGACGGCGTATCCCGAGCGCCCCGGCAGGAACATCGGGAGATCGGGTGCGAGGGAACCCGCGACCAGTGCGCTCATCGGCAGCCCGAGCCGCCGGAGGGGAATCACCGCGGCGGCGTGGGCGGGCGTGAACGGCATGGCCTCACCGTAGCGACGCGCCGCGGCCCTGCGTGCCGCGGCGCTGCGTCACGCGGGGAGGTCGCGATGCGTGGCCATCGTCCGGCCCTCAGGGTCGAGCCGGGCGAGCACCGCCTCGGTGATGGCTCGGAGCTGCGCCTGCTGCTCGGCGTCGAGCGCGTCGAGCACGTGGTCGCGCACGTTCGCGACGTGCCCGGGCGTGGCCTGCAGGACCTTGCGTCGCCCGTCCTGGGTGATCACGGCATTGGTGGCGCGACGGTCTCCCGGGCATGGTTCGCGGCGCACGAGTCCCCGCTCCTCCAGCTTCGTCACCACGCGTGAGAGCCGCGGCAGGGTCGCGCTGGTCAGCGACGCGAGCTCCGTCATCCGCAGCGTGTGGTGCTCTGACACCGAGAGCATCGACAGGGTGAAGTAGTCGAAGTGGGTCAGCCCCTCGTCGCGGAGCAGCTGGGCGTCGAGCTGCCGCGGGAGCAGCTCGAGGAGTGCGGCGAACGGCACCCACGTGCCCCGCTCGTCGGCGGTGAACGTACGCCGGGAAGCCATGTCGACACTCTACGGAATAGTTGTCACTACAAGCATGTTGAGGGCAGTTGTAGGTGCAACCAATACCGCACAGGCACGGGCCGGGTCGCTCGCGCGCCGACACTGATCCGGGAGATCGCCACATGGACGACAAGCTCGCCGCCGACACCGGGATGGGCGCGGTCACGCTCCGCGTCGCGGAGCTGGACCGCATGATCGGCTACTACACGCAGGCGGTGCCGTTGCGCCTGCTCGCGCACGAGGGCCCGCGCGCGGTGCTGGGCCGGGGCACGACGCCCGTCGTCGTGCTCGAGCACGCCCCGGAGCTGCGCCACGCCGGCCCGCGCGAGGCCGGGCTGTTCCACACGGCGATCCTGTTCGACTCCGAGGCGGCACTGGCCGCGGCCGTGTACTCGGTCGCGACCCGCGCCCCCGGCACGTTCACCGGCAGCGCGGACCACCTGGTGAGCAAGGCGTTCTACTTCACCGACCCCGAGGGCAACGGCGTCGAGCTGTACTGGGACCGCGACCGCACCCAGTGGAGCTGGACGCACGGGCGGATCGAGATGGACACGCTCTACCTCGACCCGCAGGCGTACCTGCGCGAGCACCTCGACGAGGCAGCCGCGGCCGACCCGATGATCGGCCTCGCTCGCGTCGGCCACGTGCACCTCAGCGTCGGCGACATCCGGTCGGCCCGGGAGTTCTACGTGGACCGGCTCGGCTTCGACACGACCGCCAGGCTGGGCAGCAGCGCGTTGTTCGTCAGCGCCGGCGGCTACCACCACCACATGGCGATGAACACCTGGAACAGCGCCGGCGCCGGGCGCCGGGCGCGCACGCTCGGCCTCGGCCGCGTCGACATCCTGCTGCCCACCGCCGACGACGTCGGCGCGCTCGCGGAGCGGATGCGCCACCACGGTGCGTCTGTCGCGGACGACGGGCGAGCGCTCGAGCTCGAGGATCCCTGGGCGAACGTCGTGCGGGTCGGCCTGGCGCAGCCCGAGACCGAGCCCGCTACGAGCATCGAACCCGCGCTCCCCCGCCCCCGGTCGTGAAGGGCGCGCCCGTGAACCGCGGGCGTTAGCGCACCGACACTCCGATCTCGTGCCATCCCGTGGCGCCGTCGGGCGGCGGCGGCGCACTGTCGGCGGTCTGCACGTGACCCTTCGCGTCGGTCGCTCGCACGCGCAGCGTGTGCTCGCCGCCGCCGGAGGCCGCCGCGTCCCAGACGAACCGCCACTGCCGCCAGGTGTCGGGGCCGACGGTGTCGGCAAGCGTCGCTGCCTCCCACGGACCGCCGTCGACCTGTACCTCGACCGCGCGGATGCCCGTGTGCTGCGCCCACGCGACGCCGGCAACCACCACAGACCCGTCGCTGCCCGGCGAGACTGCGTCGCCCGATCCGGGAACGTCGATCCGGGACTCCAGCTTGATCGGCCCGCGCGCGGACCAGCCGCGCGACGTCCAGTACGCGACGTCGTCGGCGAACCGCGTGACCTTCAGCTCGGTGACCCACTTGGTCGCGGACACGTACCCGTACAGGCCGGGCACGACCAGCCGGGCGGGGAAGCCGTGGTCGAGGGGCAGCGGCTGGCCGTTCATGCCGATCGCGAGCAGGCACTGACGGTCGGGGTCGAGCAGGACCTCCAGCGGTGTCCCGGCGGTGAAGCCGTCGATGCTGCGACTCAGGACCATGTCGGCGTCGTCGTGCGGGCCCGCGCGGGCGAGCAGCTCGCGCACCGGGTAGCCGAGCCAGAGCGCGTTCCCGACGAGGTCCCCGCCCACGTAGTTGGACACGCACGTCAGCGTCACGTGGTGCTCCTCGAGCGGCAGCTCGAGCAGCTCGGCCCAGGTCAGCTCGAACGGGGTGTCGACAAGCCCGTGGACGCGCAGCGACCAGGTGTCGGTGTCGACGACGGGCACGCGCAGCGCGGTGTCGATCCGGTAGAAGGTGTCGTCGGGCGTGATGTACGTCGCGAGGCCGGGGATGCCGAGCTCGGCCCCTGCAGGGACGGCGGGCGCGGGCGTCGCGGGGGCCGGCAGGCGGAGGGCGGCGCGGACGTGCTGCGCGGCGCGGGCACCCGCGCCGACCACGCGCGAGGCCGCGAGCGCGACCACGGCACCGGCCGCCGTCAGGCCGGTGAGCTGCAGGAACCTGCGCCGGCCGAGCTCGGCCTCGCGTGCGTCGCTGCGCTCCGCCTCGGCGGCGTCGTCGGCGGCGGTGTCGGCGGCGGCGTCGGCGTCGGCGGTGTCGTCGGCGGCGTCGTCGGCGGCGGTGTCGGCGGCGGCGTCGGCGGCGGCGGTGTCGTCCGCGGCAGCGGACGTCGGGGCGCCGGCCCACGCGGCGACCTGCTCCTGCGCGGTGCTCCAGTCGCGCAACCGGCCCGCGATCACCCGGAGCAGCACCACGGCCGCGCCGATGCCGATGACGCTCGGCAGCGCCCACGCCGCGCTCGCGCCGGGCCGGACGGTGGCGACCAGTGCGGCGACGACGCCCACCGCGATCACCAGCACCTCACCCGACGGCGGGCGCCGCACCTCGAGCACGCCCGCGAGCGCCGCACCGGCGAGGAGCACCGCGCCCATCGTGCCGAGCAGCACGGCCTTGTCGGCCGTGCCGAACCACGCGACCGCGAGGTCCTTGAGCCAGCCCGGGACGGCGTCGACGACGGCGGCTCCGGCCGCGAACACGGGGCTGGACCCGGGTGCCACCCACGCGGCGACGAGCTCGGCCACGGCGAGTCCGGCCGCGGCCGCGACCACACCGGCGAGCGCCGCCCACCACCGGCTCATCGCTCGGCACCGACCTGCGTCGCCTTGTCCATGTGCCCAGGTTGCCACCGCGGACCGAGCCGTAGGGGACGGGAGCCGCAGCTGTCGGCCAGCCGTCGAGGGACGGAGGTGCCGCGGAGGACGTACGCAGCCGGACCTATGCGGGTTCGACGGCGACCGCCCCGGACCTGACGGCGGCGGCGAACGCAGCGTGATCCCGTTCGTTCTGGTCGGCGCACGCCTCGGCGAAGTCGGCCACTGCCTCCTCGAACGCGTCCGACTTGCCGAGGTACGCCGCGAGCGCGATGCGGTCGCCTGAGCGGGCGTGCGCGCGCGCGAGGGTCCAGCCGCAAATCGTCGCGTAGAGGCGCAGGCTCGTCGGACGCATCCGCTCGACCTCGGCCGAGAGCTTCCAGTCCCTGAGCTGGCGCAGGTAGTAGTGCTGGCCGGCATCGATGTCGTCCGGTCGCGACCGGATCCAGCCGAGGAAGATGTCGCTCGCCGCCTGCATCATGCGTTGCCCGAGCACGACCCGCTCGCCCTCGGACTCGTACTCGGGCCCCTTGACGTACTCAGCGAGCACCGACCGCCCGGCCTGCTTTCCCTGCAGCAGGAGCACGTCGTCGGGCCGCGGGCCCTGCAGGAGCAGGACCCATGCCCGCATGCCGACGCTGCCCACTCCGACGACCTTGCGCGCGGCGTCCACGAGATCGAACTGCTCGAGCAGGTGTCGCAGGTCGGGGCGGACGGTCGCACGGTAGTCGGCGAGGAGCTGCTCGACGCGTTCGTGCGCCGGCCGAGCACCGTCGGCCAGGTCGTCGAGCCGCACGATCAGAGGCGGATCGCTGACGAGGCATCGTCGTCCGTCGACGACGGTGCTCAGCTTGCGCAGCGCCTGCATGCTGTCGCGGGAACGGGCGCTCGCAATCCGCGCGCGCGTCGTGGCAAGGTCGTCGCGTCTGCGTTTCAGCTCTCGTGGGTCAAGGTTCTGCACGTACTCGTCGAGCGTCTCCTCCAGCGGCAGGTTCGCGTACCAGACGGCGAGGAAAGGCTGCTCGGCAAAGGTGCGCATCGCCGTGCGGTACGAGCTCACGCTCGCGAGCGCCGCGGCGCGGCTCTTCGAGGCGGGGAAGCCGTTCTCGCGCCCGGCCACGACGAAGCTCGCAGCCATGCGCTTGACGTCCCACTCGAACGGACCGGGGTACGTCTCGTCGAAGTCGTTGAGGTCCATGACCAGCTGCCGTTCGGGCGAGGCGTAGGCGCCGAAGTTCGACAGGTGCGCGTCGCCGCACAGCTGCGTGTGGAGCGACGTGGTCGGGGTGGCGGCCAGGTCGGCGGCCATCACGAGCGCGGCGCCCCGGTAGAACGTGAACGGCGAGGCGACCATGCGCTCGTGCCGCACGGGCACCAGCTCGGGCAGGCGAGCGGAGTCTTGACCGAGCACCAGCGACAACGCCACGTCGGCCGGCCGGGTGCGGAACTCTGCGTGGGTCTGCAACGGCACCCGCGCCCGCTCGAGCTTGCCCGCCGCGGCGCGCTCCGCGCCGTCCGGTCGTGGTGCCGTGACCGTGGACATCTCAGGCCGCGCGGGTCGCGGCGTGCAGCACTGTGGTCATGTCGCCCACCGTGCCACGGCATCCCGACGGCGACGTCACCCCGCAAGGGTGAGGCGCCCGGGCAGCCGTGTCGGCGACCGTAGTCGCTAGCCGACCACAAAGGAGGGGCGGCCCGATGCTCTACCAGATCCGGGTGCGCGGGCAGCTGACCGGCGCGCGCCTGCACGACTTCGCCGACGTCGTCGTGACCGAGGACGGCCGTGACACGGTGCTGACCTGCCGCGTGCGGGACGCGGCGGCGCTGACCGGCGTGGTCGCGCTTCTGAACGACCTCGGGCTGACCGTCAAGGAGATGCACTCCGTGCCGGACGTCGAGAACTTCTGACCCGTGCCCACGACGCCGCGGCCGTCTGGCCGGTCTGAGCACTGCGGTCTGAGCACTAAGAGAGCAGTCCGCGATCTGCGGCGGCACGGAGCGCCTCGTGCCGGCCCGTCACGCCGAGCTTGCGGTAGATGGACCGCTGGTGCGTCTTGACCGTGTTGATCGAGACGAAGAGCGCCCGGGCGATCTCTGCCGCCGACAGTGGAGAGCGCATGTAGAGCAGGATCTCCCGCTCCCGCTCCGACAGCTCCCAGTGGATGGGGCCGCGCCGCGCCGTGTGCACGTCGACGGGCCGGTGCAGCAGCTCGATGACGAGCGCCTCGTGGCGGGTCGCCCAGGCAAGGTGCTCGCTGAGCAGGGGCGCCGCGTCGCGGCGTTCGGCGAACGGGCGCCGGATGCCTCGCGTCTCTGCGTCGTCGAGGGCGCGCTCGAGATTCCGGTGCGCCGCCTCGGTCTCGCCCTGCGCGTTCGCGATCAGGGCGGCTGACAGTCCGAAGTCCACCGAGATCCCCAGGCTCCGCACGGACTCGGGTATCCGGTCGAGTGCAGCCCGCGCGTCCTCGAGGCGCCCGGCGAGCCGGTAGATCTCTGCCTCCCAGACCCGGACGATCGGCCGCCGGTCCGGCCCGTGCGCATCCTCCAGCTGCGCCACGGCACGCTCGAGGTCGCCCGCCAACGCCTGAGCCAGCGCCCCGATCACCGCCGTCGCGTCGGTGGCGAACGACGACGCCGCCTCCCCGGGCTCGGTCTCGAGCGCCCGCGCACGCGCCCGTCCGAGGCCGGCGGCGTCGTCGAGCGCGAGGCACGTGACCATGAGACCCACGGCGGCACGCACCCGCGCCGCATGTGCGGCCTTCGGGAGGGTGTTCAGCCCTTCCTCGAGGAAGACCCGGGCATCGTCGAGGTCGTCACGGCCGTAGCTGATGAGTCCCTTCGCGACCAGCGGGGCGGCCAGGAGGTTCGGCGACTCCCACCCGTACGCCCGCACCCTGGAGACGACCTGGTTCGCGAGTGCCCAGGCCGCGTCCACCTCGCCCGACCCGTACAGCGGGACGGTGCTCTCCGAGAGGCACGCGACCTCGATGGCGGTGAACCCGCGTTCGGCGGCGAGGCGAGCGCCCTCGCTCAGGTGCCCGAGCGCCCGCTGGTCGTCGTAGGCGTTGAACGCCTCCGCCCGTCCGACCAGGAAGTGGGCCAGCGTCTGCTCTGCCGGGCTCATCTCGTCGGCATGCTCCAGCAGCTCCGCCCCGCGTCCGAGCGCCGACCGCACGTCGGACGCGGCGCCCTCGAAGAACAGCTCGATGAGCGTCGCGGTCGCCTCGACGACGCGCCGTCGGCTTCCGGGCAGCTTCGTGGCGAGCTCGCGGGCTCGCTCGAGCAGCCGGTCCACCGCCGGCTCGCGTTCCACGGCGGCGACGGCCGCGTCGACGACCAGCAGCTCCGCCCCGTCCCGCCAGGGCGTGGGGATCCCCTGGAGCAGGCGGCGCACCGTGGCGTGCTCCCCCGCGATCAGCAGGTCGGCCCACCGTTCCCGGAGCAACGACGCCGCCAGCTCGCCGTCCTGCGCCGCGTCGGCGTGCTCGATCGCCGCGGCGATGTCGGTGGCACCGAGTGCCACCGCGAGTGCGCGGTGCGCCGCGCGGTACACGTCCGGCCGGGTCGCACGCAGGACCGCCTGGCACTCCGCCGCGAACAGCGTGTGCCACTGGTAGGACGGCGTGCTGCCGGGCGTGCCCGCCGGAGCGAGGAAGAGCCCGAGGTGCAGGCAGCGGTCGAGCAGCTCGGGCCCGTCGTCCCGGTCCCACACGACGGCGGCAAGCTCGGGGTTGATCGTCCCCGTGCTCGTCGCCCTCAGGACGAACATGCGCAGGTCCTCGGGCAGGCCGCGCAGGACCTCCTCGACGAGGTAGTCGGCCAGCGGCCTCGTCGCCTCGCTGAGGGCCGCGAGCGGCGTCGGGCTCAACGGGCTCGACATCGCCACGAGGATCAGCCGGACGGCGACCGGCCAGCCACCCGTGAGGCGGTACAGCGTGGTGGCGGTGTCGTCGTCGGTGACGGCGTCGTCCCCGATCGCCGCCGAGTCCCTCTCGACCAGCCGGTGCAGCTCCTCGCGGTCGAAGGCGAGGTCCTCCTCGCGGATCTCGCCGAGCAGGCCTGCGGCGCGCAGCCGCTGCAGCGGCAGGGCCGGGTCGTGGCGCGCGGAGATCACGAGGCGCACGTTGGGGGGGAGCTGGCGCGTGAACGCCCCCAGCACCTCGATGACACCCCCGCCCCGGAGCTGGTGCACGTCGTCGAGGACCAGGACGAGCTCCCCCTCGAGCTCGCCGAGCATGCCCAGCAGCGCATCGAAGTACTCAGGGTTCAGCCGCTCCCCCAGGCCCGGCGTCCGCAGGCGTCCCAGGGTCGTCCGGCGCGCCCCCGCTCGCGATAGGTGCTCGCTCGCTGCGACGCGCAGCGACTCGAGCAGCCCGCGGTGCAGACGGGTCAGGTCGTTGTCGAACGGGTCGATCGACAGCCACGCGACGGGCCGGCCCTGGTGGTGCGCCCAGTCGGCCAGGGTGCTCGTCTTGCCATAGCCCGCCGGGCCGACGACGAGCGTCACCTGATGGTGGTCGACGGCATCGGTGATGAGCGCGCGCAATCGCGGCCGCTCCAGGGTGGCCGTCGGTAGTGACGGCACCCTGATGCGCGACCGGGCCTGCGAGAACGGGTGCGCGGTTCCCGACACCATGACTTCCACGGTAAGTGCCGCGGCCACAGGCGTCCCCTCGAACGCTCGCCGTCCCCCCGAACGGACACCACGCCCCTACGCTCGCCGCAGAGCGCTCCCGATGCGTCACCCGCAGGGGATGAGGCGCGCACGCGCGCCCCCGCGGCACCGTGGCCGTGAGCACCCGCCCGGGTGCTCACCCCGTCGCGCCGTGTGCCGCGGCCGACTCATCCAGGGAGGCTCTCCATGGCACAACGGGTCGCAACAGGCTGGGTCGGCTGGATCTGGTTCGCCGGCCTCAGCATGCTCGTCGTCGGCGTCTGGACGTTCTTCTACGGTCTCGCCGCCGTGCTCAACCCCAACCGGGGCTACATCGCCTCCAGTGGAAAGCTGCTCCTCTTCGACCTCACCACCTGGGGCTGGTGGCACCTGGTCCTCGGAGCCCTGGTCGTGATCGTGGGCCTCTGCCTCGTCGCAGGGCAGTCCTGGGCCCGGATCGGCGCGATCGTCCTCATCACGATCAACCTGCTCTCGCAGTTCCCCCTGCTGGCGGCACAGCCGTGGTGGTCGCTCACGGTGATCGCCGTGAGCGTCTTCGCCCTCTGGGCGCTCATCGTCCACGGCGAGGAGATCGAGTCCAGGTGACCGCAGACCACCCGCGGCGTCGCCCCGTCCTCCAGGGGTCCGGGGCGGCGCTCGCAGGTCTGCTCTTCGCCGTGCTGTTCACCGTCGGGTTCGCGCTCCTCGACCAGCGTCCGGCGGCAGACGCCTCCGAGGAGGCGCTGACCACGTACTACCGGGGCTCGGGAGGCACGACCGTGCTGATCGCGGGCGCCTACCTCGTGCCCTTCGCCGGCGTCAGCTTCCTGTGGTTCCTGGCTGCCTCCCGGCATCGGCTGAGCCAGCTGGCGAAGCGCGAGGACGCGCTGCTGGGGACCGTGCAGCTCGGGGCCGGCCTGCTGTTCGTCGCCGTGTTCTTCGCCTCGGCGGCGGCCGGGGTCACCGGAGTCATGGCCATCCGGCTAGGGGGTACATCCGAGGCGCAGACCATCAACGGCATCCCGGCCATGTTCGAGTTCGGCGAGGCGCTGCTCATGATCTTCGCGTTCCGCGTCGCCGCCGTGTTCATCATCACCAGCGCGACGCGGGCGCTGCGGGCCGGCCTGTTCCCCCTGTGGTTCGCGGTGCTCAGCTACGCCACCGGGCTGGTGCTGCTCTTCGTGCTCAGCTTCGTGCGCTCGGCCGTGCTCCTTGTCCCCGCGTGGGTGGCGGCCGCCACGATCCTGACCCTCTTCCGGCGAGTGACGGGGCGGCTGGAGGAGGCATGACCGGCTCAGCTGAGGGCCCGCGCCTGGTAGGCGCCATGGAGGACCTGCGCACCGTGCTCGTGCTTCTGGTGGCGGCGTACATCCTCACGACGGCGAGCCGGCTGGGGAGCGTGCAGTGGGTCGTGACCGGGCTCTACGTCGCGGCACTCGCCGTGACCTTCCGGGCCGCGCACCCGAGTGGGCGACGGTGGCGGATCCTCGGCGGCTGGGCACTCGTCGCGGTGCTGGCCGCGGCCGTCGCGCTCGCGACGCTCGCCCCCTCGGACGCCGAGGGCGTGATCGACATGCTCGTCGCGGTGACGCTCATGGTCACGCTGGTCGCGCTGCTGCGCCGGGTGCTGAGCGACCGGGAGGTCACCCGCGAGACCCTCGCGGGCGCGCTGAGCGCGTACCTGCTGCTCGGGATGACCTTTGCCGCCCTCTACGGCGTGGCCGCATGGCTGCAGGGTGCGGCACTGTTCGCCCAGACGGACGCGGTCGACACGCGCACCCTGCAGTACTTCTCGTTCGTCACCCTCACGACCACGGGCTATGGGGACCTCTCCCCGGCGACGTCGACGGCCAGGGGACTGGCCACGATGGAAGCCCTGGTCGGGCAAGCCTTCCTCGCGACCCTGGTCGCCCGCCTCGTGGCCACGTTCCGCAGCCCGGCCGCTCGCGACTGAGCTCACCGCGTCAGCTGCGCGGTCAGTCTTCCTCGAAGGCCGCACGGAGCTGGGCCTCCTGCTCGTTCGAGAGGTTGGTCTGCAGCAGCGTCCCGTGGATCCCCTGGCTCTCGAGGCTTTCCCTGACCTTGTCCACCACCGCGCCCGACGAGAGCAGGAAGAGCGCGGACGTCCCCGGCGTGACGTTCTGGCGCACCGAGTCGATGAAGTCGTCATCGATCCCGACGTCGCTCAAGGAGCCGGTGAGGGCACCCAGGCCGGCCCCGATCGCGGCACCGAGGAACGGCACGAAGAAGATGAGCCCGAAGAGCAGGCCCCAGAAAGCCCCGCCGAGCGCGCCGAGCTTTCCCGTGCTGTGCGCCTGCCGCGTCGTCGGCTTCTTCTTGCCTTCCTCCCACGAGACCGTCGCCGCGTCGTGCACCGCGATGAGCTCCGCCTTCTGGAGCTCGAGCATCGCGTTCTCGGCCTGGTCCGCCCCCTGCGGGCTGTCGAACTTCCACACGCTCAGCGTGGCCATGTCGTGCTCCTCAGATCGGTCCTGCGTCGCCACGCACGCGAGGGCCCGCGTGCCCTTCCACCGTGGCCCCTCGGTACGGAAGGCGGATCACTCCCCCGGGGTGATCGGCTACGGCACGTTCATCCCTGACGGATGAACCGCTCGGGCCTCTTCGGCGTGCAGCGTTGAGTCATGACCGACACCAGGCCGGCGATCATGTTCGGCCCGGTCGACTTCTACCTCACCGCCGCGAGTGGCCAGCGCAAGCCAAGACAAAAGCCACTGGGCTGATCACGAAAGGGCACTCATGAACGACTACCCGCTGATGAATCTCTTCCTGACGATGATGTGGCTGTTCTTGTGGATCCTGTGGTTCTTCCTCCTGTTCCGCATCATCACCGACATCTTCCGCAGTGACGACATGGGCGGCTGGAGCAAGGCGTTGTGGACGCTCTTCATCATCATCCTGCCGTTCCTCGGCGTGCTCATCTACGTCATCGTGCGCGGAAAGAGCATGGGCGCACGCGACCGTGCGTCCGCGGCCGAGGCGGAGACCCAGTTCCGCTCCTACGTCCGTGACGCGGCGGCGAGCTCCTCGACACCCACCGACGAGCTCACCAAGCTCGCCGCCCTGCACCAGCAGGGCCATCTCACCGACGCAGAGTTCGCCCAGCAGAAGGCGAGGATCCTCGGGACCCCGGCGGCGCCGGCGGCTCCGGGCCTCTGATTCACCAGTGCGTTCGCGAGGCTGAGACTCGGCCGTCGTCGCCGGCATCGTCGTCCTGACCGCGGTTGCTCACGCTCCGCGGGTCGTGGTGACGGTCGTCGGCGGCGACGGCGTTCGTGGCCAGAGGCCAGAGCGACAAGTCAGGACCGCGATCCGGCATCGGCGCCTCCTCCAGTCGACGACGTCACCGACGTCGTCGACGTTCGTATGCCCCGGCGGCGCTCTGTCGGGGCGGCGGCGTGTCAGACGCCGGGGTCAGCTCGCGCCGGACGCCGACCGCGACCTCGCACACCGAGCGGTGCGCGGACGCAGCCGCGGCCCGGGCAACTCGGACGTGCCCGCCCCTCAGGCGTCTGGGCCCGTCCCGTGCGCGGCCGGTTCCGGCGGCAGGGCGCTCTCGACGCCGCTGTCGGGCGGCGAGGCGAGGATCTCGAAGACCACCCAGATGACGGCTGCCCAGATCGCCGTCGTGACCACGCGGCCGGGGGTGATCGGGTTGCCCGTCACCATGACCAGCGCGGCCACGGCGACGATCGCGATCCGGATGGGCACGCGCGCCGTCCACAGCGCGGTGCCCACAGGGCCCGTGGACACGCCCCTCGCACGCTGCGACCGCAACCACCCCACCGCGGCGCCGCCCGCTTTCCGCGTCTGACGCGCGGCCGCGCTCTTTCCGGTGAGCCACACGCCGAGCGCCGCCAGGAGCGCGAGAACCAGCACTCCCCGCAGGATCGGCCGGATGGATCCGGCGACCGCGTCGTAGACGGATGCCGCGGCGGCCGTGGACATGTCGCGCGGGATCGCGCCGAGATAGAACGAGCGGGCGATCGCCAGGGCGAGGCCGAGGACGACCATGCCGGCCGCCACAGCCAGCAGCCCGACGACGAGCATCCGGCGGTGGTCGCGCGCCACCGCGACGGCGCCGGCCAGCAGGACTACCACGATCAGCGGGAGGACGACCGCGGACTTGCTGAGCAGGTCGAACGCCCCCTGCGCCTTCACGATGCCGGCGGAGCTGAAGATCGTGAAGGACACGTCGACCTCCGGGATCCGTGCCGCGACCGTGAACCCGCGGTCGACCAGCACCTCCTTGACCCGGGCGATCACGGGCGCGAGATTCAGGCTCACGGCGCCGCCCTGCACGTCGACCGCGTCCGAGCCCTCACCGGTGAGGACCGCCACCGCCTGCCGGTGCGCGGTACGGACGGCCTGCTCGAACACCGTCGCGAACGCGTCGCTGGCGACGACCCGCTGGACCTGGCCGCGGACAAAGCCCTCGAGGGCGTCGCTCAGAGGCACCACCAGCGACTGGACCCCCCGCGTGGCGACGGGCCCCAGGCCTTGCTGGGTCAGCGCATCAGCGGCCTGGTTCACCAGGGTGGGGATGTCGAGGCGGTCGAGGATCTCTCCTGTCACCCTGTCGGTGACGGCGGTCTGGACCGCGGGGTCGGAAGCGAGCGGGGCCACCAGCTGGGTGAACCGTTGCGTGTCCGAGACCTCGCCGTGTGCCCACCTGGCGATCAGCGTTGCCGGTGCCAGGAGGAAGACCAGCACGATGAGCAGCACGCAGACCGGGATCCGCCACCAGGCGCCGGTGTGGCGCGCGGCAGCCGGTGACTCCTGCAGCTCGGCCACCCTGGCCCTCAGCTGGTCGACCTCGCGACGGAGCTCCACGTCGTCGTCTGGGCTCGTCATGGTCCCTCCCCGGGGGGTCTGACGCGCCGGCGGCCGGAGTCGGCCGCGGTGCTTCAGGGACCCGGCGCGCCCCTCGAGCCTAGGAACGTGCCGACCACCCCACCTCACCCTGCCAGGGTGAGGTGCGGCGGCCGGTCCGTGTGTGCCGTTCGCCGGCCGTCGTCGTCCGAGTCACTCCGGACGGACCTCGAGCACCGTCTTCCCCGGCCGCCGCCCGGGCCGCCGTCCGCTCTCGAAAGCCTCTCGCCCCTTCTCCAGCGCGAAGGTCGCAGCCACCGGAACGGTGAGCGCCCCCGAGTCGACGAGAGCCGCGAGGTCCACCAGCTTCCCCCGGCTCGGCTCGACCACGAAGAACGACGCCGTGACACCTGCGGCGCGGGCGCGTTCGGGGTCGGGCGGTGCCTGCAAGGTGACGAGCCGCCCACCGACCTGCAGCAGCGACCACGCCCCGTCGAGCGCCGCCCCGCCGACCGTGTCGAGAATGACGTCGAACGGGGCGCTGCTGGGCGTCTGTCCCGTGGTGATGTCCACGGCAGTATCCGCACCGAGGGTGAGCACCGCGGCGGCAGCGTCGCTGCCGCGCACGGTCGCGGTGACGTGCCCGCCGAGCCGCTTGGCGATCTGCACGGCCATCGAGCCGACTCCCCCGGCACCACCAAGTACGAGCACCCGCTCGCCTGGCTGAAGCCGGGCCACGTCCACGAGGCCCTGGATGGCGGTGAGCCCGGCGAGCGGTAGCGCTGCCGCGGAGACCGCGTCGAGGGTACGAGGACGGACGGCGACGGCGTCGAGCGGTGCGACGACGATCTCGGCGGCGGCGCCGTCGCGGTCGAACGGCACCATGCCGTAGACCACGTCGCCGACGGCGAGCCCGCCCGGGCTGTCCGGGCCGGCTCCCGGCCCTACGGCGCTGACCACGCCGGAGAACTCGTGCGACGGGATGACCGGCGTGCGGGGAGCGCCGTCCGTCGTCGTCCAGGACAGGTCCCAGAGCAGCTCGTCGAACGTGATCGCGGCCGCCGTGACGGCCACCTGAACCTCGCCCGGCCCGGGCGCGGGCTCGGGCGCCTCCTCCACGACGAACCTCTCGGGCCCGCCCCGCTCGTGAGCTCGCAGCGCTTGCATCCGGCACCTCCGTTCCCAGCCGCTCGCCGCGGCGGCGCCGCTCTGGCACCACGGCCACGCTAGGTGCGTCCTCGAGCGCGCGACTTGGGTCGAGCGACTGCACTCTCGACGCTCAGACCGGCGCGAGCCGCCTGGCGAGCTGGGCGCGCGAGGTGATGTCGAGCTTCGGGAAGATCCGGTACAGGTGCGAACCGACCGTGCGCGGCGACAGGAAGAGCCGTTCGCCGATCTCGCGGTTGGACAGGCCCTGAGCGGCGAGCCGGGCGATCTGCAGCTCCTGCGCCGAGAGCACGTCGAGCGTGACGAGGCTGGGGTGGTTGTCGTGCTCGCCCGAGGCGCGCAGCTCGGCGCGTGCCTGTGCGGCCCACGACGTCGCCCCGATGAGGTCGAACGTCGTGCGCGCCGCGCGCAGCGGTGCACGGCACTCGATGCCGCGACGCCGGCGGCGCAGCCATGCCCCGTACGCGACCTCGATGCGCGCACGCGCCCACGGCCAGCGCACCAGATCGAGCGCGAGTGCCTGGAGGTACAGCGGCTCGGCCTCGTCGTCGGGCGCAAGCACCGCCCGCGCGTACGCCAGGTGGGGCACGAGGATCGGGGCGCGACCCTCGGCGGTCTCGGCCTCGAGAGCCCGCAGCACCGCGGCCGCATCGCTCTGGCGGCCCGAACGCGCGGCCGCCTCCGCGAACGGCCCGACGGCGTGGAACCGCTCGGTGAGCGCGAACGCCGGGTCCGCGGGGTCGAACATGCGTCGCAGGGCGCGGTAAGCGTCGGCGTACTGCCCCGCGGAGAGCAGGGAGAGCCCGCGTGCGAGCTGCACGCACGCGAGCAGGTTGGTCAGCCGTCGCGTCCCCACGGACAGCTCGGCCCGCGCGGCCTGGGCCATGGCGTCGTCGTGCTCGCCGCGCATCGCATGCAGGATGGCGCTGAGCGTCAGGGTGCCATCGGTCCAGATGGGTTGGCCCGTCTCCGCGGCAACGCGGCGTCCCTCCTCGAGGCAGATCGCGGCACCGTCCCAGTCCCCCAGCTCGAGCAGGTTGAAGGCCTCCATCGCCAGCACGTGCGACAGCAGGCCGAGCCTGCCCTGCGCGCGAAGACCGCGCTCGGAGCGCCCCAGGAAGTCCGCCGCACGCACCGGGTCGCCGACGGCGTGGGCCGCCATCCCGTGCAACCGCAGGGCATCGGGGTCGGTGACGTTCTCCAGCACCACCTGGCCCAGGCGACCGAGCACCGGTCCGGCGGCGAGCACCGGTTCGGCGACCGCCCGGGCGGCGAGGTGGCGAGGGTCCTCGAGGACGTCCGGGCCGGCCGCGGCACCGAGCCGCCCGGCGGCGGCGACCACCTCGGCCCGGGCGGTCGGGCCGGTGTCCGCCCACCAGCACCGCAGCCCGGCTGCCAGCAACAGGTGGAGCGCGAGGTCGACGTCGCCCGCGGCCGCCGCGCGCTCGGCAGAGCGGCACAGCTCGACCACGCGGACCGGGTCTCCGGGCACGCCGTCGTTGAAGATCTCCCGCAGCCACTGGATGCGCGTGCGGTCGAGCTCGCACAGGGCCTCCCGGTCGGCCGCGGCAACGAGGCGGTCCACCACGTCCGCTCGCCCGAGCTCGAACGCATGCTCGGCGGCGAGCAGCAGCCGCCGGCCCCGCGCGGCCGAGTCGGTGGTCAGCCGCGCGGACCGCTCGAGCGCCCAGATCGCCGACACCACCGAGCCGCGACGCAGCGCGGTGAGGTGGCTCCGCTCGAGCTCGTCGGCGACGTCGTCGTCCGCACCGATGACCGACTGCGCGCGGTGCCACGCGCGGCGGTACGGCTGCGCCCCGAGCGCGCTGGCCAGCGCAGCGTGCGCGGCCTGCCGCCGCCCGGGGAGCTCGGCGTGCACGACGCCCGAGCGCACCAGCGGATGCCGGAACGCGACCTTCCGCTCGTCGTACGTGATGAGACCTGCTTCTACCGCGGCGTCGAGCGCCTCGACGCCGACCGGGCGACCCGCCAGCACGGACGCCGCCGCGAGGATCTCTGCGGTGCCGTCCTCGTCGTCGACCGCCGCGGCCAGCAGCACGTCGCACGTGGACCGCGGCAGCTCGTCGGTGCGCGCGGCGAACGCGCGCTCGAGCCGGGACGTCAGCGGCACGAAGCCCAGCTCGTCGCCCTCGGCGCCGCGGTGCAGGCGCCAGGCGACGGGCAGCTCGACGAGAGCGAGCGGGTTGCCCTCGGCTTCCCGCAGCACCCATGAGCGCGCAGCGGCGTCGAGGTCGGGCGCGGTGCGGGCCAGCACCTCGGCCGCGGCCTCGCCGTCCAGACCGTGCAGCGGCACGGTGGGCAGCCCGCCGCCCGCGACCGCTCCCTCGGCCCCGGCCCGCACCGCGGCCACGATCGCCACGCGCTCGTGCTCGACGCGCCGGGCGGCGAACGCCAGCGCCTCCTGGGTCGGCGCGTCGAGCCAGTGCGCGTCGTCGGCGACGACGGTGACCGGCTGCCGCACGCTCGCCTCAACCAGGAGCCCCAGGCAGGCGAGAGCCACGAGGAACGGCTGCGGCGCCGGGCCGTCCTCGAGCTCGAACGCGGTGAGGAGCGCGCGGCGCTGCGTGGCCGGGAGTGCGTGGGCGTGCGCGAGCACCGGGCTCAGCAGCTGGAGCAGCCCGGCATACGGGAGCTTCGACTCGGCCTCGATACCGACGATGTCGAGCACGAGGTTGCCTGCCGCGCGCGCGTGGTCGGCCAGCGCGCGCAACAAGGTCGACTTGCCGATGCCGGGCGAGCCCACCACCACGCGCACGCCTGCCTCGCCGGCGGGTCGGTCTACGGCGTCACGAAGCAGCAGCTCTAGCTCGGCATGGCGACCTATGAGGTCGCCGCCGCTCGCGGGGTCCGATGTGACCACCCGACCTCCCGTCTCTCGACGCCACCATAACGGTGCGCGCGCGCACCCGGCGCCAAGCGTCCACGCCTGACGGGGCAGCCGGCAAGAGGGTCACCGCTGTTACCAGGTGGCCACCATCCCGCCGTCGATGCGCAGGTCCGCGCCGGTGATGTTGGCTGCCCCGTCCCCTGCGAGGAATGCGACGGCCTCGGCCACCTCCTCCGGCCGGGAGAAACGGCCGGTCGCCATCTGCTGCTGGACCGCAGTGACGAGGTCTTCGGGCGCGAGGCCGGCCGCGGCGGAGCGGACGTCGGCCACGCCGCCGTCGCCGAGCCACAGGTCGGTGGCGACCGGACCGGGGCTGACGGTGTTGACGCGGATGCCGTGCGGCCCGAGCTCCTTGGACAGCGACTTGCTGAAGCTCGCAAGGGCCGCCTTGGCGGCGGAGTAGTCGGGGACGACCGGGTCGGAGAGCGTCGAGTTCACCGAGCTGATGGTGACGATCGCCCCCTTCCCGGCGTCGATCATCCCCGGCACCGCTGCCCGGCACGCCCGGACCGCGGCGAACAGGTTCAGCTCCAGCGACTTCTGCCACTCGTCGTCGGTCACGGCGGCGATGCCGTGCAGCCGGGAGGGGGCCCCGCCGACGTTGTTGACGAGGATGTCGAGCGGTCCGTCCACCGTGGCAGCCTCGATCAGCCTCCCCGGCCCCTCAGGGGTGGACAGGTCCACCGCCACGGCCCGCACCGAGCCGCCGGCCTGGAGCTGTTCGAGCTCGGGGCTCACGTGCCGGGACCCGGCCGTGACGTGCGCCCCGCGGGCGACGAGCGCCTGCACGACGGCGAGGCCGATGCCGCGGCCCGCGCCGGTGACGACGGCGCGGCGCCCGGCGAGCTCCCCGCTCATGACTGCGTCCCGGTCGCGGCAGCCTCGATGGCTCGGCGACGGGCCGGACGGAAGAGGTGGACGGACATCACGGGCCTCCTGGCGTGGCGGAACACGAACTCCGCCGACGATAGGGGTCCTGACACCCGGAGGCTTGCGTCGTTCGACTGCATCCCGGCGTCAGTCGACCGACTCAAGCGGCACCGACGCCCGGGGCCGAGACTGGGGGCATGGCCGAGAAGCACACTCCCGAGATCGTGATCGTGGGCAGCGGGTTCGCCGGCTTCTTCGCCGCCCGTCGCCTGGCCCAGCGGCTGCCGGCCGGGGCCGCGAACGTGACCGTCGTCAGCACCGCCGACCACCTCTGCTACTCGCCGCTGCTGCCCGAGGTCGCGGCCGGCAGCCTCGACGCCCAGCGCATCGCCGTGCCGCTGCACGGTGCGCTCGGCCAGGCGCGCGTGGTGCACGGCCTGGTCGACGACGTCGACTTCGACGCCCGCACGGTCCGGGTCTCCGGGGCGACGGACGTCCCGTTCACCCTGCCGTGGGACCGCCTCGTGCTCACCACCGGCAGCGTCACGCGCGTGCTCCCGACCCCGGGCCTGCGCGAGCACGCGCTCGGCCTCAAGACGCTGCTCGAGGCCCAGTACGTGCACGACCACGTGCTGCGCCAGCTCGAGTGCGCCGACACCACGACCGACGAGGCCGAGCGCGCCGCCCGCCTGACGTTCGTCGTCGTCGGCGCCGGCTACGCGGGCACCGAGACCGCGGCCCAGCTGCAGTGCCTCACCGACCGGCTCATCTCCCGCTTCCCCCGCCTGGCGGGCTCGCGCCCCAGGTGGATGCTGCTCGACCTCAGCCCGACGGTGCTCCCCGAGCTCGGCCCGCGGCTCGGCCGGTACGCGCTCAAGGTGCTGCGCGCCCGGGGCATGCAGGTGCGGCTCGGTGTGTCCGTCGCGTCCATGTCCGACGACGGCATCGTGCTCTCGGACGGCTCGAAGGTGGCCACGCGCACCGTGCTGTGGACCGTGGGCGTGACTCCCCCGCCGTTGGTCGAGCGGCTCGGGCTGCCCGTCGAGCGCGGGCGGCTCGTCGTCGACGGCCAGCTGCGCGTGCGCGACGACGTGTGGGCCGCGGGCGACTCGGCCGGCACGCCGAACCCGTACGCCGACGCCAGCACGGCCTACCCGCCCACCGCCCAGCATGCCCAGCGGCAGGGTGTCGTCATCGCGGACAACGTGGCCGCGAGCCTCGGGTTCGGGACCGCTCGGGAGTACAAGCACCACGACCTCGGACTGGTGGCGGACCTCGGCGGGCGGTGGGCTGTGGCGCGGCCGCTGGGCGTGCCGCTGACGGGGCTGCCGGCCAAGGTGGTGGCGAAGGGGTACCACCTGTATGCGATCCCGAGCATGGCTGCACGGGCGCGGATCGCTGCCGACTGGGTGCTGGGTCTCGTGCACCGGCCGGCGGCGACACAGCTCGACCTGGTGCGACCGGAGCAGGCGCAGATCGCGGCGGCGCAGCATACGCAGGAGTTCACGCCGACGGAGCGGTGAGGAGGAATGTCCCAAGGCGCGCAGGTCACGGCCGGGTGACGATCCGGCGAACCCCTTGACACGGTGTCGGCTTCGTTGACTACGTTGTCAATGCACGCAGGTGTAAGCGCTGTCAACGGGGATGGCCATGGCTGACGGTGTGCAGGAGGATCTCGGGCGGCAGCCCGTGATGGTCGACGTCGCGCGCCTGGCCGGGGTCTCCCAGAAGACCGTCTCGCGCGTCATCAACGACGCCCCCAACGTCCGCCAGGTCGTGCGCGAGCGCGTCCACCAGGCGATCGCCGACCTCGGCTACCGGCGCAACGCCGCGGCCCGTGCGCTGGTCACCCAGCAGAGCCGCGTGCTGGGCGTGGCGATGCCGGCCACCACCGACTACGGCCCCTCGGCTCAGCTCTTCGGCGTCGAGACGGCCGCCTCGGATCTCGGCTACTCGGTCGTCGTCGCCTCGGCCTCGCCGTCGCCGGAGAGCTTCGTGCGTGCCGTCGCCCGCCTCGTCGACCAGGGCGTCGACGGGCTGGTCCTCAGCTACCCCTACGTCGACGACGACCTGTCCGCAGTGCAGGGCCTGCACCGCGTCCCGGCGGTCAACGTCGGCGAGGCCCTGACGACCGGCCTCGGCCTGCCGACCGTCACGGTCGACCAGGAGGACGGTGCCCGCAAGGTCGTGGAGCACCTGCTGGCGCTGGGCCACCGCACCGTCCACCACCTCGCCGGGCCGACAGACCAGGGCGCCGCGGCGCGCCGCGCCGCCGCGTGGCGCGACGCGCTGCTCCGCACCGGCGCGCCGGTGGCGGAGCCGCTGGTGGGCGACTGGTCCGCCCGGTCGGGCTATCAGGTCGGCCGGGCACTGGCCGCCGACCCCGACGTGACGGCGGTGTTCGCCGCCAACGACCAGATGGCGGTCGGCGCGATGCGGGCGTTCCTCGAGGCGGGCCGGAAAGTTCCGGCGGACGTCTCGGTGGTCGGCTTCGACGACGCCCCCGACTCGGCCTACCAGGTCATCCCCCTCACGACTGTGCGCCAGGACGTCGCGGCGGTGTCCCGCCGGGCGGTCATGGCGCTCGTCGGCGCGATCGAGGACCACGACGGGCTCGAGGGCACCCTGCGCTACCCCGTCGACCTCGTGGTGCGGGCCAGCTCCGGCCCCGCGCCCGCCCGGCTCGCCGCGGGCCGCGGCCCTGACCCCTTCCGGACTACGTCGACCACGTCCCCGCCCACCGCGAAAGTAGGTTGATGATGCACCGATTCACACACCGGCCGGTCATCCGGCTGGGCGCCGCCGTCACCGCCGGCGCGCTGCTGCTGGCCGCCTGCTCGGGCGGCGGCGGAGGCGGCGGAGTCGCCTCGCCCACGCCCGCCGCGCAGGTCTCCAAGGCGGAGATCGACAAGGCGATGTCCACGCCGACCAAGCTCACCTTCTGGACCTGGGTGCCTGACATCCAGAAGGAGGTCGACTTGTTCATGAAGCAGTACCCCGCCGTCCAGGTCGAGGTCGTCAACGTCGGCCAGGGCGCCCCGCACTACCAGAAGCTGCGCACGGCGCTGAAGTCCGGCGAGGGTGCTCCCGACGTCGCCCAGGTCGAGTTCCAGTACCTGTCCTCGTTCCGCCTCGGCGACAACCTCATGGACCTGGCTCCGTACGGCGTGTCCGACCTGAAAAGCCAGTACCCCGACTGGGTCTGGAAGCAGATCTCCGACGGCCCCGCCGTCTACGGCATCCCGCAGGACGTCGGCCCGCTCGGCAACCTCTACCGCGACGACCTGCTCAAGGGCGCCGGGGTCCAGCCGCCGACGACGTGGGACGAGTTCGCCACCGCCGCCCGGGCCTACCGCAAGGCCAAGCCGGACTCCTACCTGACCGACCTGCCCGGCAACGACCCCGGCCAGTTCACCGCCTTCCTGTGGCAGTCCGGTGCCCGCCCGTTCGCCTTCGACGGCGCGAAGACGGTCACCATCGACCTCGACACCCCCGAGGTCAAGCGGGTCTTCGACGTGTGGAACACCCTCATCCAAGATGACCTGGTCGCGGTCGACCCCGACTTCACCGACCAGTGGTACCAGGGCCTGGCCAACGGCAAGTACGCCTCCTGGCAGACGGCGGCGTGGGGCCCGGTGTTCCTCCAGGGCACCGCGGCCAAGACCTCGGGCCTGTGGCGGGCGACGACCATCCCGCAGTGGAAGGCCGGAGAGAACGTCTCGAGCAACTGGGGTGGCTCGACCGACGCCGTCCTGTCGACCACGAAGAACAAGATCGCCGCGGCCGAGCTCGCGAAGTGGATCAACACGGCCGACGAGCCGGCGCTGAAGCTGGCGACGGAGCAGTTCCTCTTCCCGGCCTACAAGCCGGTCCTGACGAACCCGACCTTCATCGACCAGAAGTCGGAGTTCTACGGCGGCCAGCAGGTCAACAAGGTGTTCGCGGACATCTCCCAGACGGTCAAGACCGACTTCGGCTGGCTGCCGTTCATGGACTACGTGTACTCCTCCTTCGGCGAGACGGTCGGCAAGGCGATCGCCGACAAGACCCAGCTGGAGCCGGCCCGGCAGGCGTGGGAGAAGGACATCACCGACTACGCCAAGAAGCAGGGCTTCACGGTCAAGTGACGCCGCGGGGCGGACCGGCCACGCCAGCCGGTCCGTCCCCGACCTGCAAGGAGGCAGACGACGATGTCCAGCACCACCACCGCCGCGCCGCGGGGCGCTGCACGACCGCCAGTCGCGGCCGCGTCCCGCCGCCGCAGCTCCCTCAAGCGACCCGAGAAGATCGCGGGCTACCTCTTCGTGACGCCGTTCCTCGTGGTGTTCCTCGCGATGATCGTCATGCCGCTCGTCTACTCCGGGTACCTGTCTCTCTTCCGCGAGCAGCTCGTCGGGGGCAACGCCTTCGTCGGGCTGCAGAACTACGTCGACGCCCTGCGCGACGCCGCCTTCATCGAGGGCGTGCTGCGTGTCGTGCGGTTCTTCTTCCTGCAGGTGCCGCTCATGCTGGCCCTGGGGCTGCTGTTCGCGCTCATCCTCGACAGCGGCCGGCTGCGCCTGAAGCGGTTCGTGCGGCTGAGCATCTTCGTGCCCTACGCGGTGCCGAGCGTCATCGCCGCGATCATGTGGGGCTACCTGTACGGCCCCGACTTCGGGCCCTTCGCGCAGCTCGCCGACGCCGTGGGCGCCCCGGCGCCCCAGTTCCTGTCCGCCCAGTGGATGCTGCCGTCGATCGCCAACATCGTGACCTGGACCTTCGCCGGCTACAACATGATCATCCTGTATGCCGCCCTGCGGTCCATCCCCACCGAGCTCTACGAGGCGGCCCGGATCGACGGGGCCGGCGAGGTCCGCATCGCCTGGTCCATCAAGGTGCCGGCCATCCGTCCGGCGCTGCTGCTCACCCTGATCTTCTCGATCATCGGGTCGTTCCAGCTCTTCAACGAGCCGAACCTGATGCGCAACCTGGCCCCCAACGTCATCGGGACCTCGTACACCCCGAACCTGTACGCCTACAACCTCGCCTTCGTGAACCAGGAGATCAACTACGCCGCCGCGATCGCGTTCCTGCTCGGGTTCGTCGTCATGATCGTGTCGTACGCGGTACAGCTGAGCACGCAGCGACGGGAGCGCCGCTGATGACCACGCAACCCACCTCCCAGCCGCTGGCCGCCCGCCCCGAGGCGGGGGCCGACGTCGCCGGACCGCAGGTCCCGCGCACGGCGGCCCCCCGCAAGCGCCGCCCGGTCGGCGACCGGCCGAGCAACCTGCTGACGATCTTCATGCTGATCTGCGTCGCGTACTTCCTGCTGCCGCTGGTGTGGCTGGTGATCGCGTCGACGAAGTCCAACGCCGACCTGTTCTCCACCTTCGGGTTCGCGTTCGCCCACTTCAACCTCGTGGAGAACCTGCGGGACGTCTTCACGGCGCAGGGCGGCGTCTATCTCTCCTGGCTGCGCAACTCCATCGTGTACGCGGTGGTGTCCGCCTTCGGCGCCGCGATCCTGGCCAGCATGGCCGGCTACGCGTTCGCCAAGCTGCAGTTCCCCGGCCGGGTCCTGCTGTTCTCGGTCATCCTCGGCGCGATCATGATCCCGACGACCGCCCTGGCTATCCCGACCTACCTGCTGTTCGCCAAGGCGGGCTTCGTCGACACCCCCTGGGCGGTGATCGTCCCGTCGCTGGTCAGCCCCTTCGGCGTCTACCTCATGCGGGTCTACGCGGAGGGCGCCGTCGACGACTCGCTGCTCGAGGCCGCGCGGGTCGACGGCGCCGGCGAGGGGCGCATCTTCCTGCAGGTCGTGCTGCGGCTGCTCGCCCCGGGGTTCGTCACCGTCCTGCTGTTCCAGCTGGTCGCGACGTGGAACAACTACTTCCTGCCGCTGATCATGCTCAACAGCGCGGGCCTGTACCCGCTCACCGTCGGCCTGGCGCAATGGCAGTCCACCTCCGCCGCCGGCTCAGGCGCCCAGGCGCTCTTCTCGACGGTGATCACCGGGTCGCTCGTCTCGATCATCCCGCTGGTCGTCGCGTTCCTGATCCTTCAGCGGTACTGGCAGTCCGGGCTGACCGCCGGCGGCGTCAAGCAGTAGCGTCTGCGGAACGACCGCCCTCACCCCGCGCGCTCGCACGCGCCCCGACGGAAGGACCCCGGCTCCCCATGCCTGACCTGCCCCACCCCGTCCTCTTCGGAGCGGCGTACTACCACGAGTACCAGCCCTCGCCGCGGCTGAAGGAGGACCTCGACCTCATGGCCGCGGCCGGCTTCACCGTGATCCGCGTCGGGGAGTCCACCTGGAGCACCTGGGAGCCCGAGGACGGCGTCCTCGACCTCGACTGGCTCCAGCCCGTGATCGACGCCGCCCACGAGCGGGGCATCGCCACGATCCTCGGCACCCCGACCTACGCGGTGCCGCCGTGGCTTGCCCGCAAGCACCCGGAGATCGCGGGGGAACGCGGCACCGGCCGCCGCATCCCGTGGGGCGCGCGGCAGGAGGTGGACTTCACGCACCCGGCCTTCCGGTTCCATGCCGAGCGGATCGTCCGGGCCGTGGTCGGCCGGTACGCCGACCACCCCGGGGTGATCGGCTACCAGGTGGACAACGAGCCCGGCCTGGAGCTGCTGCACAACCGCGGCGTCTTCGAGTCCTTCGTCGACCACCTGCGCCGCACCTACGGCGACGTCGAGACCCTCAACCGGGAGTGGGGCCTCGTGTACTGGTCGCACCGGATCTCCACCTGGGACGACCTGTGGACCCCGGACGGCAACACCACCCCGCAGTACGACCTCGCCTGGCGCCGCTTCCAGGCGCGCCTGACCAGCGAGTTCATCGCGTGGCAGGCGGACCTCGTGCGCGAGTACGCCCGCCCGGACCAGTTCGTCACCACCTGCATCGCGTACTCGCACCCGGCGGTCGACGACCCGGACCTCACCGCGTCGCTCGACGTCACCGCGGGCAACCCGTACTACGCGATGCAGGACGCCCTCGCCCTGCCCTGGTCGCCCGGAGCACCGCAGGGCTGGACGAGCTCGGGCACATGGAGCGTGCTGCACAGCGCCGACCGGATGTACTCCTCCAAGCAGGCGCCGTTCCTGGTCACCGAGACCAACGCCGGCGCCATCGGCGGGTCGGCGCTGAACTTCCCCGCCTTTGACGGGCAGTGGCGCCAGGTCGCCTGGGCGATGGTGGCGCGCGGCGCCCGGATGATCGAGTACTGGCACTGGCACACGCTGCACTTCGGCGCCGAGACCTACTGGGTCGGGATCCTGCCGCACGACCAGCGCCCCGGCCGGGTGTACGAGCAGCTGGCCGCCCTCGGTGGCGAGCTGCGCACCGCCGGCGAGGCCGTCGCCGGCCTGGCGCCCGACGCGCAGGTGGGCCTGCTGTACTCGACCGCGTCCAAGGTCGCGCTGGCCTTCCAGCCGGCCCTGGCAGACGGCGCCGACCCGGACCCGCGGTCCTACGAGCACGTCGTCGAGGCGTTCTACCGCGGCGCCTTCGACGCCGGCGTCGGTGTGCGGATCCTGCACGACGTGCAGGCGACCGGGCCGCACGGCACGGTCGACCCCGCGGCGCTCGCGCGCGAGCTGCCCGTGCTGCTCGTGCCGGCCCTCTACGTCGCCGACGACGCGCTCCTCGACTGGCTCCGGGCCTATGCGGAGGCCGGCGGCCACCTCGTGCTCGGCCCGCGCACCGCCTACGCCGACCACGAGGCCCGCGCGCGACTCGAGCCGAAGCCGGCGCGCCTGGCCGACGCCGCGGGGGTGGGCTACCAGGAGTTCACCAACCTCACGGCCGCGGTGCCGGTGGCCGATCAGGGGGGTCAGCTTGCACTGCCCGCAGGCGCGACGGCGACCAGGTGGGCGGACCTGCTCGTCCCCGCCGGGGCCGAGGTGCTGGCCGCGTACGAGCATCCGCACCTGGGGCGCTGGGCCGCCGTCACCACGGCCGCGCACGGGGCAGGCCGCATCACGACCGTCGGCACCGTGCCCGACGTCGCCTTCGCCCGCGCCCTGCTCACCTGGCTCGTCCCGGTCGACGACGACTGGCGACGGCTGGCCGTCCAGCCGGTCACGGTACTGTCCGCGACGTCCGGCACCGGGCGCCAACTGCGGTTCGTGCACAACTGGTCGTGGGACCCGACGGCGGTGGCAGTTCCGGTCGCCGTCAGGGACGCGGTTTCTGGCGAGGCGGTCGCCGCGGGCGGCGAGCTGGCACTGGGCGCCTGGGACGTTCGCGTCCTGGCCGAGGACTGAGTACCGCGACGCCGACGTCCCGGGAAGGACGTCCGTCAGCGTGGTCGGCCACAGGCTAGCGGCCGCGTCGAGCATCGAACCCTTGCAGGTTCTCGTGTGAGGAGTGGCTGGCTGAGGTGCAGCGGCTCAGCCGAGCTCGCGCAGGCGCGGCAGAGCCTGGGCCGCGAGGTCCAGCGCCTGCCGCCCGCCCCCGCCCCAGGGCAGCACCAGCACGAACTCGCTCGCGCCGGCCGCGGCGTAGGCCCGACACGAGGCGCTCAGCGCGTCCAAGTCGTCGCCCAGCCGATGCTGGACGGTGCGGCGGATCTCAGCCGGGTCGCGGCCTACGTCAGCGCAGTGTCCGTCAAGCACCTGCGCGAGCTCCGCGAACTCGGCGATGTCGTCGCCGGTGTAGTTCCACGCATCCGCGTACCGGGCGACCATCCGCAAGGTTCGACGCCTGCCGCTGCCGCCGATCCAGATCGGCGGATGCGGCTGCTGCACCGGCTTGGGCTCGGCGACGGCGGCTTCGAGCCGGTAGTGGCGGCCGTCGAACGACGTCCGCGGCTCGGTCCACAGCGAGGTGATGACCCCCAGCGCCTCCTCGAGCCGGTCCATCCGGTCCCCCACGGTCCCGAACTGCAGCCCATACATCGCGTGCTCCCGCTCAGCCCAGCCCGCCCCGACCCCGAACTCGAGACGCCCACCGGACAGGTGGTCGACCGTGGTGGCCAGCTTCGCCAGCACACCCGGATGCCGGTAGGTGTTCCCCGTGACCATGCGGCCGATCCGCACCCGGTCGGTCGCGACCGCCATCGCGGCCAGCAAAGCCCAGGCGTCGAAGATCGGCCCGTCGTCATCGGGCCCCAGCGTGGCCAGGTGGTCCATCACCCACACGTGGTCGAAACCGCCCTCATCGGCGAAACGCCACACCTGCAGGTAATCCTCGATCGGAGCGTTCTGGCTGAGCTTTATCCCGACGCGCATCACCATGCCGTCAGTCTGCTCGCCCGGGGCATCGTGGGACAGGGCGCGCCGAGGTACGGTCACCCGCATGTCGACCACGGTTCCCACTGCCCCCATCGTCGCCGCCGGACTCGTCGGCGGGTTTGCCGTAGGGCGGGCCACCAAACAGCGAACGCTGGCCGGAGTCGTGCTCGCGGGGGCCGGCGTCGCTGCGGGCACACAGTGGGCCAAGACCTCCGGGCCCGCCACCACTGCAGCGCTCACCGCGACCTACCTGGCAGCGTTCGGGCTCTCGCACCCGCTCGCGAAGAAGATCGGAGCGTGGCCGTCAGTGTTCACCGCCGCGGCAGCCTCCGCGGCAGCCGCTTGGGTGTTCAACGACCGGCGCGGCTGAAGCTACCGAGCCTTGCCGCCAAACCAGTCGCCCGGCGAGCCCGCCGTTCGACCGCTGCGCGCACCGACTCGGGCGTTCCGACGACGCGCACCCGCCGGCGGGCGCGCGTGACCGCGGTGTAGAAGAGCTCGCGCGTCAGCAGCGGCGAGCGTTCATTCGGCAGCAGAACCGTGACGTCCTCGGCCTGGCTGCCCTGGCTCTTGTGCACCGTCATCGAGTGCAGCGTCTCGACGTCGCCGAGCCGGGACATGGCGAACGAGGCACCGCCGGCGATGTGCGCGCGCAAGTTCTCACCGTCGCGAAAACAACCCCGGGATCGCCGTTAAAGAGCCCAAGTCCGTAGTCGATCGCGGTGACGAGGACCGGTCGCCCGGGGTACCACTCGACGCCGACCGCCGCCCCGAGGTACGCGCCGGACGCCTCGCCTAGCCAGCGCTCGACCTGCCGGTTCCAGTGCGCGACGCCCCACGGGCCCTCGCGGTGGGCGCACAGCAGGCGGTGCCGCTCGGCGGCCCGCAGCGCGCCTTCGGCGTCGCCCGCCAGCGCGACGGTCCGGACCTCGACCGCGTGCCGCGTCAGCTCGTCCTGCAGCGCGGCGAGCGCTTCCGCGTCGTCCGGGTGCGCCAGCTCGACGACGCCGTCGCCCGCAGGGACGGGCGGGTCGCTTCGAGGTCATGCAAGAAGGACGACTGCGCTCGGGCGGGGTGTGACATGGGTTTCCGCCGAGCGCGGAGACTGCCGCCCCTCTCTCTCGCGGTGAATGGTGGCGACTCTTCCGACCGGTTCGATGCCCGACACGACTTGGGATGACTCATCGAAGTGCTGGCACCTCAGGCGGCGCCTGTAACCTTCGTCCCGTGGCAGCGCGCGACCCGCACCCCGTCCCTGGGTTCGCCGAGAAGCCTGGGAAACGTGTGGCCGAGGACGCCAGGCCAGCCCCGGCCCCCACGGGCAGGACCGTCGAGCGCGTCGTCCTCGGGGTCTATGTGCTGGCGCTCGCGTGGGTCGTGCTGCTCAAGATCCACACCGACGGCTTCGGCGACCTGGTCGGCCGCCGGTCGGTCAACGTGGTTCCGTTTGGCGGCACGGCCGCAGGCGGACTTGGCTCCAGCGAGCTCGCCGTCAACGTGCTCGTGTTTGTCCCGCTCGGTGTGCTCGTCTACCTGGCGGCCCGGCGGCGAAGCTTCGCCAGGGTGTTCCTTCCCATCGTCGGGGTATCGGTGGTCTTCGAGATCGTCCAGTTCGTCTTCGGCATCGGAGCCAGCGACATCACCGACGTCCTCACGAACAGTGCCGGAGGCCTCGTCGGCTTGGGCATCGCCTGGCTCGGCCTCCGTTTGCTGGGCGACCGCGCCCAGCGTTGGCTCCTCGTAGCCCTCGTCGTCGTTCTGGTCGTCCTGACCGTGGGGTTCTTCACGTGGCTGCAGGCGACGGGCATCCGGTTCCGGTTGTAGTTCCGCCGCAGCACTTTCGACCGACGGCTCGAGTCATGCCGGCTTGGCCCGGTCGTATTGAGAGCGGCCCCAGGGGTCGGATCGATGAGATCGCGGCTGAGCATCCGTCTGACTTGAATACACCGGGCCGCCGCCCGGCGGCAACGTCCGTAGGGAAACCGACCGAGCTAACCGAGTTGCACGGCCACCGGGTTCAGTCCGCCGAGGGGAGCCGTTCGGCGACGACCTCGGCGAGCGTGCCAATGTCCGGAGGCGCCCATGGGCCGGTGGTGAGCACGACGGCGTGGTCGACGCCGAGCTCGGCGAACGCCCTGCAGCGCTCGGCGAACGACGCCGCCGTCTCGCCGGGCCGGAGCCGGGTGGAGATCACCTTCTCGATTTCGTCGTAGGGACGTCCGATCTCCGCGCAGTGCTCGCGGAGGACGTCGAGCTTGTGGCGCACCGTCTGGCCGCCGTCGGGGATGTCGAAGACGTTGCAGGCGTCCCCGTAGCGGGCCACGAGCGGCAGGGTGCGCTTCTCGCCGGTTCCGCCGATCAGGATGGGTGGGTGCGGTCGCGTCAGCGGTGCGGGACTGCTGGACGGCGCATCCAACGCGTAGTGCGCGCCCCGGAACGGTGATGCGCCCTCTCCCCACATGCGCAGTGCGATGCGCAGAGTCTCCTCGAGCCGGTCGAACCTCTCGGACAGGCGCGGCAGGGGCAGGCCCATCGCGGCGGCCTCCGCGCTCTGGTAGCCAGCGCCGATGCCGAGCATCGCCCGCCCACCGGAGAGCACATCGAGGGTCGTCACGGCCTTGACCAGGCCTCGAGCATCTCCGTCTCGTCCGGGCGAGCGCCGTAGGGGTCGGCCTGCAGGAGATGATCGGCAACCCAGAGACCGTGCAAGCCGCCGGCGTCGGCGGCCCGAGCGACCCGGCTGAGGCTCTCGGCCAGGGTGAGGCGATCGTCGCGCCAGGAGAAGTTGGTGACACTGATGCTGATGCGCATGGGCGGGTTCACGTCGAGTCTTTCGTCATGCACGGATGAGGACGGCGACGACGAGGAGCGTCACGTCGGTGAGCACATGCATCGCGAAGGTCGCGGTGGTGCTGCGGCGCACGCGCAGGATCCCGGCGATGACGCCGAAGATGAGCCCGGCAGGGTAGGCGACCGGATAGACGTGCATCAGGCTGAAGACCATTGACGTGATCCCGATGGCGGTCGACACCGGAAGACGGCGCTGCAGCCACGGCTGCAGCAGTCCGCGGAACAGGCTTTCCTCCAGCGCCGCCGCAAGGAAGAGGACTCGTACCGCAATGAGCGCGAGCACATACCAGCTCGCCCCCGACAACCGACCCACATCGGTGAGCACCCCGAGCATGGCCCGCAGCATGGCGAGCGGATCGCCTGCAGCAAGACCCCAGGCGAGGTAGACGACCGCGAGAGACACCACCACCACCAGCCAGCCGAACACACCGTGGAGCAGCTCATCGGTGGAAGCGGTGCGGTAGCCGGCGGTGCCGAGAAAGCGCGTGGCCCTCCGAAGGCGATCACGAGTCCGGCAAGGACACCGACGTAGGCGAGCGCGACAACCGTGACTGTGAAGGCGACGCCGCCCACCGCATCGGGAGCGAACAGCGAAGTGATCCCCCAGCTCCAGGCTCCCAGGATCACCGCGAGACCGATGCCGATCCCCAGTCCAGCGAGCAGCCGGCAACCGGACACCTCTGACTCGACCCGCACCCCGTGCTCTATCACCGCCGCATCCTTCGTTAGAGTCGCTCTAAGTTTAGACCCACCCTAATCCGGATACCAGAAGCTTGTGACGGGCCCGCAGCCGCGACGCAAGCTCGCCGACTGAGACACTACGAGCACCCGAAGGAGACCCGAGTGAACCCGATACCCCCGCCCGGCCTCCGCGAGCAGAAGAAGCAGCAGACCCGGACAGCGATCATGGATGCCGCGCTGGAGCTCTTCATCGGGCGCGGCTTCACCGTGGTGACGGTGGCCGAGGTCGCCCGGGCCGCCCGGGTCTCGGAGGCAACCGTGTTCAACTACTTCCGCACCAAGGAGGACCTGGTCCACGACCGGCTCGACGAGTTCTGGGTGCGAGTGGTCGACGCCATCGAGAACCGACCCGACGGCACCGGCACGATCGACGCGATCGAGTCGTTCCTCCTCGCTCAGCCGGCAGTCGCTCCCGACACCGCCGCCCGGGAACGCCTGCTCGCGATCACCAGGATGATCACCGATAGTCCGTCCTTGCTCGCGCGCGAAGGCGTCTCCTACACCGCCGCCGCCGCCGCGCTCTCCGCAGTCCTCGCGCGCACGACCGCCATCGGAGACGATGCCGCGGCCGCAGCCCAGGCGATCCTCGGCATCCAGAGGTCCCTCGTCGACCGCACCCGCGAACTGGTCCTCGCGGGCATTGACGCCGAGACGCTCAACCGCGACGTCGCGGAACGGACGCGCAGCGGCTACGCGATGCTCCGGAACGGCCTCAAGATCTGATAGCTGGGGCCACATCCGCGGCGTCGAGGACGAGGCCGTCAACGAAGTCGACGGCGGCGGTCACCCGTCGGGTCCACGACGCGTTGCGGCCGTGATCCCGGACCCGCGAGCCGACGACTCGGTATGTCGCGTCAGAGACCACGACCGTGACGCGCGTGTGGCTGAACTCGATGCCGACGATCGTGCCGGCCCGCGGTTGAGGGTGAGGAGTTCGGGGACGCGTCGAGAGTCCAGGGGTCGCGTGGGCCTCACAGAGCCGGATCCACCGTCGACGCAGTCTGCCGGCCCACTTCATCGTCGCGACCACGCTGCCGGATTCTGACTACGGTCGGGCGTCTGGACGCCGTGCCCGCTGCGCGCGAGGTAGGCGACCAGCACCGCGATGACGACGGTCGCCCCTGCCGCGACAACCCCGTCGCCCAGGCCCAGACCGGCGGGATGCGGCTTGCCGATCCAGTCGGCGAACGACGCGCCCAGCGGGCGGGTGAGCACGTAGGCGCACCAGAACATGAGCACGGGGTCAGCCCCGAGTCGCCATCCTGCAAGCGGCACCAGGATCGCGACGGCGAACAGCAACCCCGACGCGAGGTAGCCCAGGTGCAGGCTGATCGCGGTCAGGTCGCCCGCCGCCGTGCCGAGAGCGAACGTCGCCAGTACGGCGAGCCAGTAGAACGCCTCCCGACGGCGGGTGGTGATCGAGTGGATCGACAGCGTGCCCTCGACGCGCTGCCACACCACGAAGATCAGCGCGAGCGCGACGGCGTACGCGGCGGTCGTGACGGGGTACGGCACGCCGACGACGACATGCAAGGCGTCGGCGACCATCGTGCCGAACACCGCCACCATGGAGACCGCGAACCAGTACGCCCACGGCCGATACCGGCGCGCTCGCAGCTGAACCGCCATCGCAACGACGAAGCCGACGAGGCCGACGGCGGCCGCGAGCACCAGGTTCCGAAGCGCGAAGTAGTCGGCTGCCGCCTCGCCCATACCCGTGGTCAGCACCTTGACGACCCAGAAGAGCACGGTGATCTCGGGAACCTTCGCTGCTCTCGGGTTGCGGAACCAGCGCGGTCGAGCGTCCATATCGCCTCCAAGGCTGACCACCAGAACCGGCATCGGGCGGGTGCCGAACGGCACGAATGCAGGCAACCAGGCGCGGTCCAAGAATCCCCGAAGGAAACGAGCCTCGGGCAAGCCGGCGATTGTTTGTGACGCATCGGCCCCACAAGTCCCCGTGGAGCTCATTCGTCTCCACCGGGTCGACAATGCGAAAGAGCCCCCTAACCTGCTTGGCTGACCCTGATCCGTCGTCGGGTTGAGAGAAATGCAGAGCGAACCGGAGGTTGCACATCCCATGGGCACAGCAGAACCCACGTCGGCACTCGTCCTCGGCGCGATGATGTTCGGCACCGCCGTCGACGAGACCACCTCGTTCGCGGTGCTGGACCGTTTCGTCGAGCGCGGCGGCGAATGGATCGACACCGCGAACGCGTACGCGTTCTGGGCGAGCGCCGACGGGCGGGGTGGCGACAGCGAACGCCTCCTGGGCCGCTGGCTCGCGGCCCGACCCGGCGTGCGCAACCAGGTGAAGATCGCGACGAAGGTCGGCGCCGACGCACTGTGGGCCGGCTCGTTCCCGGCCCAGCGCGAAGGGCTCTCCCGCCGCGCGGTGCGGGACGGGTTCGCGGCCTGCCTCGACCGGCTCGGCCTCGACTCGGTCGATCTGCTCTGGATCCACATGGAAGACCGGGCGACGCCGATCGAGGAGACCGTCGAAGCGCTGGCCGAGGTGACCGGGGCAGGGCTGGCCGGCCGGGTTGGTGCCTCCAACCATCCCGCGTGGCGCGTGGAGCGGGCGCGCACCCACGCCCGCCAGATCGGGTCGACGCCGATCGACGCGCTACAGCACAACAGCACCTACCTGCGCCCGCGTCCAGGCACGAACCCCACCAACCACCCGTTCGGTGTCCTGTCGGACGAGCAGCGCGACTATGCGAGCACGCACGGCCTCGAGATGTGGGCGTACACGCCGTTGCTGTCGGGCGCCTACGACAACCCCGCCAAGCCGATCCCCGACATCTACGACCACCTCGGCAACACCGCACGCCTCGCGGTCCTCGACGAGGTGGCCGCCGAGCTCGGCGCCACCCGCGGACAGACCGTGCTCGCGTGGCACGTCTCCCACGGGGTTCGGCCCATGCTCGGCGGCAGCAAGGTCGACCAGCTCGACAGCGCACTCGACGCCGTCCGCCTCACCCTCACGCCCGAGCAGCTGGATCGCCTCGAAGGACCGCGTTGACTGTTGCCAGATACTGCGAGACACGGCCAGGACGACCGCACCCGTCCGCGGCGAGCGTCCGCGTCACGGCCAGGCCGATCCCGCGACCAGCGCCCGTGACGACGGCGACCGCGCCGCCGATCCCGAGGTCCACGTCAGATGGGTTGACTGGAACGTCGGTGAAGGTTGGCGGCGAGACAATTCGGTGCCCTCCCCCAACCCAGAGCTCTCGGCGCTCGCCGCCCGCTCGATGGCCGCCCCGGAGGTCTGCATTCGTATCCCGGCTCTTTGGATTTGAGCAGGCGGACAGCGGCGAGCGACCCTGCGACCCCCGGGTGGCCGCTACCCCTGCTTCAGGATGTCGAGCCCGTCGAGGTGTTGGCGATCCTGCACAGCGCCCGGGGACCTCAAGCACTCGAGCACGGCTGTTGCGCGCATCGTCAGTCAACTCCAGGCAACCTTGCACGTCGCCCGCATTCGCCGACGTCACCGTCCATGGGCGGGCGTCCGCGCGGGAAGGACCCGCAGCAGGAGCGCGACGGGACAGGTTCGTCCGAATCCGCTCCTGCTGCGAGCCTGGGGTGCCGTCGGGCCGACGGCCGCCCGGCCTCGTCAGTCGGCGTCCGCAGCCTCGAGGATCTCGGCCTCTTCCACTGAACCGTGCGCGGGCACGGGCGCACTCCCGATGAAGCGACGGAACAGCACCAGCACGATCAGCGCCACCACGGTGCCGCCGGCACCGAGGATGAAGGCGCCCTGGAACGTGTGCTCAGCCACCTTCCCCGCGACATACGCGCCGACGGCACCGCCGAAGAAGCGCACGAACGAGTACCCGGCCGAGGCCACCGGACGCGGCACCGGGGCCGCGCCCATCACCAGCGTGGTCACAGTGGTGTTCATGATGCCGAGGAACAGGCCGGTTGCAACGAGGCAGACGACGACGCCCCACGGCTGCCCACCGCTGACGCCCTCGGAGGTGTTGCCCTGCGAGAAGACGGCCATGAGGACGAGGCAGACCGTGAAACCGGCCAGACCGACCATGATCGCGGCGAACGTGCCGACCCGGTCCTCGAGCCAGGTCGCGCCCCAGATGGACATGACCGCGAGGCACATGCCCCAGCCGAAGAAGACCCAGCCGATCTGCGCGGCGCCGAAGTGGGTGGAGCCGAGCGCCAGCGGGTACGGACCGACCGCCATCAGCACGAACATGCCGAAGTTGTAGAGCAGTGCCGCGACGGCGACGACCAGCAGGCCCGGGTACTTCAGCGCCTTGATCGGGTCCGCGACGGACACCTTGTGCTCGGGCTTCGGGGTCGCCGGCAGGAACAGCAGGGTCGCCACCAGGCCGATCGCCATGAGCACCGCGACGCCGAAGAACGGCCCACGCCACCCGATGTGCTCACCGAGCTGACCGCCGACGATGGGCCCCAGACCGATGCCGATGCCCAGCGCGGACTCGTAGAGCAGGATGGCCTTCTTGAGCGGACCCTTGGCCAGGCTCGTGATCGTGGCCAGCGACGTGGCGATGAACAGGGCGTTGCCCAGCCCCCAGAACGCACGCGCCCAGATGATCCCCGCGACGCTGTTCATCAGCCCGCCAAGCGCGGAGAAGACGACGATGATCGCCAGACCGCTGATCAGCGTCCACTTCACACCGATCCGCGAACTGACCCATCCAGTGATGAGCATGGCCACCGCGGTCACGACCAGGTAGGACGTGAAGAGCAGGGACACCTGCCCGGAGGTCGCGTTCAGGTCTTTGGCGATCGCGGTGAGGATCGGGTCGACCAGGCCCAGGCCCATGAACGAGACCACACAGGCGAAGGCGACCGCCCACACCGCACGAGGCTGCCTGACGGCGGATCCCTGCGGTTCAGCGACCTTCGTTTCTAGGGTTGTCATCACTACCTTTTCTCTCTTTGGTTCTTCCGTGGTTCGGAGCCGCACGCCGTCGAGGGCCCCGCTTTGCTCAGGGCTCGAGCACGGCCTCGACAAGCCGGTCGAGCGCCGGGAGCGCGGCCGCGATCCTGGATCGGTCCGACTCGTCGAGCCGTCCGAGCGCCTCGTCGAAGATGGCCGCTCGCTGCGCACGCCGGGCGCCAATCACGGCGCGACCCGGGTCGCTGATCGCCACCAGCACGCCCCGGCGGTCATCACCGTCGACGGCTCGGGTGACCAGCCCCTCATGCTCGAGCCTGCCCACCAGTTGCGACATCGCCGGCTGGGAGATCCCTGCCACATGGGCCATGTCGGTGATGCGAGACGGACCCATGCGAGCTAGCTGCGAGAGCACCGACGCCGCGGTCGAGGAGAGGTCACCGACCGTAGACACCTCGCGGACGAGTCGCACCATCCGCTCTTGCAGGATCGCGAGGTCTCCCCCGCTGATGCCTGTCTCACCTCGACCCATAGCATCGTTATAACATAACGTGCCTATGCACCGCATCTTGCCTCACACAACGACCTGCAGACATGCCCTCTGACCTGGCAGATTCACCCTCTGGCCGGTGGCGGTGCGGTGGCGGTCGAGGTGGCGGAATCGGTGCCGGGCACGAGCGCGCCTGGCTCGGCGTTGCGCCGGTCGAACGGCTGCAGCGGGTGCCGGACGGTCACGGCCCGCGACACCGCGTCCCCGTCGGGCGTGCGCGCCGTCTCGTCGAGCGCGTCGAGCAGCTCGCCGAGCGGAACGGCCGGCGGTCGCTCCTGGCCGGAGTACTCGTCGGCCCCGCTGTGGGTCACCACGAGCGTCTCGGTGGCGGCGAGGATGGCGTCGAGGAACAGCTGCCGGTCCTCGCTGCGCGGGTCGCGCTCACCGGTGCGCGGGTCTCACGCCAGCACGTCGTCGCCGTCGGTGATCCCGACGCGCGGGAACACGCCGTCGTCGAGCCCGAGCAGCGCGGCAACGCGGTGCGGCACCGAGCGCATCGGCACCAGGTGCCGACCGTGAGGGTGCCGGTGCGGAAGTTCGCCCGGGTGGGCCGGCCGCGACGCGGTCGGCGAGCAGCGCCCGCACGTCCGCCAGGCGCAGGGGGACGTTCGGGTCGGGCGCGTCGGCGCGCACCCGCGACAGCTCGCGCCGCACCTGCGCGAGCTGCCAGCCGTCGGCGGCCGGGACGCTGGTGAGGGCGGCGACGCCGCCCTCGAGCGTGGCGAGCCAGTGCTCGAGCGCGTGGCTGCCCACGAGCGCGTCCGTGACCCGGCGCAGGCGGTCGACCAGCTCGGTGAGGCGCCCGACGAGCTCCACCTGCCCGCTGCCGACGGGGAGATTACCCGGCCTCCCATTGCGATGCGGCACCTCGCCCTACTGGTCAGCAGGGCCTGATCAGGTGAACATGGCTACGGTCGGGCCATGACCGATAGCGACGCCGTGATCGCCTCTCTGCGCGCCTTCGTCGCCGAACGCGACTGGGCGCAGTTTCACACGCCCGAGAACCTCGCCAAGAGCATCTCGATCGAGGCGGCCGAGCTCCTCGAGTGCTTCCAGTGGGATGCCGACTTCGACCTGGACGACGTCGGAGCCGAGCTGGCCGACGTCCTGACCTACTGCCTCCTGCTCGCGGACAAGCTCGGGCTCGATCCCGATGCCATCGTTACGGAGAAGCTTGCCGAGACGCGAGCGAAGTACCCGGCCGACGTCTCGCGCGGGCGAAGCACCAAGTACGACCGCTCCTGAGGCGAGCCAGAATCGGGTTCTGAGAGTTTCGAAACGCCTGGGTGTCGTCGACCACCGCGACGTCACGCGCCGCGCCGATGTGCTCAGCTAAGGTCCTCCGGCACCGAGCGCAGCGTGCGGGAGCCATAGGCGGCCAATGCCGGCTTGACCACAGCTAGCGCGGCCGTTGCCCAAGGCCACTATGCCGCCCGTCGAGACTCTAGGCTCTGCCGATGCTCGACGATGAGGTCCCGCTGACATATCAAGAGAATCCGATCCGGTTCCGGCGCGGCGCCCCGGTGGCGCTCCGAAGTGTCCGCGACCACGGAAGCCCCCGCGGTGTCGCGGTCGGATTCGCCGTCGCGGGCACGGTGGTTCTCGACGACGGCGAACTCGTGGCGGTCAGCACCAGCACAGGTTCGGGAATGCGGACCCGAGCGGGCCAAGGAGCGGGCCCCAATGCCCGCACCATCCTCCCGACCGCCTGGGACGGCACCTACAACGAACGCGCTTGGGCGGGGCACACGGTGGTGCGTGTCTACCGGCGCGGAGACCGATGGTCGGTGTGGCGATGGCACGACGGCTGCCGTTCAACGCCGACTGGGACGCATGGCTGCCCGATCCAGCGTGGACGGCGGTTCCCATGCCCGCGCACTGGGACCGCCTTCATCCTTAGTGCGCATCGGCACGATGGTCAGTTCCGGCCCCATGCAGGTCAGAACCGACCGCCTTTGACTCGCGCAGCGCGCGTCGCGGGCGCCACTGCGAACTCGACGTCGTACTCTCTGGCTGACCTCGCGGTATCGACGGACTTCGACCCTGGCCGACATGTCCCCCGCCGCACGATTCTTCGTGCTGCCCAGGGAACGGTGTGTCGACAGTCCGCTACTCCGCGACGACGCTGCTGTCGTCGCTCGAATCAGATCCCAGCGCCGTGGAGAGTCACCTGGCTACCCAGCTTGCCCACCAGGGTGTGTCCGTCGGTGTCGGCGAGCGCCGTTCGTGGCACCACTCGCTGCCGGCGTTAGCGCGAGACCTCCACGATGCCGGTCTCGGCGACGTCGAGGTGATCCTCGAGCACCGCCTGCCGCTCACGTCCAAGCGCTCGGACGTCATCCTCGCGGGTGTCCACCCACGCACGGGCGATCCGTCGTACGTCGTCGTCGAGCTGAAGCAGTGGACGAACGCACACCGGTTCGAGGAGAGCGACACTCTCGTCACGGTCGATGGCGCACGGTACCGCCACACCCTGCACCCCAGCGTCCAGGTCGCGGGCTACGTCGACTACATGCGCGACTTCGTCGCAACGCTCGCCGGCAAGCCCGAGCAGATCCAGGGGGTCGCCTACCTCCACAACGCCGTCGACGATGGCGTCGCTGAGCTGCTGGACCCGGTGACTGTCGCGCTCGCTCCCTTGTTCACGGGTGAGAGGCGCACCAAGCTGCACGATCATCTGCGGACCCTGCTCGCGCCAGCGGCGTCTGGCGCTCAGGCGGCGGACTGGCTCCTGGGTTCCGCGACCCGTCCCTCAAAGCAACTCATGGCCGTTGCCGCGGACGAGATCCGTGAGCGCGAGCAGTTCGTACTGCTCGACGAGCAGAAGGTCGCGGTCGATCTCGTCCTGCACGCTGTCTCCCAGGCACACCGCTCCGACCGCAAGCACGTCGTCCTTGTCACGGGCGGACCGGGTTCCGGCAAGTCGGTCATCGCGCTCTCGCTGCTCGGCGACCTCGCGCGCGAGGGGCGATCCGTCGTCCACGCCACGGGGTCACGCAGTTTCACGATCACGCTGCGACGCGTCGCAGGGAAGGGCTCGACGCGGACGCAGCAGCTCTTCAAGTACTTCAACAACTTCATGAGTGCCGAGAAGAACGGTCTCGACGTCCTCATCCTCGACGAGGCGCATCGCATCAGAGAGACCTCGGTGGACCGATACACACGCAAGGAGGTGCGCGACGCCGCGCGCAAGCAGGTCGACGAACTGCTCGACGCCGCACGGGTACCGGTCTTCCTGCTCGATCAGAACCAGGTGGTCCGGCCGGGCGAGCTCGGAACGCCCGCGGACATCCGCGCGGCCGCGGCGGCTAAGGGCCTCGACGTCGTCCAGGTGGACCTCGATGCCCAGTTCCGCTCCGGCGGCAGTGAGGCGTACATCAAGTGGGTCGAGCGGCTGCTCGGTCTGTGTGACGGCGGGCCTACGCCATGGGAGGGCGATGACGCGTTCGACGTCGACGTAGCCGACTCCCCCGAGGAGCTTGAGGCCATCCTCGACTCGAAGCGTCTCCACGGTTACGGGGCCCGGATCACCGCCGGCTACGCGTGGCCATGGTCGAAGCCGCGCCAGGACGGCACGCTCGTTCCCGACGTCCAGATCGGTACGTGGTCACGACCTTGGAATCTCAACGACGACCGCTCCGTGGGAGGCGCGCCGCCCTCAGCACTCTGGGCCACGGACCCTGCCGGGTTCGGTCAGGTCGGCTGCGTGTACACCGCGCAGGGATTCGAGTACGACTGGAACGGCGTGATCGTCGCGGACGACCTGGTGTGGCGGGCGACCGCCAACGACGGCCGAGGCGGCTGGGTCATGCAGCGGGATCGGTCGAAAGACCCGGCGTTCAAGAAGCAGATTGCTGACGCCGACGTCGATCGGCTGATCCGTAACGCGTACAAGGTGCTGATGACGCGTGGGATGGTCGGCACGATCATCTACTCCACGGATCGTGAGACACGGGAGATGCTCGGCGCACTCGTGGATCCGGGGAACTAGTCTCGGGCTTTCACCATCCGCGGTGTCCGGGTGACGGACTGGCAGCGTGGAACCGAGGGCTTGGCACATCGAATGTCAGGCCTCGAGCTCATCCAGGTCAATGGCGTCCAGGACCGCGGCGAGGCCAGGTTCACCGGTTAGGTCTAGTGCCTGCCGCGCCTGCGGCCGACCCCTCATCGAGAAGGCCACCTCCGCCCCAGCGTCGGTGAGCACCTGCCACGCCTCGGCGTTCGCCCAGTCGACGCGGGCAAGCACCGAACGCTCGAAACGAACCCCGACCAGGATCTCGGTCTTCTTCTCGCCGAAGGCGTCCGCCGCGCCGTTGCGAACCGCGATCAGCCGTACGGACGACAGTCCCGGAGCGACCGCGAAGGCCTCCTTGGCCGTCACGATCGCGAACCCGGCGACCATTTCGGCGTACATCGACGCCGTCTCGGTCTTGGTCAGCTTCTTCAGCGTGGGGTTGCCCGCCGGCGTCAAAGCGGGTCGCCGCTCAGGCACCGCGCTCACCGGCGGGACGAGCACGACGATGGCAGCATCCCGGTCCCAGACCCCCACTGGTGCCGCTACCGCCTCGTTGTCCTCGAACGCGGCAGCCAGGGCGCCCAGCACAGTCGACGGGTCGTTCGCGTGCAGCAACGCCCACCATGAATCGAGCTCGGCCTGCTGCTGGGCACGTTGTGTCTCGCCCGCTGCCCGTTCCGCTGCGACGTGCGCCTGAGCACGCGCGAGTGCCTCCGCCTTCGCCGCCGCACGTGCCTTTGCGTGTAGTCAAGTGTTCTGGCCCCACTTGTTGTCACGAATCTTGGCCCCGGCGGCGCTTGGACGTGCGGAGCCGGTAGGACTCGGTGCCGGTCTGCAGGATGTGGGCGTTGAAGGTGACGCGGTCGACGATCGCGGAGACGAGTCGCGGGTCGGGGAACACGGTGCCCCATTCGCTGAAGGGCAGGTTGGTGGCGATCGCGATGGAGGATTTCTCTTCGCGTTCGGTCATGATCTGGAAGAGGAGCTCGGCGCCGCGGGGGTCGGCGTGGACGTAGCCGAGCTCGTCGAGGCAGAGCAGGTCCAGGCGGCCGTAGCGGGCCACGGTGCGGGCCAGCTCGCGGTCGTCGGCGGCCTCGACGAGCTCGTTGATCAGGTTCGCGCAGGTGGTGTAGCGCACGGCCTTGCCCATCTCGCAGGCGGCGGTGCCCAGCCCGATGAGCAGGTGGGTCTTGCCGGTGCCGGAGTCGCCGAGCAGGACGACGGGTTCGCCCGCGGCGAGGTAGGCGCCGGTGGCCAGGGCGGCGAGGGTGGCGCCGTGGATCGGTGAGCTGGTGGTGTCGAAGTCCGCGAGCCGTTTGGTGCGGGGAAACCGGGCTTCCTTGATCCGCCGCCCGCGGCGGCGTTCGGCGCGGGCATCGACTTCCGCGGTCAGGACGTCGGCGAGGTAGGCCAGGTGGGAGCGTTGCTCGCGTAGTGCGGCGGCGGCCAGGGGCTGCGCCTCGGCGCGCACCGTGGTCAGGTACAGGTCCTTGGTCGTGACGTTGATCGCGGCCAGGGCGGCGTCGTTGCTGGTCATCGGTTATTGCCGGTCAGCAGGTCGTCGTAGCCGTGAAGGGTGGGGGCGGAGCGGTCGTAGCGGGTCAGGGCATCGATCGGGATCACGGGCGCGAGCGGGGGTTCGGCGGCGCGGCGGGCGTCGATGAGCACCGAGGCCGGGTCGAGGATCCCGGTGGTGATCGCGGTGCGCATCGCCGCCCTCAGCGCGGGCGCGGGCAGGGTGCGGTGCGCGAGGAGGACCTCGATCAGGTCCCGGGTGCCGGGCCCGTCCCCGCGCGCGGCCCGCGCCGCGTCCCAGTACGCCTGGTGGTCCGGGGTGAACGCCCCGGACTTCTTGGCCTGGGCGAGCGCGGTAGCGCCGGGCAGCGCGCCGGGCTTGCGCGCGAGGATCTCCAGGTAGTGGTCCAGGTCGAGGACGTCGACGTACTTCGCCGTGGCCCGCTCGTGGACCGCGACGACCTTCGCCCCGTCGAGGACCTCCACGGTGGCGGCGCCCAGGCGCACGGTCAGGCGCTTGGCGACGTAGCGGACCGGGACGGAGTAGTACGCCTGGCGCACGCACACCCGTGAACGGGAGTCGACCTTCGCGCTGATCACCGAGGAGGTGTCGAACGCCTCGCCCGGCAACGGCGCGAGGGTGGCCTGCTCGGCGGCGAACTCGACCCCCACGCCTGCGTGGTGCCCGGTGATCACCCGGGCGTCGTCGGCGAGGTCACCGGCGGCGATCAGTTCGTTCAGGGCAGTCATCGAGGCCACGTCCGGGATGGGCACCAGGTGCGTGCGGCGGAACCGGCCGATCTCGCCCTCGATGCCGCCCTTCTCGTGCGCACCGTCCTTGCCCGGGACGCAGAAGAACGAGGCGAACCCGTAGTGCGAGCGCAGCGCGGTGAACCGGTCGTTCTCGAGCCGGTCTCGGCCCCGCAGAATCCGCACCACGGCAGGCTTGAGGTTGTCGTACCGGACCCGGGCGGGCACCCCGCCGAAGTACGCCAACCCGCGCACGTGCCCTTCGAGGAACGCCTCCTGCGCCTGGTTCGCGAACGCGTAGTGGAACGCCCTGCCAGAGGCGGACAGTCGCATCGCGAACATCCAGACCTTCAGATCCTGCCCGGCCAGGCGGATGTGGAACTCCCCGAAGTCGACCTCGGCCTCCGCGCCCAGGTCGTGAGCCTGCGGGACAAACACCTCGACGCGGTCCAGGCCCAGCTGGCGGCGCCGGAGGGCCACATACCGGGAGACGCTCACCTCCGACAGGTCCGCGCCATGCTCGGCGACCAGCCGCTGCCACACCCGCCGGGCGGTGTGCCGCTGCTTGACCGGCACGTCCTTGTCGGCGCTCAACCAGGCGTCGATCAACTCCTTCCACGGATCGATCGCCGGCCGGCCCCGCGAGGCGTACTCCTTGCGCGGCGGCGGGACCGCGGACGCCAACGCCTGGCGCACCGTGCGCCGGTGCACCCCGTGCCGCAGGGCCTCGGCGTTCTTAACCGTTCTGTTATCTGACCAGGGCGAACGCTTGCGCGGGGTCTCGTGCGAGGGCGCGGAGTGCGGCGGCGATGTTGGTGTGGCCGGCGAGGCGCAGGACGCTGATGGCGAGGTTGCGGATGGTGGCGAGCACGGCGGGTAGATGGCCGGTGCGGGCCTGGTGGCGGTCTTCGTCGAAGGTGACGTCGCGGACCCAGTGCAGGCGGTTCTCGATACCCCAGTGCCCGCGGATCGCGTCGGCGAGCTCGGCTGCGGTGGTCTGGTCGTAGTCCAGGGAGGTGATCAGGTGCACGGTCTCGACTCGCCAGCGCCCGCCCTTCTTCACGCGGCGGATCAGGCGCAGCGCCTGCTTCGCGCCGGGGAAGTCGATCGGGGTGTGCGGGATCACGGCGCGCAGGATACGGGTCTCGAGGCGGCCGTGGCCCTTGCCGCGGGTGACGTCGATGTCCGGCACGTGCGGCCAGGGCAGCGCCTTCAGGGTTGCGAGCAGGGTGGGCTGGTTGCCCTTGACGGTCATGACGTAGTGGCCCCCGCGGCCGGTCAGCCAGGCGGCGTGGGCGCGCTGGGTGTGCAGCGCGTCGGCGGTCACGAGCACGCCGGCGAGGTCGAAGCGGTCCAGCAGCCGCGGGATCGCGCCGATCTCCGAGTCGGCGCCGCCGTCCTTGCCCGCTACCTGCACCTGCCCAATGACCGTGCCGGTGGCGTGGTCCAGAGCGGCGACCACGTGGGCCTGACGGGTCTTGCCGCCGGTGCGGGTGCGGGCGCCGCGGATCGTCTTGCCGTCCACCGCGAGCACTCGCCGAGCACCAGGGGCAGGCACGTGCCGGGTGGCGAGCCAGGCACCGACGACCTGGTCGAGGACGCCTGGCTCCACGCGGCCCAGCAGCCGGCGCACCGTCGTCTCCGACGGGCGACGCGAACCGGTCAGCCCCGCATCGTGAACCACCCGCGCGGGCGCGGCGGCGAGCCACTCGCTGATCTCGGTCAACGTCTTGGCCCCGGCCAGGACCGCGCAGACCGTCAGCGTGAGCACGCCGGCCAGCGGGTAACGGCGGCCCTCGCGGCGACGAGGATCCACCACAGCGCCGAGCGCAGCGGCCAGCCCGGGCGGAACCTGATCACCAGCCGGGACCTCGTGGCCAGCCGGCACAGCAATGGGCAAGGATGAGGGCACGGACGCGGCACCAGCTTCCGGATGTCGATCGGTGTAGGAACCTCGATCATCCCGCAGGTGCCGCGTTCGCCTGCCTCTACACCACTACGCCCGATCTGTCACGGGTTATGCCCACCATCCGAGAACGCCGGAGCCCTGCCCCGTGCCGCGTCGCCAGCTCACGGATCGAGAGCTCCTCACGGCGGTGATCGACACGGATCTCTTCGAACAGCTCCACCCTGGACCTGACCATTCCGACCTCCCCGACGACGTCGTCGAGAAGATCTGAACCGGGGGTGGGGCCAACTTTCGTGAAGACACGCGGCCCCACCCGCCCGCGAGATCACCCACCCAGCCGGGGCCAAGATTCGTGAAGAAAACGGCTCCAGGTGGGGCCAAATCAGGTGACCACACTCATGCCTTCCAAGCGAACAGGCCGATGCCCTGCAGGTCGGACTCCTGAAACCGGCGAACGACGGCCGCCTCATCGGTCTGGGCAGGCAACGGCGCGACGGGGTGGGCGGCGGGAGGGAAGTCTTGGCGATGCAGGCTGAGGAGCGCTAACAGCGTCCTCAGGAGTTCCTGCCCCTGTTCCGCCTTCTCGGCCTGTGCGAGCGCGCGCGTCGTCGCCCCTCTCGACGTCCGGTTGCGTGACCCCGCTCCAGCACGGCTGGCGGATCCACTCAGACTCGTGTAGTAGCCGAACGGGCCGGACCCGGTGGAGAACCCGGTCCGACCGGCGCCAACATGAATCCTGGCGGCCCGGGGACCGACGCTTGCACGCAGCCCCCGGCTCGACGCACGAACCCTGATACCTGGTGCCAACTTCACCGAGAAACCCACGGTCCCAACCTATTGGCGCCTAAGAGGATGTCTCACGTGGTTCACCCTGGTTCGGCGTGTTTGCGCGGTTCGCGATGCTTGGGGCGGCATGATCCGGGGGCGTGAGCGATCCGTTGTCGTTGCGGCTGGTCCCGGACGAGCTGTGGGAGCTTGTCGAACCCGACCTGCCCGCCTTCGAGCCGCGTCCGCAGGGCGGCGGGACAGCGCCGGTGGACGCGCGGGCGGTGTTCACCGCGATCGTGTACGTGCTGACCAGCGGCTGCGCGTGGCGGATGCTGCCGGGCTCGTTCGGGGTCTCGCCGGCCACGGCGCACCGGCGATTTACGGACTGGGCCCGGGCCGGGGTGTTCGCCCGCGTGCAGCGGCGGGTCCTGGACCGGTGTGGGGCGGCTGGGATGGTGGACTGGAGCTCGGTGATCCTGGACGCCGCGAGCGTCCGGGCCAAAAGGGGGGCTCGCTGACCGGGCCCAGCCCGGTCGACCGGGGCAAGAAGGGCTCCAAGATCCACGTCATCACCGACGCGAACGGACTGCCGCTGGTCGTCGGCGTCTCGGCGGCCAACCTGCACGACTCCCAAGCGGCCGAGCCGATGGTCCGCGGCATCCCGCCGCTGCGATCCCGGCGCGGCCCGCGCCGGCGCCGGCCGGACAAGCTGCGCGCCGACAAGGGCTACGACTACGACCACCTGCGCACCTTCCTGCGTCAGCGCGGCATCATCCCGAAGATCGCCCGCCGCGGCATCGACTCCTCCGAACGCCTCGGCCGTCACCGCTGGAAGGTCGAACGCACCCTGGCCTGGCTCACCGGCTACCGCCGCCTGACCATCCGCTACGAACGCCACGGCAAGCTCTACGCCGCCTTCGTCGCCCTCGGTGCCACCATCACGGCATTCAAGAAGCTCCAGGCCGCCACGTGAGACAACCTCTAAGAACGCCGCCGACTGCGCGGGCTATTTTCACCCTGCCGTCGGCCGTTCGATCGGTAGTTCCTATCCAAACTTCGCGCCGCCCGCCTGCTGCCGACCATGGCCGGCTGCATGGGCAAGGCAAACCGGGGAAGATTGGACCCACCCGGCCGCTGCCTGCCAGCAGAGCTCGCGGCAGTGTTCGCACACCTCGCGTCGAAGTTGGACGGCGAATTGCCCGTCGCGGGGATCGGTCCCCAGAAGCACAAGGTTCGGGTCAGCGCGGGTCAAAGCGTTGCCGGTTTTGTCCCCGAGCCGGTAGTGTCGTTCGGCTCCCACCCGCGCACTCCTTCGGAGGTCAGTCATGCCTGCCGCTTTGTCCGAAGCCGAACTCGACAAGGAGCGGGCGCACCTGGTCCGGGCGCGCGAGGAGCTTGCCCGGATGCGCGAGCGCACGGCGGCGCTGACAGTCCACGCCGGCGACCGGATCAGCGCCGAGGTGCTTGAGGCGACTCTTGCCCGCCGCATGGCGCAGCTCGCGGATGACCCCAGCGTGCCGCTCTTCTTTGGCCGGCTGGACCATGACGAGCAGACCGGGGCTGAGGTCTTCCACGTTGGCCGCCGGCACGTCTCGGACACCGCAGGCGACCCGCTGGTCGTGGACTGGCGCGCCCCGGTGAGCGCAGCGTTCTACCGCGCCACCCGTCAGGACCCGATGGGCGTGGCGGTCCGTCGCCGGTACGGTTTCGCGCGCGGCGTGCTCACCGGGTTCGAGGATGAGGTGCTGTCCGACCCAGCAGCGACCGACGGCGAGAGCTCGGAGATCCTCGAGCAGGAGATCGAGCGCCCGCGCACCGGCCCGATGCGGGACATCGTCGCCACCATCCAGCCCGAGCAGGACGCCATCGTCCGCAGCGACCTCGACCGCACAGTCGTCGTGCAGGGTGCGCCTGGCACGGGGAAGACGGCGGTGGGCCTGCACCGGGCCGCCTTTCTGCTCTACGCGCACCGCGAGCAGGTCACGCGGCGGGGCATGACCGTCGTCGGGCCGAACGCGAGCTTTCTGCGGTACATCCGCGACGTGCTGCCGGCCCTTGGGGAGGTCGACGCCACGCAGACGACGGTCGAAGCACTCGTCTCCGCACACGGTCGCCTGCGCGGACATGAGCCTGCCGAGGTCGCCCGGCTCAAGGGCGACGCGCGCATGGCGCAGGTGCTGCGCCGCGCCATCTGGTCGCACCTGGCCGAGCCCGACGAGCCGCTGGTACTGCGGCGCGGGTCGCGACGCTGGCGCGTGGCCGCGCACGAGGCGCGTGACGCCGTCGCGCACGTAGTGAGCCGCGACCTGCGCTACGACGCTGGACGCGAGCAGCTGCGATACGCCCTGGCGCACCGGATCCTGCAGCAGATCGAGGCGAGCGGCGACGCGCTCGACGACCGGGCGTGGGACACTCTGGCGCGCACCAAGGTGGTCCAGGACTACACGGCGGCGTTGTGGCCGGCCGTCGTGCCCCCGCGGCTGCTCCACCGTCTACTCGCCGACCCGGAGTATCTCGCGCGAATGTCCGACGGCGTCCTCACCGCCGCCGAGCAGCAGGCGCTCGTCTGGACCACGCCGCCGCGGAGCCCTGGCGCGGCCCTGTGGACGCTCGCCGACCTCGTGCTGATCGACGAGCTCGCCGACCTGCTCGAGCGAGCGCCATCGGTGGCGCACGTCGTCGTCGACGAGGCACAGGACCTGTCGCCCATGATGCTGCGCGCCCTCGGTCGCCGCGCTCGCACTGGCTCGCTCACCGTGCTTGGCGACCTCGCCCAGGCGACGACGCCGTGGGCCGTGCGCTCCTGGAGCGACGCCCTGGAGCATCTCGCCAAGCCCGACGGGCACGTCGAGCAGCTGACCGCCGGCTTCCGCGTGCCCGGCGACGTGATCGAGTTCGCGGCTCGTCTGCTGCCCCGGATCGCACCCGAACTCGCGCCACCGGTGGCCGTGCGGCGGGCCCGCGGCGAACTCCTGCTCACTACGGCGCCGACGGTCGAGTTGGTGCGGGCCGCGCTCGCGCGCGACGGGTCCGTGGGGCTCATCGTGCCCGACGCTGCGGTCGTGCCCGCCCGGTGCTGGCTCGCGGCCGCGGGGCTGGCATTCGCCGTCGTCGGCGAGGAGGACGGGAGGGCGACAGCGCAGCAGCACGACTCGGCCACCGAGTTCGACGCACGCCTCGACCTGGTGCCGGCCTCGCTGGTCAAGGGCCTCGAGTTCGACCACGTCGTCCTCGACGACCCAGCGGGGATCGTTGCAGGCGAGGCCGAGCACGAGTCGGGGCTGCGACGACTTTACGTCTGCCTGACCCGCGCCGTGACGTCACTCGCCGTTCGGCATCAGAACGACCTGCCCGCAGAGCTCAGCGGGCCTGGTGCCGAGGCCGCGTAGGACACCGCGCTCAGCTTGCCGTTCTTGCCCTTCTTCTTCCCGAACGCCGACCACCAGCGCCCGTCACGGCACAGCCGCCACACCGTGACAGGTCCGACCTCTGCCCGACTCCGGCCATCCTGGGACTCGCTCCGACACCGCAGCCAACACCTACTGATCTTCTGCCGGTACGGATCCCCGAGACGGTCCAGGTCCAGATGGTCGGGGACCTGGCACGGCTGAAGGTCGAGATTGAGGCGTATCAGGTCGTCGATCCGACGGACGCCGTAAGTGAGAGGATTGACCTGGGTGGGCGGCTCCCGGGAGGGAGTTCACATGGCTGATTTCGAGTGGCTCGTGGTTGAGCCCGTGGATGCGCTGCCCGCGACGGAGTTGCTGACGCGGCCGCGGCCGGAACCAGTGCGCGGTCCGTCCAGGACACCACATGAGGCGCTTGACGCGCTGAAGCAAACGGAGGGTGCGCGGAGCGCGATCGAGCGGCTGCCAGCGCTTGAAAGCCCCGAAGTTTGGGGTGAGATTGCCTACTTCACCGTTTGCGAGACCCGCGGGACGGCTGTGGGCGGCGCGTTTGTCTGGGACGCCGATTTCCCTGGCAACTTGCTAAGAGGTTGTCTCACGTGGCGGCCTGGAGCTTCTTGAATGCCGTGATGGTGGCACCGAGGGCGACGAAGGCGGCGTAGAGCTTGCCGTGGCGTTCGTAGCGGATGGTCAGGCGGCGGTAGCCGGTGAGCCAGGCCAGGGTGCGTTCGACCTTCCAGCGGTGACGGCCGAGGCGTTCGGAGGAGTCGATGCCGCGGCGGGCGATCTTCGGGATGATGCCGCGCTGACGCAGGAAGGTGCGCAGGTGGTCGTAGTCGTAGCCCTTGTCGGCGCGCAGCTTGTCCGGCCGGCGCTGGCGCGGGCCGCGCCGGGATCGCAGCGGCGGGATGCCGCGGACCATCGGCTCGGCCGCTTGGGAGTCGTGCAGGTTGGCCGCCGAGACGCCGACGACCAGCGGCAGTCCGTTCGCGTCGGTGATGACGTGGATCTTGGAGCCCTTCTTGCCCCGGTCGACCGGGCTGGGCCCGGTCAGCGAGCCCCCCTTTTGGCCCGGACGCTCGCGGCGTCCAGGATCACCGAGCTCCAGTCCACCATCCCAGCCGCCCCACACCGGTCCAGGACCCGCCGCTGCACGCGGGCGAACACCCCGGCCCGGGCCCAGTCCGTAAATCGCCGGTGCGCCGTGGCCGGCGAGACCCCGAACGAGCCCGGCAGCATCCGCCACGCGCAGCCGCTGGTCAGCACGTACACGATCGCGGTGAACACCGCCCGCGCGTCCACCGGCGCTGTCCCGCCGCCCTGCGGACGCGGCTCGAAGGCGGGCAGGTCGGGTTCGACAAGCTCCCACAGCTCGTCCGGGACCAGCCGCAACGACAACGGATCGCTCACGCCCCCGGATCATGCCGCCCCAAGCATCGCGAACCGCGCAAACACGCCGAACCAGGGTGAACCACGTGAGACATCCTCTAAGTCTGTTCGACGCACAAGTGAACTGCTATGTGTATTTCGCTGGCGCGGATGACCTTGGCGTGCTCACTCCACCGAGTGCGCTCACCGGTCAAGTCTGGTGCCACTTCACTGCGCCGGAAGGCGGCTACTACCTCTTCTTGCCGCACGCGCAGACGTACCCCGACCAGTACTACGGCCCGGACTACTACGCGGCCGTCGAGTGCTTGATCGACGACCACTCGTTCGGCGAATTTCAGATGCGACCTGGCCACCACCTGAACCAGCCGCTGATCGCAAACCTTTCCGAAACCACGGACCCCAACGTCCCCCACCGGTTCACGCTCAGGCAGATAAACGGCGGCGTCTTCTTCTGGAGCCTGACTGTCTGGAACATTCCCGTGGCGCAAGATTGATCGCCGATGGATGCGGAAATTTCGATCGGTGTCCGCAGACAGTTGTGGACGAAACGGTCGAGACGGCTGGGACAGGTGACGGCGAACTGCAGTCACCTGTCCCGGACCGTTCAGCGAAGGTCGCTCTTGCGGATCAGCGCGTGCACACCGACCGTCCGGTCCACGACCTGCGAGACGATGAAGTTGCTCGCCGCGGAGAGGTACGCGTACGCCACCGCACGGCTGAGGCCCTCGTCGTGCTGCAGGAAGTCGAGTGCGTTGACGACTGCGCGACGCATCGCGACGTTCAGGTCGCTGACCTGGCCTCCGACCCCCGCGTCCGGGTCGGAGAGCCCGATCGGGATCCACGAGTCTTCGGTCTCCGCGAACGGGTAGCGGTAGGCCACGCTCGGGGCCATGCCGTCGCCCGGCTTGCACACGGTAAGCCGGAACGTGCCGCGCAGGCTCCCCTCCATCGCCGTCAGGGCCACCTCTCCGTCACCCATCGCCATGTGCGGGTCGCCGACCTAGAACAGGGCACCATCCGTCTTGACCGGCAGGTAGAAGGCCGAGCCGACGCCGAGATGGCGGATGTCGACGTTGCCACCGCCGAGGGTCGGCGGGATCGAGTTCGCGGTCGGGTCGGCTAGCCCGGTCGCCTCGGAGAACGCGACGCCCATGGTGCCGAAGAACGGGTTGAGCGGGAACCGCAGGGACCGGCGGCCGTCCTGCATGACGCCGCTGTTGCCCTGCACCGCGGTGAAGACCGAGACGTTTCCGTAGTCGGTCGGGATGCCGGTCGAGCGCCCGTCGGTCTCGCGCGGGGGCATGACCTCGTCGAGCGCGATCCCGGCCAGCGCCCCTGAGGCGGTCATGGCCAGGGCACCCTTGCCGTGGCGGCTGGAAACCACGCCGTACGGGACGCGCAGCTGCAGGTCGAGCGTCTCGATCTTCAGCACGTCGCCCGGTTGCGCCCCGGCCACGGCGACCGGTCCGGTGATGACGTGCGGCCCGTCGACGTCGAACCTGCGGACCGTGCGGTCGTAGCTGGCCGCGACGTCGATCGCGTCGGCCAGCACCTCGCCGCGCTTGACGCCGTGGCCCGCGAAGAAGCCGATCGGGTCACGGCCTTGGTCCTCCAGGATGCCCTCGTGCGACAGCGCGTCGATGGTGATCGTCTCGCCCGACCGGATCGACGTCACCGGGGTGGCGTGGACGGTCGGCACGTAGCCCCACAGCACGTCGTCGGTCACGGAAGACAGGTAGTGGTGGCCCGGGATCCTGCCCTTGCCCGGCTGCAGCACCCCACCGAACGCGCCCGGCGACGCCCGAGCAGGCGGGCTTCGGCGTCGCGGCCGCAGGGCCGGCGGTCAGGCCGGTCGCCAGGGAGCCGGCGCCGAGCACCGCGGCAGCACGAAGCAGATCGCGTCGTCCGACGCCATGCTCGATGAGGGATGCGGCGTGTTCACCGTCGAGAGTCACAAGAGTCTCCTTCGGACGAGGTCTTCCGCCCGCAGGTGCGGGCGCTGCAGCTCGCAACGTAGGAGGGTCCGTCGTGCAGGAAGTGTCCGCCGTGTTACGCGCAGCGAACGAACCGACCACCAATGGGCTCCCGGCCGCCGGTCCGTGGTCGCCCGCGCCACGTGGGACCCGACGCCGCGGCGGCTCGGACCCTGCCCCGGCGCCCCTCACGACGGCGACCTCCGCCACCCCACCCGTGCGGAGGGTGGTGACGGAGGCCGCGATGCCGTCGGCGTCCACTCGACCGCGTACCGCGCTGTCGTCGTGCTGATGGGTTCGCCGTCGACCACGTGCGTCACAGCCTGGGCACCGCGAAGTCGTCGGTGGCGCGGACCAGCGGCCGCACAATGCCGGCGGCCTCGACCACGGACTGCTGCCCGGTTCGATGGGGCCGAGTCGCTCGGCTCGGCCCCGCCGCAGGTGAACGGCAGTCTTGGCCGGTCAGACGACCGACCCTAACTGCCCCGATTTACTAGACGTTGAACCCCAACATCCGCAGCTGCTCGCGCCCCTCGTCCGTGATCTTCTCGGGCCCCCACGGCGGCATCCAAACCCAGTTCACCCGAAAATCAGCAACCAGCCCTTCAAGCGCGGTAGCCGACTGATCCTCGATCACATCGGTGAGCGGGCAAGCCGCGGACGTGAGAGTCATGTCAATGGTCGCAACATTGTTCTGATCGATCTGCACGCCATAAACGAGCCCAAGATCCACCACGTTGATCCCCAGCTCGGGGTCGATGACGTCGCGGAGCGCCTCCTCGACATCGGCCACGGTGGTTGCACCGGCCGACAGCACGTCGTCCGTCATAAGAGGTCCTCCTTCAGCCGGCCAGCGCGCCACTGCGCGCAAGCGAGTCCTTGAGCGCGGCCCAGCCGAGCAGCGCGCACTTGATGCGGGCGGGGAACTGCGAGGTCCCCGTGAAGGCCGTCGCGTCGCCGAGCAGGTCTTCCTCCTCCTCGGAGGTGAGCCCCTTGCCCCGCGAGGCCATCAGGTCGTGGAACAAGCCGTCCAGCCGAGAGACCTCGGCGAGCGGCCGCCCGGTGACCAGCTCGGTCATCACAGAGGTCGACGCCTGCGAGATGGAGCATCCCTGTCCCTCCCACGAGACGCCGGTGACCACCGGGACGCCGTCGGCTCCCGGCGCGACGGCGACGCGAAGCGTCACCTCGTCGCCGCACGTGGGGTTGACCTGATGCGACTCCCCCGCGGCCGCGCCCGCCGGCGCGTCCACGAGGCCGCGACCATGCGGGCGCTTGGCGTGGTCGAGGATCACCTGCTGGTACATCTGCTCAAGCGAGCTCATACCTCTCCGTTCACTCTTCTCCGAAGAACGCGCGGACACCCGCCAGCGCTTCCCGGAAAGCCACGACCTCGTCGAGAGTCGTGTAGACCGACGCCGACGCACGCGCCGTCGCCGCGATGCCGAACCGGCGGTGCAACGGCTGCGCGCAGTGATGCCCGACCCTGACGGCGATGCCCCGGTCGTCGAGCACCTGACCGACGTCGTGCGCGTGCACCCCGTCGACGACGAAGCTCACCACGGCGAGCCGGTCGACCGCCTCGAGCGGCCCAATGACCCGGACCCCAGGGATCTCGGCGATGCGAAGCAGCTCCCCGGCGAGAGCCCGCTCATGCTCCGCGACGGCGGACATGCCGAGCTCGCCGAGCCACTGCGCGGCGACACCCATACCGACGGCCTGGGCGACCATCTGCGTGCCGGCCTCGAACCGCTGGGGCGGCGGCGCGTAGGTGGTCGCCGCCATGGTGACGACCTCGACCATCGACCCGCCCGTGGTCACGGGGGGCATGGCCTCGAGCAGCTCGCGCCGCCCGTACAGGGCGCCGACGCCGGTGGGACCGAGCATCTTGTGCCCGCTGAACGCGGCGTAGTCGACGCCGAGCGCGTGCAGGTCCACCCGCAGGTGCGGCACGGACTGGCACGCGTCGAGCACGGTGTACGCACCGACCCGCCGCGCCGCTGCCACCAGCTCAGACACCGGCGCCACGGCCCCCGTCACGTTCGAGACATGCCCGAACGCGACAACCCGGGTCCGCGAAGTGATGACGGAGTCGACGTCCGACAGGTCGAGACGCCCGTCCTCCCCCACCGGGAACCACCGCAGCACCGCCCCGGTCCGGGCGCACAGCTCCTGCCACGGCACGAGGTTCGCGTGGTGCTCGGCCTCGGTGACGACGATCTCGTCGCCGGGCTTCAGCACGAAGCGCTCCGACGCCGGAGCCCCCCGCCCCAGAGAGCTGTTCGAGAACGCGTACGCGACGAGGTTGATCGCCGCCGTCGCGCCCGAGGTCCAGACGATCTCGTCGTCGTCGGCGCCCACGAAGGACGCGACGGCGGACCGCGCGTCTTCGAATGCCTCGGTGGCCTCTTCGGCGAGCTGGTGCGCGCCGCGGTGCACGGCGGCGTTGCGCTGCTCGTAGAAGTCGACCTCGGCCTCGAGCACCACGTTCGGCTTCTGCGAGGTGGCCGCCGAGTCGAGGTAGACGAGAGGGCGACCGCCCCGCACCGTGCGCCCGAGCAGCGGGAAGTCCGCGCGGACGGCGGCCCAGTCGACGGGCGTGCCGGCGGCGCCCGGGCGCACGGTGTCGGTGGCAGTCATGTCAGTTCCTCAGCTCAGGCCATCGTGGCGCCGGTGCCCACGTACCGGTCGTAGCCCTCGTTCTCGAGGCGCTCGGCCAGCTCGGGGCCGCCCTCCTCGGCGATGCGTCCGTCGACGAACACGTGCACGAAGTCGGGCTTGATGTAGCGCAGGATGCGCGTGTAGTGCGTGATGAGCAGGACGCCGACGTCGGTCGACTCGTGCGCCCGGTTCACGCCCTCGGACACGACGCGGAGCGCGTCGACGTCGAGGCCCGAGTCGGTCTCGTCGAGGATCGCGAAGCGCGGCTTGAACAGCTCGAGCTGCAGGATCTCGTGACGCTTCTTCTCGCCGCCCGAGAAGCCCTCGTTGACCGAACGCTCGGCGAAGGCCGGGTCGATGCGCAGGTTCTCCATCGCGCCCTTGACCTCCTTGCCCCAGGTGCGGAGCTTGGGGGCCTCGCCCGAGATGGCGGTCTTCGCGGTGCGCAGGAAGTTCGCGACCGAGACGCCGGGCACCTCGACCGGGTACTGCATCGCGAGGAAGAGGCCGGCGCGGGCGCGCTCGTCGACGGTCATGGCGAGCAGGTCCGCGCCGTCGAGCGTCGCGGTGCCCGAGGTCACCTTGTACTTCGGGTGGCCCGCGAGCGCCGAGGCGAGCGTGGACTTGCCGGAGCCGTTGGGGCCCATGATGGCGTGGGTCTCGCCGCTGTTGATGGTCAGGTCGACGCCGCGCAGGATCGGCTTGGCGCCCTCCTTCGTCTCGACGGAGACGTGGAGGTCGCGGATCTCCAGGGTGGCCATATCTCTACTCCAGGTTCTTCGAAATCACAGGGCGACGGGGGCGTCGACGTCGACCAGGACGTTCTCGCCGTCGATCGTCACCGGGTACACGGGGACGGGCTTGATCGCGGGCAGTTGCACGGGCTTGCCGGTGCGGACGTCGAACTGCGAGCCGTGCAGCCAGCACTCGACGAGGCAGCCCTCCACCTCGCCGTCGGACAGCGAGACCTGGCCGTGCGAGCAGATGTCGCTGATGGCGTGGTACTCGCCGTCGCCGGTACGGATGACGGCGACAGGCACCATGGAGCCGTCCACGCCGTCGAGCTCGACGAGCATGGCCTCCTCGGGCGCCAGGTCGGCGGTGGCGCAGGCGTACTGGGCAACCATCAGGCGGGCTGCCCGGTGATGACGGCCATCGACTTCTCGAGCTCGGCCTCGATGGACGCGAGCAGGCGGTCCTGCACGGCCGGCACGCCGATCTGCTCGATGAGCTCGGCGAAGAAGCCGCGCACCACCAGGCGACGCGCGTCGGCCTCGTGGATGCCGCGGGCCATGAGGTAGAAGAGCTGCTCGTCGTCGAACCGGCCGGTCGCCGAGGCGTGGCCCGCACCCGCGATCTCGCCGGTCTCGATCTCGAGGTTCGGCACGGAGTCGGCGCGCGCACCGTCGCTGAGCACGAGGTTGCGGTTGAGCTCGTAGGTGTCGGTGCCCGCGGCGTGGTGCTGGATAAGCACGTCGCCCACCCACACGGTGTGCGCGCAGGCGCCCTGAAGGGCGCCCTTGTAGGTGACACGGCTCTTGCAGCGGGGCTGCCCGTGGTCCACGAAGAGGCGGTGCTCCTGGTGCTGGTCGGTGTCGGCAAAATACAGGCCGACCATCTCGACCTCGGCGCCCTCACCGGTGAACGACGCGTCCGGGGTGATGCGGACGACGTCGCCGCCGAAGGTCACGACGACGTGCTTGAGGCGCCCGTCACGGCCGACCGTGGAGCGGTGCGAGGAGGCGTGCACGGCGCCGTCGGCCCAGTCCTGGACGGAGACGACGGTCAGGTGCGCGCCCTCGTCGACGACGATCTCGACGGTCTCGTTGAGCAGCGCGTCGCCGACGTGGTCGACGACGACGACGGCCTGGCTGAACCGCTCGGCGTGGATGAGCAGGTGCGCGGCAGTGGCGTCGGTGGAGACGCCCTCGATGCGCACGGCCGTCACCTCGGAAGCCACGGCCTCGGCCGGGATCGTCACGACGGTGGACTGCGCGAACGCATTCCACGCGGTGACGGCGGTGCGGTCGCCGGGCTTGCCCGTCGTGCCGAGGCGCGAGTCGTCGCGGCCGACGGTCTCGACCTTGACCTCGGGGGCGGGCGTGACCGTCACGGTCACGCCGGAGTCCCCGAGCTCGGCCGCGAACAGCGGCTGCAGGCGGGCGACAGGGCTGAAGCGCCACTCCTCCTCGCGGCCCGTCGGGACGGGGATGTCCGCGAGGTCGAAGGAGGTGAGCCGCTCGGCGCGGGACCCGACGGGCACGACGCCGTGGCTGTGCGCGCCATCGGCCTTCGCTCGCGAGTGGTCGGTGGTCATCTCGGTGGTGCTGGTCATGTCAGCCGACGGACCCTTCCATCTGCAGCTCGATGAGGCGGTTGAGCTCGAGCGCGTACTCCATGGGCAGCTCGCGCGCGATGGGCTCGACGAACCCGCGCACGATCATGGCCATGGCCTCGGTCTCCACCATGCCCCGGGACATCAGGTAGAACAGCTGGTCCTCGCTGACGCGGGACACCGTGGCCTCGTGGCCCATCGACACGTCGTCCTCGCGGACGTCGACGTACGGGTAGGTGTCCGACCGCGAGATCTGGTCGACGAGCAGCGCGTCGCACAGCACGTTGCTGGCGGAGTGCGCGGCGCCCTCGAGGATCTGCACGAGCCCGCGGTACGAGGTGCGGCCACCGCCGCGCGCCACGGACTTCGAGATGATCGAGGACGACGTGTGCGGCGCCGCGTGCACCATCTTCGAGCCGGCGTCCTGGTGCTGGCCCTCGCCCGCGAAGGCGATCGACAGCGTCTCGCCGCGGGCGTGCTCGCCCATCAGGTAGATCGCCGGGTACTTCATCGTCACCTTGGAGCCGATGTTGCCGTCGACCCACTCCATGGTGGCGCCCTCGGCCGCCGTGGCCCGCTTGGTCACGAGGTTGTACACGTTGTTCGACCAGTTCTGGATGGTCGTGTACCGCACGCGGGCGTTCTTCTTGACGATGATCTCGACGACCGCGGAGTGCAGCGAGTCCGAGCTGTAGACCGGCGCGGTGCAGCCCTCGACGTAGTGCACGTACGAGCCCTCGTCCGCGATGATCAGCGTCCGCTCGAACTGGCCCATGTTCTCCGTGTTGATGCGGAAGTAGGCCTGCAGCGGGATCTCGACATGGATGCCCGGCGGCACGTAGACGAACGAGCCGCCCGACCACACGGCCGAGTTCAGCGCGGCGAACTTGTTGTCACCGTTGGGGATGACCGTGCCGAAGTACTCTTGGAACAGCTCCGGGTACTCGCGCAGGCCCGTGTCCGTGTCGACGAAGATGACGCCCTGCGCCTCCAGGTCCTCGCGGATCTGGTGGTAGACGACCTCGGACTCGTACTGGGCCGCGACGCCCGCCACCAGGCGCTGCTTCTCGGCCTCGGGGATGCCCAGGCGGTCGTACGTCGCCTTGATGTCCTCGGGCAGCTCCTCCCAGCTGGTGGCCTGCTTCTCCGTGGAGCGCACGAAGTACTTGATGTGGTCGAAGTCGATGCCGGAGAGGTCGGCGCCCCAGCTCGGCATGGGCTTCTTGCCGAACAGGCGCAGAGCCTTGAGGCGCTGGTTCAGCATCCACTCGGGCTCGTGCTTGAGCGCCGAGATGTTGCGCACGACGTCCTCGGACAGACCGCGCTGCGCGGTGGCGCCGGCGAGGTCGGAGTCGTGCCAGCCGTACTCGTACGAGCCGATCGAGGCAATGATCTCCTCGTCGGTGCGCTGCTCCGTGGGTGCAGTCATCGTGTTCCTTCCGCGGTGGCGTTCTGGGTGACGCCCAGAGTGGCGTTCTGGGCGATGCCCAAGGGGAGGTTCGTGACGCAGGCGTGCGCGCCGCCCGCGATGGTGGCCAGTCGCTGGACGTGCGTGCCGAGCAGCTCGGCGAAGGCACGGGCTTCCGCCTCGCACAGCTCCGGGAACTCCTCGGCGACGTGCTGCACCGGACAGTGGCCCTGGCACAGCTGCGCGATCGGCACGAGCGTCGCGGCCGCGACGGGCCGCACCGAGGCGGCGAAGCCCTCGTCGGAGAGCGCGTCCGCGAGCTGCCCGGCCCGCTCGGTGGGGTCCGTGGCGTTGATGCGCGGTGCGAGGCGCTCGACGACGTCGTCGTACCGCTGTGCTGCGAAGCTCACGACGGCGGCCTCGCCACCCGCCGCGCGCAGGTGCCGCAGCGCCTGGACGGCGACCTCGGAGTAGGCGTCGTGCAGCTCGGACTGACCGCCCGAGGTGACGACGTAGGAACGCGCGGGGCGGCCACGCCGCACGGGCGCGATGCCGGGGGCGGCGTGCACGGTGATCGTGCCGTCCTCCTCGAGCTGGGCGAGGTGGCGGCGCACGCCCGCCGACGTGAGGCCGAGGCATACGGCCAGGTCGGCGGCGGTGACGGGGCCGTCGCTCGCGACGAGCTCGAGGACGCGGCGGCGGGTGGTGAGCTCGGAGGACTCGGCCTCCGCGATCTGCGGAGGCACGACGTCGGCGTGCGTGGTCACAGTCGTCCCCCCCTCTCGCGGTCCGTCGGGTTCATCGCACGCCAGCGGTTCGCTGTTCGCGCGATATAGGCAACATACCTGTTGCGTAATCCCGCGTGTCAAGCAAGGTTTACCTCACCACGCGGACGTCCTCCCAGGTGCGGCACGTACGATCCGGGCGTGCCCAACCCCTCCGCGCCCGCCACGAGCGTGCCCGACGGCGCCGCCCTGGCCGTGGACGGGCTCGTCAAGCGCTACGGCGGCCGCGCCGTCGTTGACGGCCTCACGCTGACCGCCCGCTTCGGCGAGGTCACCGCCGTCCTCGGCCCCAACGGGGCCGGCAAGACCACCACCATCGAGTCCTGCGAGGGCCTGCGCACGCCCGACGCGGGCACGGTCCGCGTGCTGGGCCTCGACCCCCGCTCCGACGCCGCCGCGCTGCGCCCCCGGGTCGGGGTGATGCTGCAGGACGGCGGCCTGCCGAGCGGCGCCCGCGCGCTCGAGGTGCTCAAGCACGTCGCCGCCATGTACGCGAGCCCACGCGACGTCGCCGAGCTGGTCGAACGGCTGGGCATCGGGTCCTTCGCCCGCACCGCCGTGCGGCGCCTCTCGGGCGGCCAGCGGCAGCGGCTCGCGCTCGCGTGCGCCGTCGTCGGGCGGCCCGAGCTCGTGTTCCTCGACGAGCCCAGCGCCGGCATGGACCCGCAGTCCCGCCGCGCGGTGTGGGAGCTCGTGAGCGAGCTACGTGCGGACGGCGTCGCTGTCGTGCTCACCACACACCTCATGGACGAGGCCGAGTCGCTCGCCGACGTCGTCCACGTCGTCGACCACGGCAAGGTCATCGCGTCGGGCACGGTGCCCGAGCTCCTCGCCGGGGACGCGGCGGCCGACGGCGAGACGTCCGTGCGGTTCGCGGCGCCCGCCGGGCTCGACCTGACCGGGCTCGGGGACGCACTGGGCGGCGCGGCCCGCTGGACGCTCGGCGAGCCCCGCCCCGGCTCGTACGTCGCCACCGGCCCCGCCGACGCCCGATCCGTCGCCGCGCTGACCGGCTGGCTCGCCGAGCGCGGCGTCCTCGTCACTTCGCTGACCGTGGGGCGTCGCACCCTCGAGGACGTGTTCCTCGACCTGACCGGGAGGCACCTGCGGTGACCACACCGTCCGTCGCACCGTCGGCCCCGGCGCCTGCCTGGCGTCGCGTCGCCGCGCAGGCCGCATTCGAGACGCGCACGATCCTGCGCAACGGCGAGCAGCTGCTCGTCACCATCGCGCTGCCGCTGTTCCTGCTCGTGGGCCTCGTGCGCACCTCGATCTTCGAGCTCGACACCGGCGGCGCCACGCGCCTCGACTTCGCCACGCCGGGCGTCATCGCGGTCGCGGTGATGTCGACGGCGTTCACGTCGCAGGCGATCGCCACCGCGTTCGACCGGCGCAACGGCGTGCTGCGGCTCCTGGCCACCACTCCCCTGGGCCGGGGCGGCCTGCTCGCGGGCAAGGTGCTCGGGGTGCTGGCCGTTGAGGTGGTGCAGGTGGTCCTCATCACCGTCGTCGCGCTCGCGCTCGGCTGGCACCCGCACGCCGCGGGCATCCCGGCCGCCATCGGCGCGGGCCTGCTCGGCACCGCCGCGTTCACCGCGCTCGCGCTGCTCCTCGCGGGCACGCTGCGGGCCGAGGGCGTGCTGGCCGTCGCGAACCTCGTGCTCGTACTGCTCATCGTGGCCGGCGGCGTGCTCGTGCCGCCGGACCGGCTGGCGGGCCCGCTCGCGCACATCGCCGCGCTGCTGCCCTCGGGCGCGCTCGGCGAGGCGATGCGCGGCGCCCTGCTGGGCGGCGGCGTGCCGGTGGCCTCGATCGTCGTGCTGCTCGCCTGGACGGTGGCGTTCGGGTGGAGCGCCGCGCGGCTGTTCCGCTGGCAGTGACGGGTCGAATCTCACACCCGCGCAGCCCGGCCCCCGGCCGGACCCGCCGCCGTCGGGGACTAGCGTGAGCATCGTGGCCGAGACCCTCGTGAACGACCCGACGCTGCGGCGTGACCGCCTGGCGCCCTTCCGCCGCTTCACGCGCGGGGTGCTCCTCGCCAACGTCATCGGGCAGGTCGCGATCATCCTCACGGGGGGCGCGGTGCGCCTGACCGACTCGGGTCTGGGCTGCTCGCAGTGGCCGATGTGCACGCCCGGCAGCTTCACTCCCGCCTACCACCCGGCGACGACGTACCACTCGTTCATCGAGTTCGGAAACCGGACCGTCACCGGCGCCCTGACGATCATCGGGATCCTCGTGCTGGTCCTCGTCTGGCCCGACCGCTCCCGCTCGCGCGCCTACCGCACGCTCGGCATCGTGCCGCTCGCCGGCGTGCTCGCGCAGGCCGTCATCGGCGGCGTCGTCGTGCTGCTCGAGCTCGACCCGCGCTGGGTGTCCCTTCACATGGGCATCTCGGCCGCTCTGGTGTGGTTCTCGGCGTACCTGCTGCACCGGCAGGGCGAGGGCGACGGCGATCCGGTCCCGCTCGCGGGCCCGCGCGTGCGCGCGGCCGGGTGGGTGCTCGGGCTGCTGCTCGTCCCGGTGGTCACGCTGGGGGTGCTCGTCACCGGCTCGGGACCGCACTCGGGCGACAAGACCGTGGGCTACCGCTTCGCGATGGACCCCCTCCTCGTCACCAAGTCGCACTCCGGCTCGGTGTGGCTGTTCGTGCTCACGCTCGCCGTGCTGCTCGTCCTCCTCTCCCGCACGACGGCGACACCGCAGGTCGCGGCGGCCCGCCGCGCCGCCTGGGTGCTCGCCGTCGTCACGCTGATCCAGGGCGCGATCGGGTACACGCAGTACTTCACAGGCCTGCCCGCCTGGATGGTCGGCCTGCACATGCTGGGCGCGGCCCTGCTGATCTGGGCGACGGCGAACGCCGTGCTGCACCTGCGCACGCGCGCCTGAGCCGGCCCCGCTCGAGGGCGACGGTCAGGGGCGCGGCGGCAGCTGCTGGAGCGTCCAGCGGTTCCCGTCCGGGTCCGTGAACGTGACGAACCGGCCCCAGTCCTGCTCGTCGACACCCTTCGCGTCCACCCCGGCCGCGCGCAGCTGCTCGAGCGCGGCGTCGGCGTCGGGGATCACCGCCTGGATGACGTCGAGCGTCCCCGGCGTGAGCGTGCCGCCCAGGCCCTGGCCGAAGGCGATGGAGCAGGCCGAGCCCGGAGGTGTGACCTGCACGAACCGGATCCCCGGCATCGGGGTGTGGTCGTAGTCGACGTGGAAGCCACACGTGCTTTCGTAGAACTCCTTGGCCCGGTCCACATCGGTGACGGGCACGTGGATGAGCTCGATCTTGACGTCCATCTGCAGCGGCATGGCAGTCTCCCTCGCTCGGGGCGGCGCCTGAGTGCGCTCGCAGGCTCAGTGGACCACTGGCCACCGACAGGCGCTCAGCCCCGGCGGATCCCGGCGACCAGCTCCAGGGCCACCTTGCGAGCCGCCGCCCGGCGCTCCGCCGGGTCTCCGGGGAACGGAAGCGGGCTCTCCCCGTCGCCCACGAGGGTGATCATGACAGCGGCGTAGGTGAGGACCGCGCGCAGACCGGCCTCGGCCGAGGCGCCCTCGCCGGTGATGGCGCTCACGACGTCGATGAGCTGGGCCACCGTGGCGTCGTGCTGGGCGGCCGCCATCGCCGTCGGGTTGGCCTGGACGAAGCGCATCGCCTGCCCGGCCTCGCCGTCCGCGAAGGCGATGAGGCGGTCCACCAGCTCCTCATCGCCCTTCGGAGTGCGCGGGCGGGCCGCCGCCCACGCTCCGAACGCGTGCACCTGATCCAGGATTCCGGCCATCGCGCTGCGCACGATGTCCTCCTTGGTGCGGAAGTGGTAGTACAGCGCCGCCTTGGTGACCCCGACGTCATCGGCGATCTCGCGCAGCGACGTCTTGTCGTAGCCCTGCTCCACGAACCGCGTCATCGCTGCCGTGAGGATCCGTTCGCGGGTCGCGCTGCCGTCCCGTGGCATGACGCTCCTTCCCTCGTGGCCGCCAGCATAACCACCTGCGACTTCACTAACTTACTTGACGCCCGGCTAGAAACGGATGCAGCATCGAGTGGTTCCTAGCCGGTCGACAAGTAAGTGAGGTTGTCATGAGCCAGTCCGCACCCGTGGCCATCGCAGCACCAGCGCTGCGCGGCCGTCGCCTCGTCCTCTGCATCGTCTCGCTCGCCGTCGCGCTCGTGCCCGTCCAGCTCGACGCCCTCGTCGCCGCGACGGCGCTCCCCACCATCGCTGGTGAGCTGGGCGGTTTCGCCCAGCTGGCCTGGATCGCGACGGCCTATCTGCTCGCGATGGCCGTCGGCACGCTCGTCTCGGGGCGCCTCGGCGACCTGTTCGGCCGCCGCGCACTGCTCATCAGCGCGCTCCTCGTCTTCGGTACAGGCTCACTGCTCTCTGGCATCGCTCCGTCGATGGGCTTCCTCATCGCCGCCCGTGCCGTGCAGGGCCTCGGTGCCGGCATGACCTTCACCACCCTGATCGCGGCGGTTGCCGACGTCGCCCCGCCCGAGCGGCGCGCGCAGTACCAGGGCATCGTCGGCGCCATCGCGCCCGTCACGATGCTGCTGGGCCCCTGGGCCGGCGGTCTGGTCACCGACAACCTCGGCTGGCGTTGGGTGTTCCTGCTCAACCTGCCGCTCATCGCCGTGGCGCTCGGCGGGGTGGTCGCCTTCCTGCGCCTGCCGGTGCAGTCCGTCGGCGGCCGGGTCGATGTGCGCGGGCTCGTCGCCTCGACCGTCACGGCATCGGCGATCGTGCTGGCGGTGACGTGGGGCGGCAACGAATACGCCTGGAGCTCGCCGCAGGTGCTGACGGCGGTCGTCGTCGCCGTCGCGGCGCTCGCCGCGCTGGTCGCCGCCGAGCGCCGTGCCACGCACCCCGTGCTTCCGCTCGACCTGTTCCGCAGCCGGACCGTCGTGCTGGCGCTCGTCGTCCTCGCGGTCGCGATGGGCGTCGTCCTCATGTCCATGACGAACTACCTCCCCGCATACCTCGAGCTCGTCCAGGGCCGCTCCGCCGCCAACAGCGGCCTGCTGCTCGTCCCCCTGCTGCTCCCCGCGATCGCCACGGCAGCCGTCCTGGGCCGCTGGACGACGACGACGGTGCGCATCCGCGCAGCGATCATCGCGGGCACGGTGATTCTCGCCGGCGCCTGCGTGCTGCTCGCGACGATGAGCGCGACAACGCCCGGTTGGCAGACCGGCGCGTACCAGGTCGTCGCGGGGCTCGGTCTGGGCGCGATGTTCATGTCGCCGACGGTCTTGGTTCAGAACGCCGCTCCGGCGTCGGTGGTCGGCGCGGCGACCGGCACCGCTGGGTTCGTGCGGATGCTCGGGGCCGCAGCGGGCACCGGGGCACTCGGCTCGGTGTTCGCGCACGCCGTCGGGAACCAGCTCCCGGCGGGCGTCGACGCCGCGACGCTGACGCCCGCCGGTGTCGCGGCGCTCCCCGAAGCCGCGCAGCAGGCGGTGCGGGAGGCGGTCGCCGCTGGCTCGTCGACGCTGTTCTGGGTCACGGCCGCCATCTCGCTCGTCGCCGTGGTCGCGGCCGTCACCCTGCCGCGCCGCACCGCCGTGCAGCCCGCCGACAGCACTGCGCCAGCCGCTGACAGGGCCGTGACAGCGTGATGACAGCGACCGAGCGCAGCCTCATCGGCATGAACACTCCAGCGATCGAGGCCGAGGGCCTCGTCAAGGTCTTCGGCGAGAACCGCGCCGTCGACGGCGTGGACCTGACGGTGGCGACCGGCTCGGTCTACGGCGTCCTCGGCCCCAACGGCGCCGGCAAGACCACCACGATCCGCATGCTCGCCACGCTCCTGCGGCCCGACGGCGGCCACGCCCGCGTCTTCGGGCACGACGTCGTCCGCGACGCGCAGACCGTCCGCTCCCTCATCGGCGTGACCGGCCAGTACGCGTCCGTCGACGAGAACCTGTCCGCCACCGAGAACCTCGTGATCTTCGGGCGCCTCCTCGGCCTGTCGAGCCGCGCAGCCAAGGCGAAGTCCGCCGAGCTGCTCGAGGAGTTCGCCCTCACCGAGGCGGCGCGCAAGCCCCTCAAGGCGTTCAGCGGCGGCATGCGCCGCCGCCTGGACCTGGCGGCCAGCCTCATCGCGCAGCCGCCGCTGATCTTCCTCGACGAGCCCACCACGGGCCTCGACCCGCGGACCCGCATCCAGATGTGGGACACGATCCGCCGGCTCGTGGCGGGCGGCTCCACCGTCCTGCTCACCACGCAGTACCTCGACGAGGCCGACCAGCTCGCCGACCGCATCGCCGTCATCGACCGCGGACACGTCGTGGCCGAGGGCACCGCCGACGACCTCAAGCGGTCCGTCGGCCACCAGGCCCTCCAGGTCGCCGTCGCGCGCGAGGACGCCGACCGCGCCCGCGGCCTCGTCGCCGCCGTCGTCGGCCAGGAGCCCACGCCCACACCGCTCAGCGAGTCCGTCCGCCTGACGGTGCCGCTCGCCGACGCCGCGGCCGTGTCCACCGTGCTCCTGCGCCTGCGCGACGCGGACATCGAGGTGCGCGAGCTCAACCTCGCCAAGCCCACGCTCGACGAGGTCTTCCTCACCCTGACCGGCCACGCCGCGACGTCGGACGACGCCGCCGAGCAGGCCGAGGCCACCCCGAACGCAGAGAAGGTGCTCGCATGACCGCCGTCGCCCTCCCCACCGCCCCGGGCGCGCACGCGGCCCGCCCGATCACGCTGGCCACGACCGTCCAGCAGTCGCTCACGATGGCCTGGCGCGGCCTGCTCAAGGTGCGCCGCACCCCCGAGCAGCTCATCGACGTCACCGTGCAGCCCATCCTCTTCACCCTGATGTTCGCCTACCTGTTCGGCGGTGCGATCGCGGGGGACGTGCACGCGTACCTGCCGATCCTCATCCCGGGCATCCTCGTGCAGACCGTCATCACGACGTCCGCCGTGACCGGCACGCAGCTGCGCGAGGACATGGACAAGGGCGTGTTCGACCGGTTCCGCTCGCTGCCCATCGCTCGGATCGCCCCGCTCTCCGGCGCGCTGATCGCCGACATGCTGCGGTACGTGATCGCCACGACCCTCACGCTGGTGATGGGCTACATCATGGGCTGGCGTCCGGCGTCGTTCGCCGGCACGGTCGCCGCCGGGCTGCTCGTGATCCTCTGCGCCTGGGCGATCAGCTGGGTCTTCGCGTTCCTCGGTGTCATCCTCCGGAGCGCCTCGTCGGTCCAGGGCATCTCGTTCCTCGTGCTGTTCCCGCTGACGTTCGTGTCGAACGCCTACGTCCCGGCGTCGTCGCTCCCGGACGGGCTCAAGTCGTTCGTCGCCGTCAACCCGGTGACCCACGTCGTCACCGCCGTGCGCTCGCTCACCACGGGTGCCGGCGCCACCGGGGACGTGCTCGTGGCTCTCCTGGGCGCGGTCATCGTGGTGGCGATCTTCGCACCGCTCGCGGTGCGCAGCTACATGCGCAAGGCCTGACGACGGCGGCGGGGATCGGCACAGAGCTCTGGTCCTGGCAGCACGTGCTGCCGAGACCAGACCTCTGTGTCGAGCTCAGCCGGTCGCGCCGGCCAGCAGCTCGAACGCGCGGGACGGGTGGTCTGCGCGGTCGAGCGCTGCGACCCGCTCGCGGGCCGCAGCCAGCGCCGCTGCTCCGTGCCGCTTCTCCGCGGCGGCGAACAGCGGGGCGCGACGCAGCGCCTGCAGGTCCTGGCGGGCGCCGAGCGCGTCGCCCAGGCAGAGCAGCTCGAGCCCGCAGTGGACGGCGTCGGCGCGGCCATGGTCGGTGTCCGCCACAGCGAGCGCCACACCGAGTCCGACGCACGCCGTCCCGAGCACCGGGCGGTCGACGCTTCGTGCGATCCACACGTGCATGAACTGGATCGCGCGGCGCGCGGCGTCGCGGGCGGTCTCGAGCGCCTCTGCGGCGCGGCCGGCCTGCGCCAGGCGGACGCTGCCCGCGGCGCCCACCATGATGGCCCAGGGCGCCGAGGGCCCGGTCTCCTCGCGAACCGCTTCTGCGGCTCCCCGATACCGGGCGAACACCTCCTCGGCATCACCGCGCGCGAGCGCGATCTCGGCGCGACCCGCCTCGGCGACGGCCCGCTGCTCGGTCCCCGCGAGCGGCTGGCGCCCGGAGTCGTCGATGGCCTCCAGGAAGGCACAGATGCGCTCGGCCTCGGCGTAGTCGGCGCGATCGAGCGCCGCGGTCAGGTCGACCCAGTCGAGCAGGCGCTGGGCTGCCTCGGAGCCCAGGGTCTCGAGACCGGCGCGGGCGCGCACCGACCACTCGACGGCCTCCTGCGACCGGCCGTCCTCGCTGAGGCTCGACGCCACGAGCATGGCCGCGAACGTCCGGGTCGCCACGTCGCCGACCGGTGCGGCCGCCTCGTACGCAAGGGTCGCGAGGTGCACGGACTCCTCGAGGCGGCCGTCGTTCTCGGCGCCCTGCGCCAGGGCGAGCTGCGCCGCGAACGCGAGGACCGGGTCGTCGATCGTGCTCAGAGCGGCGACCGCGTCGTCGATGCCGTCGACAGTGCGGGCAGCGTTGCCGAGGAACATGGTGACGACCACCCGCGTCCGCAAACCGATCGTCTGCCCCTGCGCGTCGCCCTCGTCCGCGCGCAGCAGGAGGCGCAGGCGCGCGAGCAGCCGCGCCTGGCCGAGCCCGCGCTCGAGCGCGCGCGACATCGCTCCGAAGAGCATCGCGAGCGCCGCACGGTCGCGGTCCGCACGGGGCACGGCCCACCAGGTCACGGCGTCGCCGACGACCGCCGCGAGGCGCGCGGCCCGCTCCTCGCTGCCGTGCAGCGCCCACGACCCGCTGAGCGCGATGAAGAGCCGCACGACGACGTCGGGGCGGCGCACCACGGAACGCCCTGGAACCCAGGGCTCGACGTCGGGCACCGCGGCGGTGCGCAGGGCGAACAGCAGGTTCTCCTGCTCGCGCTCGAGCTCCCGGAGGGCGTCGACCTGGCCGGGGCCTAGCAGTGCCGAGACGCAGCGGTCCGCGACGTCCACAGCCCACGCCCAGAGGGCCGAGCGCACCGGAGCCTCCTCACCGGCCGCGTCGAGGCGGACGATCCCGAGCTCCCGGACGGTCTCGAGCATGCGGTAGCGGGTGCCGCCGGGTACGTCGACGGCGCTGACGATGGACTGGCTGACGAGCGCGTCCAGGTCGTCGAGCACGTCGAGCGGCCGCGCGGACGGGTCGAGCCGTCCCACCACGGCCGAGGCGTGCGCGGTGAACCCGTCCGGCAGCACGGCGACGCGCCGCCACAGCTCGCGCTGCGCGGGCTCGAGGAGGTTCCAGCTCCAGTCGATGACTGCCTCGAGCGTCCGCTGCCGCTCGGGCGCGGACCGGTCGCCGCCGCGCAGCAGCGCGAACCGCTCGTCCAGGTGCGCCTCGATCTCCTCGACGCTCAGCGTCCGCACGCGTGCCGCGGCCAGCTCGATGGCGAGCGGCAGGCCGTCGAGCCGTTCCACGAGGCGCACGACGACGTCGGCGGGCAGGCGCACGCCGGGGCGTGCCGCAGTGGCGCGGCGCCGGAACAGCTCGGCGCCCGCCCCGTCCGCCTCGAGGGGTGCGGGCGCGTAGACCTGCTCCTCCGCGAGCTCGAGCGGCGCGCGGCTCGTGGTGAGCACGCGCAGCCCGGGCGCCGCGGCGAGCAGCTCGGCGGTCCAGGCAGCGGCGCCCGCCACGACGTGCTCGCAGTTGTCGAGCACCAGCAGCGTGGGCGTGGAACGCACCCGCTCGAGGAGCTGCTCGCGCACGTCGCCCGCGAGGATCCGCTCGGACAGGCGGGCCGACGGCGCGGCAGCGATCCCGAGCGCGTCCGCGAGCGCCAGCACGACGTCGTCGTCGGTGCGCACGCCGGCGAGCTCGGCCACGACCACCTGGTGCGGCTCGCCGGCGGGGACGTCGTCGAGCACGCGACGCGCGACCTCCAGCGCCAGTCGCGTCTTGCCGAGCCCGCCCGCGCCGAGGATCGTCACCAGCCGCTGCTCGTCGAGCGCCTTGAGGACGGCGGTGATGTCGTCGTCGCGACCGAGGAGGGGCTGGGCCGCCGGCCGGAGGCCGCGCGCGGCTCGGCGGTCGGTGCCGGTCGAGGTCGGGGTGGCAGGCGGCAGCGACTCGAGCCCGCGCACGAGCGCCTCGAGCTCGGGCGACGGGTCGGTGCCCAGCTCGGTGACGAGCGCGTGCCGCAGCCGCGTGAACGCCCGGGCGGCGTCGGCGGACCGCCCGGTCGCGGCGAGGGCGGTGATGAGGTCGCGCGCGGCGACCTCGTCGGTTGGGTCCGCCTCGAACGCGTCCGTGGCGAGCGCGACGACGGTCTCGTGGTCGCCGAGCGCTGCCGCGGCCTGCCGCCGCACCGAGACGAGGTCGTCACGCAGGCGGTCCGCAGCGGTCGCGAGCGTGCGCGAGAGCCCGTCGAAGGTCGGTCCGAGCCCGCCGCCCGGTTCCCCTCGCCAGCGGGCCAGAGCCGTGGCCGACGCCGCGGCCGCGTCGGCCGCCTCTCCCCGGGCAAGGGCGGCGCGGGCGGCCGCGAGCCCGCGCTCGGCGAGCGCGAGGTCGCTGGGCACCCCGAGCACGTACCCGCCGGGACGGCTGACGACGACGGTCGCACCGGCCGTCGCCCGCAGCCGCGACACGAGCGACTGCAGGGCCGCCCGCGGGTCGGCCGGGACGCCGTCGGTCCACAGGTCGTCGACCAGCGACGTCACGGGGACGGCGCGGCTGCCCGCCAGCGCGAGCGCGACCAGCAGCGCCGACGCGCGCTCGCTGCGGGGTGCGCGCGGCTCGCCGTCCGGTCCCGCGACGGTCACGGGCCCGAGGACGCCGACGCCGGGCTCGCTCGGGGGGTGCGGCATTCGGCAACCTTAACCGGCGCAGCCTGCGCCGACGCTGATTGTCGGGCGCTGTCGTGGTGCGCGCAGGGCTCCTACCCGCCCGCCGCCCGCAGGGTCGGCGCGCACCGGTTCACCCAGGTGGAGATGACCTCCATGCCCAGCCGCCGGTAGAGCCCGAGCGCGCCGGTGCGCGAGTCGGTCGAGAGGGTCGACCGCGCCGCGCCGTGGGCTCGTGCGACGGCGAACGCGTCCGCGAGCAGCGCCTGCGCGAGTCCGCGGTGACGATGGTCGCGGCGGGTCGCCACCATGTCGACGTAGCCCTCGGGGACGCCGTCCGGCGTCGCCATCACCAGCACGCACGCGGCGACGACGGCGCCGGCCGGGTCGGTGGCCACGCGCAGCTGCCACGGCTCGAACCCGGGCCGCCCGGTCACCGCGGCGGACCAGTCGGCGAACGGTCGCCGCTCCCGCACCGACCACTCGAGGAACGCGTCCTCGATCACCTGCCAGCAGTCCTCGTGCTCGTCGGGCCGCGCGGCCCGCACCGCGTAGCCGGCGGGCGGGGTGCGCGGCGGGATCTCGGCGTCCGCGGGGAGGGCCAGCACCCAGCTGGCCCAGCGGACCTCCCAGCCGAGCGCGGCCAGCTGCCCGTCGAGCAGGGAGCCCTCGGGCACCGGCAGTCCCACGACGGCGGAGCCTGCCTCACCCGCTCGCTCGCGCAGCCAGCGCGCGAGCTCGGCCTCGAGCCCCCGCCCTCGGTAGTCGGGGTGCACCGCGAGGGACGCCCGGTCCCCCGACGTCACCTCGGCGTAGGCGACCAGCGACCGGTCGGCCTGCCCGATGACGCCGACGGTGGAGGCGCCGACGTCGAACGACGGGCGCGACCAGTCGGCCACGATGTCGGCCGCCTCGATGACGACCTCGCCGGTGTCGGCGAGCTCACCGGCCGCCATGACCGCGGCCACCGCGGCGGCGTCGGGCAGCGCCAAGGGGCGCTGGCCGAGCCCGGGCGGCAGGTCGAGGCGGACAGGCATGCGCGGAAGCATCGCGCATGCACGGCCGTCGCGCGAGGCGGGTGGACTTCGCGATCAGAAGCGCTGGTCGCCGATCAGAATCGCAACCGCCGATCGGCTCAGCGCGGCAGCGCCCCGCGCCGGTACGGCCAGGGCGCGTCGGCCGGCCGCAGCGCGGACCAGCCACCAGCCCGAGCCGCGAAGGCGGCCAGCGCGCCCACGACAGTCGACGGGTTGTGCAGCGAGCCGTCCAGCACGGCAGCGACGACGTCGTCGAGGGGCGCCCAGCGCACCTGCATGGCCGCCTCCTCGTCGGTGCGCACGTGCCGCTCCGCCTCGGGGACGGGCGTCAGCTCACGCGCGAGGAACACGCGGAGAGCCTCGTTGCTACCACCGGGCGAGGTGAGGAAGTCCGCGAGCACGTCCCAGCGCTCCGCGCGCAGGTCGGCCTCCTCGGCGAGCTCGCGGGCGGCCGCGCGCTGCGCGTCCTCCCCCTCGACGTCGAGCAGGCCTGCCGGGATCTCCCACAGCACCGACCGCACGGGGTGGCGGTACTGGTCGACGAGGGCGACGTTGCCGTCGGCGTCGAGCGCGACGATCGCGACCGCCCCGGGGTGGTCGACGTACTCGCGGAGCACCGTCCCGGCGTCGCCGAGGTCGACGTCCTCACGCACGACGTCGAAGATGCGGCCTGTGAACGTGCCGTCGCGCCGCGACGAGGGCCGCGGCGCGACGGCGTCGCTGAGGCGTCCGCTCACGCGCTCTGCCGCTCGAGCGCCGCGGCGATCAGTCCCGAGAACAGCGGGTGCGCCGCCGTCGGGCGCGACTTGAACTCAGGGTGCGCCTGCGTCGAGACGTAGTACGGGTGCGCCTCGGCCGGCAGCTCGACGAACTCGACGAGCGTCGAGTCCGGGGACGTGCCCGAGATGCGCAGGCCCGCGGACTCGAGCTGCTCGCGGTAGGCGTTGTTCACCTCGTAGCGGTGACGGTGCCGCTCCGAGACCTGCTCGGTGCCATAGGCCTTCGCGACCTGGGAGCCCGAGGCGAGCGTGGCGTCGTACCCGCCGAGGCGCATCGTGCCGCCCAGGTCGCCCTTGCCGTCGACGAAGGCGAGCTGCTCGGCCATGGTCGCGATGACGGGGTGCGCCGACTCCGGGTCGAACTCCGTCGACGAGGCGTCGGCGTAGCCGAGGACGTTGCGGGCGTACTCGATAACCATCGACTGGAGGCCGAGGCAGATGCCGAGCGTCGGCACGAGGTTCTCCCGCGCCCAGCGCAGCGCGCCGATCTTGCCGTCGATGCCGCGCACGCCGAAGCCGCCGGGCACCAGGATGGCGTCGGCACCCTCGAGCGACGCCTGCGCGCCCTCCGGGGTCTGGCAGTCGTCCGCCGCGACCCACCGGATCGACACCTTGGCGTCGTTGGCGAACCCGCCGGCGCGCAGCGCCTCGGTCACGGACAGGTACGCGTCGGGCAGGTCGATGTACTTGCCGACCAGCGCGACCTCGACGTTGTGCTCCGGCTCGTGCACGCGCTCGAGCAGGGTGTTCCAGCCGGCCCACTCGACGTCGTGGAACGGCAGGTCGAGACGGCGCACCACGAACGCGTCCAGCCCCTCGCTGTGCAGCACGCGCGGGATGTCGTAGATGCTCGGCGCGTCCGCCGCGTTGACGACGGCCTCGTTGTCGACGTCGCACATGAGCGCGATCTTGCGCTTGATGGAGTCGGGCACCGGGCGGTCGGAGCGCAGCAC